>NZ_RZQL01000003.1 GCF_003997935.1 Mesorhizobium sp. M7A.F.Ca.US.006.01.1.1
TCATCCACCATGCCGGCTGGGCGCAGGCGCTGGACAGGGATTTCCCCGGCCACAAGGGCGTCGGCGTCGTCGGCCAGATCATCCCCTGGAATTTTCCGCTGCTGATGCTGGCCTGGAAGATCGCGCCGGCGCTCGCCGCCGGCTGCACCGTGGTGCTGAAGCCGGCCGAGTTCACGCCGCTGACCGCTATCCTGTTCGCCGAGATTTGCGAACGCGTCGGCGTGCCGAAAGGCGTCGTCAACATCGTGCAGGGCGGCCCTGAGGCCGGCGTGGCCATCGTCAACCATCCCGGCATCCAGAAGATCGCCTTCACCGGTTCTTCCGAGGTCGGCAAGATCATCCGCAAGGCAACCGCCGGCTCGGGCAAGAAACTGTCGCTCGAGCTCGGCGGCAAATCGGCCTTCATCGTCTTCGAGGATGCCGATCTCGACAGCGCGGTCGAAGGCTTGGTCGACGGCATCTGGTTCAACCAGGGCCAGGTCTGCTGCGCCGGTTCGCGGCTCTTGGTGCAGGAAGGCATAGCCGACGCCCTGATCGCCAAGGTCAAGACGCGGATGAGCCGGCTGCGCGTCGGCAGCCCGCTCGACAAGAACACCGATATCGGCCCGCTGGTCGACTTGACACAGCTTGACCGCGTCAAGGGCCTGGTTGCCGAAGGCGCCAGACAGGGCGCCGTCTGCTGGCAGCCGGATGCGGCGCTGCCGTCTTCCGGCTATTACCATCTGCCGACGCTCGCCACAGGTGTTTCGCCGGCTAATATTCTCGCACAGGAAGAGGTGTTCGGTCCGGTGCTGGCCACCATGACCTTCCGCAACACTGAGGAAGCGATCGAACTCGCCAACAACACGCGCTATGGCCTCGCCGCCTCGGTGTGGAGCGAGAACGTCAACCTTGCCCTGCACGTCGCACCGCAATTGAAGGCCGGCGTGGTCTGGGTCAACGGCACCAACATGTTCGACGCTTCCTGTGGTTTTGGTGGCTACCGCGAGAGCGGATTCGGCCGCGAAGGCGGGCGCGAAGGCATGTTCGAATATCTCACGGCAAAATTGCCGCTCGGCCCGGTCATCAAGCCGGCGACGATCTCCGCACAGCCAGTCGAGCAGGCTGACGGCGACACGATTGATCGCACGGCAAAACTGTTCATCGGCGGCAAGCAGGTACGGCCGGACGGCAATTATTCACTCGCCATCGCCACCGCCAAGGGCAAGCTTGCCGGCGAAGTTGGGCTCGGCAGCCGCAAGGATATCCGCGATGCCGTCTCCGCCGCCAGCGCCTGCAAGGGCTGGCCCGAGGCAACCGCCTATAACAGGTCCCAAGTGCTCTACTATCTGGCCGAAAATCTCTCGGGCCGCGCGACCGAGTTTGCTGCCCGCCTCACCGAGCTTACGGGTGCGACCGCCAAGGCCGCGCGGGAAGAAGTGGAACAATCCATCGAACGGCTGTTCCTCTATGCCGGTCTGGCCGACAAGTTCGACGGCCGCGTGCACCAGCCGCCGGCACGTGCCGTGACCCTGGCGCTTCACGAGCCGGTCGGCGTCGTCGGCATCGTAGCACCTGATGCCTCGCCGCTGCTTAGCCTGATCTCGCTGGTCGCACCGGCTCTGGCCATGGGCAACACCGTGGTCGCGGTGCCTTCGGAGCGCTATCCGCTGCTGGCGACCGATCTCTACCAGGTCATCGAATATTCCGACATTCCCTCAGGCGCCATCAACATCGTCACCGGTCGCAGCGCCGAACTCGCCGGCGTGCTGGCCAAGCATGACGATGTCGACGGGCTGTGGGTGTTCGCCGACGCAGAGACCTGCGCCAAGGCGGAGGCAGAGTCCATCGGCAACCTCAAGCGCGTATGGAGCGGCAATGGCCGCAGCCTCGACTGGGCATCCGACGAAGCCGCCGGCGATGCTTTCCTGCGCCGCGCCGTCGAGGTCAAGAATGTCTGGGTGCCTTACGGCGATTGAGCCCAGAGGGCTATTGCGACGGTGATCGCGTTCGGGCTTGACGCCCGGACAGATGTTCTTTAACGAGAAAAAACATCTTTATCTGTGAACCGGCAACGGCGCAGGCCGCATGATCGCGCGCGACTGGCACATGACGCCTTGGCCAGCCGCCAGTAAATGCGGATGACCCAAGCGGACGAGGAGAACAGTATGGCGGATCTGGCAGGCAAGGTCGTTGTCGTCACGGCAGCGGCGCAAGGCATCGGCAAGGCGAGCGCACTGGCCTTCGCAAAAGCTGGCGCCATCGTCTACGCCACCGACATCAACGAGGCCCTGCTGGCGGAACTCGCCAAGACGCCAGGGATCAAGACCCGCAAGCTGGACGTGCTCAACGACGAAGCCGTCAACGCCGCCTTTGCCGAGATCGGTGTCGTCGACGTGCTGTTCAATTGCGCCGGCTTCGTCCATGCGGGCTCGATCCTGGAGATGAAGGACGCCGATCTCGATTTCGCGCTGAACCTCAATGTGCGCGCCATGATCCGCACCAGCCGGGCCGTGCTGCCCGGCATGCTGGAACGCGGCGACGGTTCGATCATCAACATGGCCTCGCTGGCCAGTTCGACCAAGGGCGTGCCCAACCGCTTCGTCTATGGCCTGACCAAGGCCGCGGTCATCGGCCTGACCAAGGCGATCGCCGCCGACTATGTCGGCAAGGGCATACGCTGCAACGCCATCTGCCCCGGCACGGTCGAGAGCCCGTCGCTGCAGGACCGCATGCACGCGCAAGGCGACTACGATGCCGCCCGCGCCGCCTTCATCGCCCGCCAGCCGATGGGCCGGCTCGGCACGCCGGAGGAGATAGCGGATCTCGCCGTCTATCTGGCCGGCGCCACCTATACGTCAGGGCAGGCCTACAATATCGACGGCGGCTGGTCGATCTGACTGCGGAAATCTTGCGCGAGCCGGACGATCTGGCCCGTTGCCGGCGTTCAACAGGGGATCGAACAGTCTGAAAATCCCGCGCGCCGGCTATCTTGTATGGCGATCGCGCTTGTCCGTAGTCAGGTCGGTGGGTACGGTCCGCCGGTTCCTTGAAGGAGCAATCGCCTTGGCGGAAAGTTTGCAAAAGGCCGCGAGGCCGCAATCAGGAGAAGGATTTAGATGAAACTGCTGCGCTATGGCGAGGTGGGAAGCGAACGTCCCGGCCTGCTCGATGCGGATGGAACGATCCGTGATCTCTCCGCTCACGTCACCGATATCGGCGGCAAGGCACTCGATCCGGCATCGTTGGCAGCACTCGCCAAGCTCGATCCGAAGTCGCTGCCGGCGGTTTCCGGCAGCCCGCGCCTCGGCGCCTGCGTTGCCGGCACCGGCAAGTTCATCTGCATCGGCCTCAACTATTCCGACCACGCCGCCGAGACCGGCGCCACCGTGCCGCCGGAGCCGATCATCTTCATGAAGGCAAGCTCGGCCATTGTCGGGCCGGATGACGACGTGCTGATCCCGCGCGGCTCGGAGAAGACCGACTGGGAAGTCGAGCTGGCCGTGGTCATCGGCAAAACCGCCAAATATGTCAGCGAGGCCGATGCGCTCGACTATGTCGCCGGCTATAGCGTTGCCCACGACGTCTCCGAACGCGCCTTCCAGGCCGAGCGGCAGGGCCAGTGGACCAAGGGCAAGAGCTGCGACACGTTCGGCCCGACCGGCCCATGGCTGGTGACCAAGGACGAGGTCGCCGATCCGCAGAACCTCAAAATGTGGCTGACCGTCAACGGCAAGACGATGCAGAATGGCTCGACCAAGACCATGGTCTATGGCGTCAAATATCTGGTGTCCTATCTCAGCCAGTTCATGTCGCTGCACCCCGGCGACATCATCTCCACCGGCACACCGCCCGGCGTCGGCCTCGGCATGAAGCCGCCGGTGTTCCTGAAGGCCGGCGATGTGGTGGAGCTGGGCATCGAGGGCCTGGGCCAGCAGAAGCAGACGTTCAAGGCGGACGTTTAGGCAGGAGCTCTTACCTTCTGCTCTTGTGGGCTCCTGAAGGAGCGAAGACGGCTTGGCGCCCTTCCTCTACCCCGTCGATCGGGGGAGAGGTGTCGAGCGAAGCTCGACGGAGTGGGGGTCGACTGCTCGGCGAGAGACTAGGCGCTCACTGGGTCGTGCTTGCTTTTCGGCGACTGTGCTCGGGGCACCGGCTTCCCCCGCTCCGTCGCCGCTTCGCGGCGCCACCTCTCCCCCCTCCGGAGGGAGAGGAAAGGAGCGTCGGTGTATCTACTTCAACACCTTCCCATCCGCGCCAAACCGATACGTCTTCCCCGGCTCCGGCGTCGCATAAAGCGTCGCCCCTGGCTCTGCATCATAAACACCAAAAATCCGCACGGTAATCAGACCGGCCTTCTCGCAATCGAGATAAAGGTTGGTGTCGGCGCCGAGATGTTCGGCGTGAACGACCGTTCCCTTCCAGGCGCCGGACTTCGGATCGACGGTCAAATGTTCCGGCCGCACGCCGATGGTCTTGGCGGTTTCGCCGAGCCTGGCACCGTCGACGAAATTCATCTTCGGTGAGCCGATGAAGCCGGCGACGAACTCATTTGCCGGCGAATTGTAGAGCTCCATCGGGCCACCAATCTGCTCGATTTTCCCTGCGTTGAGCACCACGATCTTGTCGGCAAGCGTCATCGCCTCGACCTGGTCGTGGGTGACGTAGATCATCGTCGCCTTCAGCCGGCGGTGCAGCTGCGCGATCTCCAGCCGCGTGTTGACGCGCAGTGCGGCATCAAGGTTCGACAATGGCTCGTCGAAGAGAAAAAGCTTGGGCTCGCGCACCACGGCGCGGCCGATCGCGACACGCTGGCGCTGGCCGCCGGACAGTTCGGCTGGCCGCCTTTCGAGATAGGGTTCCAGCGACAGCATCGACGAGGCGATGCCAATGCGGCGCTCGATCTCCGGGGCCGGCGTGCCGGCCTGCTTGAGGCCAAGGCCCATATTGTTCTTCACCGTCAGATGCGGGTAGAGCGCATAAGTCTGGAACACCATGGCGATGCCGCGCTTGGCCGGCGGCGTGGCCGAGACGTCCGCGCCATCGATGACGACGCGGCCCGAGGTCGAGTCCTCCAGTCCGGCAATGACCCTGAGCAAGGTCGACTTGCCGCAACCGGAGGGGCCGACGAAGACAACGAACTCGCCGTCGTTCACTTCGAGGTTGATGCCCTTCAGCACCTCGACCGGCCCAAAGGCCTTCTTCACGTTCTCGATGTTCAGCGAGCCCACGGCTTCGTCCCTGTTCTAGAGTTTGACGGCGGCGCCACTGCGCACGCTCTCGTCAGCTGCAAGGCAGACGGCGAGCGACTTGACCGCGTCGTCCATATGTTTGGTGAGATCGAGATCCTCGCGGATCGCCTTCAGCACGAAGGCCTGTTCGAGGTCGCAGAGGTCCTGATGGCCGGGTTCGCCTGCCATCGACAGCATCTCGTCGGCCTTGAGAAACTTGCCGTCCGCGCCGGTCGCCGCATTGTGCAGCCGGATGGTGGAGGTCTTGGTGTGGGTGTCGATGTCATCCGACTTCACACCTTCCTTCATGACGATCGACACGCAGCCATTGGGCGAGATCACGTCCTTCACGAAGAAGGCGGTTTCCGAAATCATTGGCCCCCAGCCGGCCTCGTACCAGCCGACCGAACCGTCGTCGAACAGCACCTGCAAATGGCCGTAATTGTACATCGAGGGCGCGACCTCGTCGCTCAGCCGCACGCCCATGCCGCGCACTTCCACGGGCTTCGCATCGGTGATCTGCAGCATGACGTCGAGATAGTGCACGCCGCAATCGACGATCGGCGAGGTCGTCTGCATCAACTGCTTGTGCGTCTCCCAGGTGTGGCCCGAGGATTGCTGGTTGAGGTTCATGCGGAAGACATAGGGACCGCCGAGCTTGCGCGCTTCGGCGATCAATCTGATCCAGGACGGGTGATGGCGCAGGATGTAGCCGATCACCAGCTTCCTGCCGTTGGCCTTCGCCGCCGCGACGACGCGCCTGGCGTCGGCCACCGTCGTTGCCAGCGGCTTCTCGACGAAGACGTGGCAACCGGCCTCGAACGCCTTCACCGCATAGTCGGCATGGCTGTCGGAATAGGTGGCGATGCAGGCGACATCGGGCTTTTCCTCGCGCAATGCCTCATCGAAGGAGCGCCTGATGCCGTAACCCGACAGCCCTTCCGGCAACGGCACGTCGGAGCGATTGATCAGCGCCGCGATCTGGAAACCTGGATTGGTATGGTAGGCCAGCGCATGGCTGCGACCCATATTGCCAAGCCCAGCGACGACGACGCGAAGAGGTTGGGCCATTTCAATTCGCCTTTTCTTGACTGCGGGCTGCGAGAGCCACCATCACCTGTGGCTCACATTCATCTGCGACCCGCAGGGCTGCTTCTTCGCTGTCACACCGGGACAAAAGTCGAAAGCCATAGGCATCAACTCCGTCCTTGATCAGTGAAAGCCTCTGATCATCAGGCAAGGGATGCTCAAGGTTGAGCGCCTGCTCGAACGCTTTCGACTGCTCGTCTTCCATCTGGGAATTGACGCGCCAACGAATGTGACAATTGTATTCCTTCGGCCGGCGCTCCGGCCCAAGCCGCACAAACCAGACAGCAGCGTTGATATAGAATTGCGGACCCCAGGAAGACTTCTGAAGGTTCAGCACACAGATCGTCTCCGGCCACTCTCGGTAGAAATTTCTGGCGCGAACGCCCCGGAATCCATAGTGGCTCGCTGTCTCGACGAGGGCCTGTACGATAGCCTCTTCCCCGCCGCTCACTTCACCGCTCCGGAGGTGATACCGCGGATCAACTGCCGCGAGAAGATGACGTAGAGGATCAGCACCGGCATGATCGCCAGCGACAGCGCCGCCAGGATGGCGTTCCAGTTGGTGACGAACTGGCCGAGGAAGAGCTGCGCGCCGAGCGTCACGGTCTTGGTTTCCTCCGACGGCGCCAGGATCAGCGGGAACCACAGATCGTTCCAGATCGGGATCATGGTGAAGACGGCGACGGTCGCCATCGAAGGCCTGACCAGCGGCAGCACCAGCCGGAAGAAGATGGTGTATTCGGACAGGCCGTCGATGCGGCCGGCATTCTTCAGATCGTCCGACACCTGCTTCATGAACTCCGACAGGATGAAGACGGCAAGCGGCAGGCCTTGCGCGGTGTAGACCAGGATCAGCGCCGTCAGCGTGTTGACCAGCCCGCTCGCCACCATCAATTGCAGGATGGCGACGGTGCCCAGCCGGATCGGGATCATGATGCCGAGCGCCAGATAGAGCCCCATCAGCGAATTGCCGCGAAAGCGGTATTCCGACAGGGCGAAGGCCGCCATGGCGCCGAACAAGAGCACGAAGAACAGCGAGGCGACGGTGACGACGAGGCTGTTCTGGAAATAGTGGATGAAGTCGCCCTGGCCGATGACGGTCGTGTAGCCGATCAGGTCGAAGGTTTTCGGCGTCGGCGGCGTCAGCGGCGCGCCGAAGATGCCGGCGCGGGATTTAAACGAATTCATGATGACGAGGATCACCGGAAACAGCGCGATCACCGTGTAGGTCAGCAGGATCGCGTGGGCGCCGATGGTGCGGGGCACGGAACGGGTGGCAGTGCTCATCTCTTGCCCCTCAGAACTGGTAGCGACGCAGGCGCGTCTGCACGAGGAAGAGGTAGACGCAGACGCCGCCGAGGATGATCAGGAACATCATCGTGGCGATCGCCGCGCCCATATTGGGGTCGCCGACCTGCAGCTGGAAGCCGAAGAAGGCGCGGTAGAGGAAAGTGCCGAGAATATCGGTCGAATAGTTCGGCCCGGCGAGCGCGCCTTGCGCGGTGTAGATCAGGTCGAAGGCGTTGAAATTGCCGACGAAGGTGAGGATCGAGATGATGCCGATCGACGGCAGGATCAGCGGCAGCTTGATCTTCCAGAACTGCGCCAGACCGGTGATGCCATCGCATTCGGCGGCCTCGATCACCTCTTCGGGGATCGACAGCAGGGCAGCGTAGATCAGCATCATCGGGATGCCGACGAACTGCCACACCGAAATCAGGCTGAGTGCGGTGAGCGCATATCGCTCCTTGCCGAGCCATGGCGTGAACAGGCTTTTCAGGCCGACGAGATCCATCAGATGCGGCGCCACGCCCCACAGCGGGGACAGGATCAGCTTCCAGGCGAAACCGACGATGACGAAGGACAGGATGGTCGGCACGAAGATCGCCGTGCGGTAGAAGGCCGCGAACCTCAGTCTCGGGCTGGACAGAAGCGCGGCCAGCATGACGCCGATCGGGTTCTGCACGATCATGTGGATGATGAAGAACCAGACATTGTTCCTCAGCGCGTTCCAGAAACCCACCGACCAGTTGGGATCGCCGAACAGCATGCGGAAGTTTTCCAGCCCGACGAAGACCTGGTGCTGCTCGATGTTGCGGAACAGCGAGAGCTGCAGCGTGCCAGCGAGCGGCAGGATCATGATTGCCGTGTAGACGAGCACCGCCGGCGCCAGGAAGACGCCTATATGCCAGCGGAACGGTCTTTTCGGTCTGATATCTGCGGCCATGAGTTCGGTCCCCGCCGTCTCTCGGTTCCAAAGGGTATCGATCTAGATGATGCCTCGATGCCACGGCCCGAACATTCCTGCCCGATGCGGCAAGAACAAAGGCCTGCGACTGATCAGCTAGCCTTCCCCAAAAAGAGAGGGTAAGGCCGGGAGGCGGTGCCGACAATCGCTATCTAAATAGCTAAATAGGCGAACTCTGAATGAGGTAGTCCGGAACCGGCCAGGCACGCCCGGCCGGCTCCGTTGCCTGAGCTCTTACTTGGCCGGATGATACCAGCTGTCGAGACCGGTCTGCAGCTTCTTGGCCGCGGCTTCCGGCGTATCGGTGCCGTTAATGACGTTGGCCGATTCAACCCAGGTCTCATTCTCGAGGTTCGGCGTACCACGCGACAGGATCTGGTAGGTCGAGCGGATGGTCGACTTGCACTTGCCGCGCCAGGAGACGAATTCCTGCGCCAGCGGGTCTTCCATCTTCACCGGCGAGGAGTTCAGGCTGAAGAAGCCCGGCAGTGCGTTGGCGTAGATGGTGGCGAAGTCGGGCGAGGCGACCCAGGACAGGAAGGTCTTGGCTGCATCGGCGTTCTTCGAAGCCGCATTCAGGCCCATGCCGATATCGGTATGGTCTGATATGTAGCAGGTGTCGCCGGCCTTCTCGACCGGCGGCGGGAAGGCGCCCATCTTGAACTGCGCCTGGGTGTTGAACAGGCCGATTTCCCACGAGCCGGCCGGGTAGATGGCGGCGCGGCCGAGCGTGAACAGGTTCTGGCTGTCCGGATAGGTCTGTGCCTCGAAGCCGTCGCCGAGATAGGGCTTCCACTTGGCCAGTTCCTCATACGGCGCGACCCAGTCCTTGTCGGTCAGCTTCTGATCGCCCTTGATCAGCGCCGCGCGGCCGTCCTCGCCCTTCCAGTAGTTGGGGCCGATGTTCTGGTAGCCCATGGTCGCGGCTTCCCAGAGATCCTTGGTGCCCATCGCCATCGGGATGTAGGTGCCGTCGGCCTTGATCTTGTCGAGCGCGGCGAAGAACTCGTCGCGGGTCTCCGGCACCTTGATGCCGAGCTTGTCGAAGGCGTCCTTGTTGTAGATGAAGCCGTGGATGACCGAGGCCATCGGCACGCAGAAGCTCGCCTTGCCGTCGTCGGTCTGCCAGGCGGACTTTGCCACGGGCGAGAAGTTCTCCATGCCGGGCAGCGCCGAGAGGTCGGCAAGGTTGCCCTTCTTGAACAGCTCGAGCGACTTGTCGAACGGGCGGCAGGTGATCAGGTCGCCCGCCGAGCCGGCGGCGAGCTTGGCGCCGAGGGCCGCGTCATATTCGGTCGGAGCCGACGGCGCGAACACCACCTTGATGCCGGGATTCTTGGCTTCGAAAGCCGGGATCAGCTTGTCTTTCCAGATGGCAAGATCGTCGCCGCGCCAGCTTTCGATGTTGAGCGTTACGTCGTCGGCATAGGCAACCCCGGCCGAGCCGAGAATGCTGGTGCCCAAAAGCAGTGCCGTCAGTAGTTTCGTTGTCATGCTCAGTCTCCCTGTTGACCTTTTTCAGGTTCGGTTTTGATGAGAACAGAGGCTTTTGAGCCCTTGCTCCCCTCTATAGCGGAAAGGGCCGGCCGCAACTTCTGGCCGGCCTCTTCCAGTATCTTCTGCGCCGCGTCAGTGCTGTCGGCGCCCGCGGCGAGCAGAATGGCGGTCTTGCCCGCGCCGCCGCTCTTTTCGAGCAGGCGGGCCGCTTCGTCCGTGCCGCGCCCGCTGATGGCGGCGACGATACGCGCCGCGCGGTCGCGCAGCTTGATGTTGTCGGCCATGAGATTGACCATGTAGCCGTCATGGACATGGCCGAGATGGATGGCGGTCAGCGTCGACAGCATGTTGAGCGCGATCTTCTGGGCAGTGCCGGCGCCCATGCGCGTGGAGCCGGCGATTAGTTCCGGCGGCGTTTCGAGCAGGATGGCGGTTTGTGCCTGGCGCAGCAGCGCAGAGTCCCTGTTGTTGGCGATGCCGATTGTGGCAGCGCCGCGGCGCGCCGCCTCCTCGATGGCCCGCACGGCATAGGGCGTCGTGCCGCTGGCGGAAATGGCGATCAGGCAGTCGCCCTTGCCGAGGCCGGCCTCGGCGACCGCCGCCGCGGCCTCCTCGGTATCGTCTTCCGGCCCGCCGGCCAGCGTGCGGAAAGCGTCGTCGCCGCCGGCGATCAGGATGGCGATGCGGTCGCGGTGAATGCCGAAGGTGCCCGGCAGCTCCAGCGCATCGGCCAGCGCCATCAGGCCTGAGCTGCCGGCCGCGGCGTAGGCAAGCTTGCCGCCGCTCTTCAGCCTGCCGGCGATGATCTCGGCCGCCCTGGCGATGGATGGAATGGCATGCCGCACGACCTTGGCGGCTTCGATCTGCGCATCGGCCAAATAGGAAAGGATGGCGTCCGGAGGCTGGATATCCAGCCCCTCGGCATTTTTGTGAAGCGCTTCGGTGCGCGTTTCGGCCATCCCGGTTCCTCCAATACCAGAACAATACCAAAAAAATACCACTTGTCCACACGCATTAACGAATTCGCTGGCCGTGAATCGCGGAGCCGACGAAATACGCAGATTTTTCAATAAAATACGGCTTAATCTTTTTGAAACGGAAATTAACCCTTGGCTATTGGTATTTTATTGGTATTATCCGCCCGGAGGAGAAATCACGTGAATTTCGTGCTCGGAATCGATGGCGGCGGCACCAGCTGCAGGGCCGCCCTGGCAACGGTGGACGGCACGGTGATCGGCCGCGCCAAAAGCGGCGCCGCCAACATCCGCACCGACCTGACCGGCGCCCGCTCGAACATCGTCGAGGCCGCACGGCAGGCGTTTCTTGCCGCCGGGCAGGATCCGGAACTGATCCCGCGAACGCCCGCAATTCTCGGCCTTGCCGGCGCCAATGTCGGCACCTACCGGCAGCAGCTCGAAGCGATCCTGCCGTTCAGCATCAGCCGCGTCGAGACCGACGCCGAGATCGCACTGGAAGGCGCTGTCGGCTCCGGTGACGGCGCCATGGCGATCCTCGGCACCGGCACCGCCTATATGGCGCGCAGACAAGGCAAATCGCGCGCTATCGGCGGCTGGGGCTTCCAGGTTGGCGACCAGGGCAGCGGCGCCCGTATCGGCCGCGACCTGCTCGAACAGACACTGCTTGCCTATGACGGCGTCCGCGCGGGCTCGCCGCTGACGCAGAGCATGCTGGCCGTCTTCCGCAACAACCCGGAGGACGTCGTCGAATTCACCACCAATGCCAAGCCCGGCGATTTCGGCGGCTTCGCACCCAAGGTGTTCGAACACGCCGAGAAGGGCGACAGCGTCGCCAACTGGATTCTCGACAGGGTGGTCGCCGATGTCGAAGCCTCGCTCGGTGCGCTCGATCTCGCCGACGACGCGCCGCTGTGCCTGCTCGGCGGGCTGGCGCCGCTCTACGCGCCGCGCCTGTCTGCCCGCTACCGGGCGCTGCTGAAGCCGCCGCTCGACGACGCGCTGGGCGGCGCGGTGCAGATGGCGGTCCGCCTTTTCGCCGGACACGCGGAGGCAACTCGATGAGCGAGGCCGCCGACCAGATCTTCGCTACGCTGAAACATCAGGCGCAAAGCGGCGCGCCGCTTTATCTGCAGCTGCGCAAGAGCATCGAGGACGCGGTCAATCGCGGCCTGATCGGGCCGGGCGACGCGCTGCCCTCCGAACGCGACATCGCCACCAAGGCCGATATTTCGCGGGTCACCGTGCGCAAGGCGGTGCAGGACCTGGTCAAGGGCGGCATCCTTGTGCAGCGCCACGGCTCCGGTACCTTCGTGGCGCCGCGCATGGAGCGTGTCGAACAGTCGCTGTCGCGGCTGACCTCGTTTACCGAGGACATGGCGCGGCGTGGTATGGCGGTGCGTTCGGCATGGCTCGACCGCGGCCTTTACGCACCTTCGCCGGACGAGATGATGGTGCTCGGCCTGTCGTCGAGCGAACTGGTGGCGCGGGTGGCGCGCCTGCGTATCGCCAACGACACGCCGCTGGCCATCGAACGCGCCTCGCTGTCGGCCAGCGTGTTGCCCGACCCGGCCGATATAGGTTCCTCGCTCTACGCCGCGCTGGAATTGACCGGCAATCGGCCGGTGCGCGCCGTGCAGCGCATCTCCGCCGCCAATCTCGGCGACAGCGACGCGCGCCTGCTCGAAGTGCCGCCAGGTATTGCCGGCCTGCACATCGAACGCATTTCCTATCTGGCGAGCGGCAAGGTGATCGAATTCACCCGCTCCATCTACCGGGGCGACGCCTATGATTTCGTCGCCGAACTGCGGCTGACAGGGCCGAGCGAAGAGGGCCGACCATGAGCACGACAGAGCCGACCATGTCGGCAGAAATGACCCATATGCGGCGCGAGATCGAGGAGGTCCCGCAGGCCGTCGCCCGCCTGCTCGACGGCTCCGGCGCCGTGCTGGCCGAGGCCGGGCGCGGCATCCGCGAGCGCGACCCGCAGTTCGTCGTCACCGTGGCACGCGGCTCGTCCGACCATGCCGCCACCTTCATGAAATATGCCGTCGAGCTGACCGCGGGCCTGGCCGTGGCATCGGTCGGCCCGTCGATCGCCTCCATCTATGGCCGCAAGCTCAGGCTTGCCGGCTCGGCCTGCCTGGCGATCTCGCAGTCGGGCAAGAGCCCCGATATCGTCGCCATGGCCGAAACCGCGCGGGCGGGGGGCGCGCTGACCGTCGCCATCACCAACACCGCCGATTCGCCGCTGGCGCGTGCTTCGGACTATGCGATCGATATCCTGGCCGGCCCCGAGCGCAGCGTGGCGGCGACCAAGACCTTCATCAATTCGGCCGTCGCCGGCCTCGCTCTGATGGCGCATGCCACCGGCGACGATGCGCTGCTGGCGGCGCTTGCCCGCCTGCCGGAGCATTTCGGCAAGGCGATCGCCTGCGACTGGATGAGCGTGCTCTCTGAGACGATCGAGAAGCAGAAGTCGCTGTTCATCCTCGGCCGCGGACCGTCGGCGGCGATGGCCAATGAAGCAGCGCTGAAATTCAAAGAGACCTGTGGCATGCATGCCGAGGCCTACAGCGCCGCCGAAGTCATGCACGGCCCGCTGGCGCTGATCGGCCCCGACTTTCCGGTGCTGGCGCTGGCCGCGCGCGACGCCTCCGAGCCGTCCATTGCCGAGGCCGCCGACAGCCTGGCGGCCAAGGGCGCGCCGGTGTTCGTCACCTCCGCGCTTGCCAAACGAGCCGTGCGCCTGCCGCATGTCGCCACCGGTCACCCGCTGACTGACCCGCTGACGCTGATCGTCTCCTTCTACATGTTCGTCGAGGCCTTTGCCCGCCATCGCGGTCTCGACCCGGACACGCCGCGCAATCTTCGCAAGGTGACGGAGACAGTATGAGCGATCGCTTTGCCCTGACTGGCGCCCGGATTTTCGACGGCGACGACTGGCATGAAGGCCACGCACTTGTCGTGTGCGACAGTCTCGTCGAGGCCATTTTGCCCGCCGGCGCTATCCCCTCGGATATCCGCGTCGTTGACACCGGCGGCGGTACGCTGACGCCGGGCTTTGTGGATGTGCAGGTCAATGGCGGCGGCGGCGTCATGCTCAACGACCATCCCGATGTCGCCTCGATCGAAACCATCTGCCGCGCGCACGCGCCCTTCGGCACGACGGCGCTGCTGCCGACGCTGATCACCGACACGCCTGCAATCACGGCCGCCGCTGTCGCCGCCGGCGAGGCAGCGGCGCGCCAGAAGGTGCCTGGGTTTCTCGGGCTGCATCTCGAAGGCCCGCATCTGTCGATCATCCGCAAGGGCGCGCATGATCCGGCGCTGATCCGGCCGATGACGGATGCCGACCAGGCGATGCTGATCGCCGCGCGGCAAAAACTACCGGTGCTGCTCACCACCATTGCCCCTGAATCCGTCGAGCCGGCGCGCGTCGCGGCACTCGCCAGGGCAGGCATCATCGTCAGCCTTGGCCATTCCGATACCGGCTATGCCACCGCCAGCGCCTTTGCCGCGGCCGGCGCCTCGATGGTCACCCATCTGTTCAATGCGATGAGCCAGATCGGCAATCGCGAGCCCGGACTGGTCGGCGCCGCCATCGACATCGGCACCTTGTCGGCCGGTCTCATCGCCGACGGCATCCATGTCGATCCGGCCACCATCAAGATCGCGCTGCGCGCCAAGCAGGGACCGGCCAGGATCGTGCTGGTCACCGACGCCATGGCGACAATCGGCACCGACATGACGTCGTTCACGCTCAACGGCCGCACCATCTATCGAAGGGATGGCAGCCTGAGGCTCGCCGATGGAACACTGGCGGGCGCCGATCTCGATATGATCTCGGCCGTTCGTTTCATCCACCGCGTCGTGGGAGTCGAGCTTTCCGAGGCCTTGCGCATGGCCTCACTCTATCCGGCGCAAGCAATCGGCCAGTCGCATCGCCTTGGCCGATTCGCCAACGGCACGGCTGCGGATATTGTCGCGCTGTCGGACGATCTCGACACCAAGGGCGTCTGGATCGGCGGCGAAAAGGTTTTCACGGCCGGTTCCGACACTACGCGTTGATTTCAGGTTCAAGTCGGCTGACGTCATGAAACCTTTTGATTTTGAGGTCGTTGTCGGAGCGTATGTCCGAGGCGAAACCCAAATTGAAACAGGCCGACGGCATCAAACCGCGCGGTGCCTTGAAGCCGCGACAGCAAGCGCCGCGTGACCAGAGGCCGCGCCACGAGGATTTGCGCGAAAAAAAGCTGTCGGCTGCCGAAGCTACGCCGGAGGTCGACGGCCAGCCGGGGCCGCCGCCGGAGGCTGTCGAGCCCGATCCACAACTGACGCCCGAAGAGGCCGAGCAGGCGCGCAGGAAATACCTGCTACGGCGTTTCTGGATCAGCGGGCGCGGCTACTGGGCCCGGCGCGGCGATGGGCTTGCCTGGCCGCTCACCATCGGGCTGTTGATCCTGATCTGCGTCAATGTCGGCTTTCAATACGGGATCAACGTCTGGAACCGCGCGTTCTTCGACGCCATCGAGCAACGCAACGTCCACACCGTCTATGGGCTCAGCGCCATATTCCTGCCGCTCGTGGCTGGAAACGCGGGCCTTGTGGTCGCGCAGGTCTATCTGCGCATGACAATCCAGCGCCGCTGGCGTTCTTGGCTGACCACCGCCGTCATCGCACGCTGGCTCGCCAATGGCCGCTACTATCAGTTGAACCTCGTCGCCGGCGACCATTCGAATCCCGAAGCCCGCCTCACGGAGGATTTGCGGATCGCCACCGAATCACCCGTCGATTTCATCTCCGGCGTCCTCAACGCCTTCCTGTCAGCCTCGACCTTCATCGTGGTGCTGTGGACGATCGGCGGCGCGCTCACTTTGCCGATCGGCGGCGAAAACCTGACCATTCCCGGCTTCCTCGTCATCACCGCGGTCATCTATGCCGCCATCACCTCCACGTCGATGGTGGTCATCGGCCGTCATTTCGTCCGGCTCTCCGAGCAGAAGAACCAGGCGGAAGCCGAATTCCGCTATACGCTGACGCGGGTGCGCGAAAACGGCGAGAGCATCGCCTTGCTGGGCGGTGAGGAAGAGGAGCGCAGTGGCATCGACAGGAATTTCGGCCATGTACTGAGGCAATGGGCGCTGCTGACGGGCCAGCACATGCGCACGGCGCTGGTGTCGCAGGGATCGAGCCTGTTTGCGCCGGTCGTGCCGGTCCTGCTTTGCGCGCCGAAATTCCTCGAAGGCTCGATGTCGCTCGGACAGGTGATGCAGGCTGCCTCCGCCTTCGCCATCGTGCAGGGCGCGTTCGGATGGCTGGTCGACAACTACCCGCGTCTGGCCGACTGGAACGCCTCGGCGCGGCGCATCGCCTCGCTGATGATGTCGCTCGATGGACTCGAGCGTGCGGAGCAGAGCGACGCGCTCGGACGCATCCAGCACGGCGAAACCGAAGACGGTGCGATGCTCAGCCTCGACGATCTCTCCGTCACGCTCGACGACGGCACCTCGGTGGTCAAGGAAACCGAGGTTGCGATCGAACCGGGTGAGCGTGTGCTGGTGGCTGGCGAATCCGGCTCGGGCAAGTCGACGCTGGTGCGGGCCATTGCTGGCCTGTGGCCATGGGGCGGCGGCGGCGTCAATTTCCACGCAGACAGGCGACTGTTCATGCTGCCGCAACGCCCATACATCCCCTCGGGTACTCTTCGCCGCGCGGTCGCCTATCCGGCGGCCGCGGACAAGTGGACGATCAAACAGATCAAGGCCGCCCTGGACAAGGTCGGCCTTGCCTATCTTGCCGAAAGGATCAAGGAAGAAGCGCCATGGGACCAGACGCTGTCAGGCGGTGAAAAGCAGCGTCTCGCCTTCGCGCGCCTGCTGCTGCACCGGCCCGATATCGTCGTGCTGGATGAAGCAACTTCGGCGCTCGACGAGAAGAGCCAGGACACCATGATGGCGACGGTGATCCGCGAATTGCCCGATGTCACCATCATCAGCGTGGCGCACCGGGCCGAGCTGGAAGCCTTCCACAGCCGCAAGATCACCCTCGAACGGCGCGAGGGCGGCGCCAAGCTTGTCAGCGACATCAACCTCGCCCCACGCAAGCGCAACCTGCTGAAGCGCGCCTTGTGGGGCTCCGGCAGTCGGGCCGAAAGGCCGCGCAAGGAGTAAGGCGCCCTTGCCCCAGGCACCGCGCAACTATGGTGCGTATATGTCCTTGTAGGTATCGCGCAGCAGGTTTTTCTGTACTTTGCCCATGGTGTTGCGCGGCAGCTCATCGACGAAGATCACCCGCTTCGGGTGCTTGTATTTCGCCACGCGCTCGGCGATGGAGCCGAGAATTTCGGCGCCGGTGATCTGCGATGACGGCGCCCGCACGACGACGGCGGTGACGCCTTCGCCGAAATCCGGATGGGCAACGCCGATGACGGCGCTTTCGCTAACCCCGTCGAGCGCGTCGATCTCACTTTCGAGTTCCTTCGGATAGATATTGTAGCCACCCGATATGATCAGATCCTTGCCGCGGCCGACGATGTGGACGTAGCCGTCGGCGTCGATCATACCGAGATCGCCGGTGATGAAAAAACCGTCGGCGCGGAATTCCGCCTTGGTCTTCTCCGGCATGCGCCAATAGCCGCCGAAAACATTTGGGCCCTTCACCTCGATCATGCCGACCTCGCCCCGCGCAAGCGCTGCGCCGCTGTCTGGATCGGCGATGCGAAGCGTGACGCCGGGCAAGGGGAACCCGACGGTGCCGGCGCGCCGCTCGCCCTCATAGGGGTTCGAGGTGTTCATGTTGGTCTCGGTCATGCCGTAGCGTTCGAGGATCGCGTGGCCGGTTCGCTCGCGCCAAGCCTTGTGCGTCTCGGCCAGCAGCGGCGCCGAACCGGAAATGAACACACGGATGTTTTTCGCCGCCTCATGGTCCAGCCCATCCTGCTGCAGCAGGCGCACGTAGAAGGTCGGCACGCCCATCAGAGCGGTGGCACGCGGCAGCAGCGAGACGATGCGGGCCGGATCGAACTTCTGCTCGAACAGCATCGAGGCGCCGGCCATCAGGACGACGTTGGTGGCGACGAACAGGCCGTGCGTGTGGAAGATCGGCAATGCGTGGATCAGCACGTCGTCTCCAGTGAAACGCCAGTGCTCGACCAGCACGCGCGCGTTCGAAGCAAGGTTCTCGTGGCTGAGCATGGCGCCTTTCGAACGGCCGGTGGTTCCCGACGTGTAGAGGATTGCCGCGAGGTCATCCGACCCGCGCGCCACGTCATGAAAATCCGTCGGCAGCCGCGAGGCCTGGTCGGTCAGCGATCCCCGGCCGTCGCGGCCGAGCGTGACGGTGACGGCGCCCGTCTTTTCCGCCAGCGCGCCGATGTCGGCCGCTCTTGCCGGATCGCAGACGACCAGGCGTGGTTCCGCGTCGCCGAAGAAATACTCCAGCTCGGCCAGCGTGTAGGCGGTGTTGAGCGGCAGGAAGACGGCGCCGGCTCGCAGGCAGGCGAGATAGAGCATGACCGCTTCCGGGCTCTTCTCGACCTGCACGGCAACGCGGTCACCGGGTTCGACATCCAGTTGCAAGAGCGCATGCGCAAGCTGCGCCGAGCGGGCCAGCATATCGCCATAGGTGAGCGAGCGGCCATCATCGGTTTCCATCAGCAAGCGCGCTGGCGCCGGCATCCGGGACCGGAACGCATCGAACAGATGATTGCTCATGAAGACTTCCCTGCGGCGCTGAGCATGCGCCTGTCGCGGCATGCCTCGGCGGCGAGAATTCGCGGTTCTTGGCCGCGCCGTCAAGCCCGCCCGCAGCGGTTCACCCCCGCCGCGCTCGGCGCAGATTGCGAGCAAGAAACGAGCGCACGAGCCCGCCAGGAAACGACTGCTATCGCCGAGCGCGTTTGCCGGCGAGTTGCTTCGTTTCCTCGTCCTGCTCGAAGCGTTTCATGCACATGGCGGCAGTCAACCGGTAGTGGTTGATCAACGCCTCGACGGCACCGTCGGCATTGCCGTCCAGGGCACATTCGGCGATCCGACGATGCTCGCCGAAATCGTCGCGCTGGACGCCTTCGCCATCATTGGCCATTTGCCGGTAGCGATAGGCATGATCGGAGAGCTGGTCGCAAAACCCCACCAGCCATTGCGACCGGCAGGCCGAAATCAGCACCCTGTGGAAGATGCGATGCAGCCTCTCCCAATCGGGATTGAGCGAAAAGAGATTCTGCGGCGCCAGACGTGACGCGCGCCCCAGGCGATGCAGCGCCAGCACGAGCTGTTCTTCCCATTCGGCGGTGCGGTGGGCGATGGATTCGCGAAGCGCCCGCTCCTCGAGCCAGCAGCGGGTGCGCGTCAACTCCTCGAGTTCCGACGCACTGACCGGCATGATAAAGAAGCCGCGCTGGTCGTGCCGGCCGAGAAGGCCTTCCGAGGCGAGGCGATTGAGAGCCTCGCGGACAGGTGAAGCGCCGGCCCCATATTTGGAGACCACCCATTCGACCCGCAGCTTACTTTCCGCCTCAAGAACACCACCGAGAAGATCGTCCCGCAATTGCTGATAGACCGTAGTGGCAAGCGTGCTCTTGGGTCCGGCAGCGTCGTCGTTCAGATTGGCAGCTCCGTATGTCAAAGCGACTCCTTGTTCCCAGGACTTGTCCTGAGCGATTCGAGTCCGAAAGCATTCGCCGTCTCGTACTTGTATCATACAGCGCGAGGATTCGCCTGCTCAAGCAGAAGATCACGTCATTGTACTTTAGCACAAAGGAATATGCGGCATTTCGGATTTCAATGCTGTAATTCCGCGCATTTCCACAACCTGCGGGAACTTAACATGTTTTGTATGCACGCAGGAGAATCTGTTCTTTTTGTTCTTTTGTATTCGCGCGAAATCAACTGTCTGCTTTGGGCATGGACGACGGACCTTGAGACCGAATCAGGCTGCCGCTCAGATCCGATGCTGTTGCGCATCAGACCTTCAAAAACCGCGCCCGGCACCAGAACCTTAGCCGGCACGTCGGGCTGGAGGCGGGGACAGCGCAGGTCAACCGGCTGCGTCGGCTGCCGTCCTGATCGCCTGGATGTTCTGCCGATAAGCTTCGACGCTGCGGCCTTTGAAGATGGCGGCGCCAGCCACCAGCACGTCGGCGCCGGCAGCGGTGACCAGCGGTGCGGTTTCGGCTGAAACACCGCCGTCGATCTCGATGCGGATCGGCCGGCCGCCGATGAGGGCCTTGACCCGCTTCACCTTGTCGACGATCGCCGGGATGAAGGCCTGACCGCCGAAGCCCGGATTGACGGTCATGATCAGGATCAGGTCGAGCCGGTCGAGCACATATTCGACCACGCTTTCCGGCGTCGCCGGATTGAGCGACACACCGGCCTTCTTGCCAAGGTTCCTGATGGTCTGCAGCGACCGGTCAAGATGCGGGCCGGCTTCGGCATGGACGGTCAAGCCGTCACAGCCGGCCTCGGCGAAAGCAGCCAGATAGGGATCGGCCGGGGCAATCATCAGATGGCAGTCGAAGAAGGCCTTGGTGCGGTTGCGGATCGCCTTGATCACCGGCGGGCCAAAGGTGATGTTGGGCACGAAATGCCCATCCATAACATCGAGATGGATCCAGTCGGCGCCGGCCGCCGCAACTGCTTCGACCTCATCGCCGAGCCTCGAAAAATCCGATGCCAGCACCGATGGTGCAATCAGGGTCTTTCTGCTCATGGATGCGGCCTTTCCGAGTGTCCTTCTCGTTGGCCACCCTACCGACTGCCTAATGCGCCACAGCCGACTTGTCGAGGGTGCAGGCGCGGTCGGCGCGCAGGCTGGGGTGCGTGCCGTTATTCGCGATCATGGTGCGGCCAATTCCCGCTTGCCCCAAAGCTACGAAGAAAAACCCGCCGGATTGCTCCGGCGGGTTTTTGGTCTCGTGTCGAGCAGGTGGTTATTGCTGCTGGAGCTTCAGGATCCTGTCTGGAACCTGATCCTGCTGCTGTTCGACCTGCGGCCTGCGCCGTGGCAGGACCTGCTGCAGCAGCAGGCCGGGGTTGAGCTCCAGCGACGGTTGTCCGCGGACGGGCCGGCAGTTCGGATACCGCCCGATCGTGCCTTCCGGGCAGCGCCTCCTGATGATCGGCTGGCACTGGCCATTGATCATCTGCGAGCCCGGTGCGCATTCCACCTCCTGCCTGCGGCATGCGCCGTTGATCACCTCGGTGCCGCGCGGGCAGACACACTCGCCGCGCTTGTTGTGGACCTGGCCGCGTATGTCGCATTGCTCCTGTGTCGGCTGCTTGCGCCGGCAGGCATTGCCCCGCACCTCGGTACCCCTCGGGCAGACACAATTGCCGTTGGCGTCGTGGACCTGGCCACGGATGGTGCACTGGTCAGGCTTTGGCCGGATCGGGCGGCAGGCGCCATTTCTGACCTCGTTCCCTTGCGGGCAGACGCAGTCTCCGTCCGCGTCGTGAACCTGACCACGGATGATGCACTGCTCAGGCTTCGGCCGGATCGGGCGGCAGGCGCCATTGCGCACCTCGGTGCCTCTCGGGCAGACACAGTCTCCGTCGGCGTCGTGGACCTGGCCACGGATCGTGCACTGCTCAGGCTTTGGCTGGATCGGGCGGCAGGCATTGCCCCTGATCTCGGTTCCCCTGGGGCACACACAATCGCCATCCGCATTGTGGACCTGACCGCGGATGGTGCACTGCTCGGGCTTGTCGGTCCTGACACATCTGCCATTCTCGAGCCCGGTTCCGCGTGGGCAGACGCAACGTCCGTCCTCGGTGCGGATCTGGCCTTCGAGCAGCACGCAGCGCTTCGGCGGCGGCGGCGTTGGCAGAATATTGGTACCACCGCCGGTGCACTGGCCGTTGCGGAAGGTGGTGCCTTCCGGGCAGACGCAGCGCCCGGCGTCGTTCATGACGAAGCCTTGCGAGCATTCCTTCTTCGTCTCCTGGCTGATGGTGAAGGGATGGCAAGCATAGGCCTTGCCGCGATCGCCCTGCACATTTGTCTGATCGCCGCCAAGCACGTCGCCACCGCCCTGCACCCGTGTGTCGGGAGAGAGCACGCCGACGCAGTTCTGGCCGCTGACATTGCCCTGCAGATTGCCCAGGCGACCGTCGTCGGGAATGACCACGGTGACATGGTGCACCCGGCTTTCGCCGGCGCCGAGCGTCAGGTTGGCAACGCAGGACGCAGGCAAGGTTGCCGGTTCCGGCGAGCAGCCGAAGGGCGGATCGATCGACGTGATCTCAACGCCTTCCAGCCTGCCGAGACCCTCCACGCCGATCGCATCGCCGATACGGACCGGCCGGGAAAAGGCGGTCGCTCCGTCATTGGTGATGGCGATCTCGAACGAGCAGGGTTGGCCGAGCCTGCATTCGCGGTCGCCGGTCTTTTCGACACGGATGGTCGAAGAACCGCCGCCCTTGGCGCAGGCCTGGCCAAAGGGATAGACGACGTCGTCGCCCGGCGCCGGCCCATAGGAGCCGCGCGCGCAGTTTTCGAACGCGCCATTGGCCGAGACCGTCACGTCGAAGTGGCGGCTGGTTCCGGGTGTCATGACGGCACCGGGAATCTGGCATGACAGTGCATTGGCCGGAACCGGTCCGCACGCCCACTCAGCGCCGTCAGGGGTGACGGTCTGGATCTGGACGGGCGCGCCGCCGGCCACCAGCGTGGCGGCATCGTTGACCCGCACGGGGCCGGTGGGGGCAGCGGTGCCAAGGCTGATGACGGTGATTCGGCAAGAGATGACCGCGGCACCGGCGAGCGAACCGTTGCACACCTTGGTGATGCGCAGGGTCGACTTGCCGCCATTGGGATGACGGAAGCGTTCCTTGGCGCAGGCCTTGTTGTTGGTGAGATCGTTTTCACCGGGGATGGGCTTCACCGCGGCGCAGTTCTCCACCGTGTCCGACTGGTAGCCGGCCGGCATGACCGCCTTGACGAAGATCGGCGTCGAGGCGCCCGCAGGCAGCGAGATGCCGGCATTGTCGCAGCGGAACTGGCCGGGTCCGTTCGGTCCGCATGTCCAGGGCGGGCTCGGCCCGAAGGTCGAGGAGGACGGCGCGCCGCCGGGATAGCTGTCGGTCACCGTCAGCGGCCCGTTATAGGTCGATGTGCCGTTGTTGATGATGTCGATCACGAAGGTGCAGATGCCGTCGGCGGTGCAGACCTCGGTTCGGGCGCGCTTCTTCAGGATCAGGTCGACCTTCTTTTCGACCGGCGGCCGGCAGTCGCGGTCACGGTCACCACGCCGGCAGATCGGGATCGAGGCGCAGCCACGGTCGTTCGACTGGCTGCCGAAAAACGGCTTGCCGCTGGCGCCGTAATTATAGGTGGCGCAGTTGCGCAAGACGCTGCCTTGCCAGCCTCCGGCCGGCTTGAAACCGAGCTTGAGGTCGACGGAGGCTCCCGGATTGAGCGTGGTCACCGGATGGGTGCAAATCATCGGGGTGGTGCCGGGTACGCAGACCCAGGGCGGATTTGGCCCTGAATCGAGTGTCGAGCCGGCCGGCAGCGTCACCTCGTCGAGCACTATCTTGCCGTGATACGGCCCGGCGCCGACATTGGTGACCTTGATGGTGAAATCGCAGCCGCCGCCCATCGTGCAACGCGTCACGTCGGCGCGTTTCTCGACCTTGAGGTCCGGCTCCTTGTCCTTGGGCGGGCATCTGAGGTCACGCGGGATGACGATGTCGATCGTCTGCGTGCAGCACAGGCCCCAGCCTTCCTTCGGACCGGCATAGGTTTCGATGCCGGTGACGATGAGGTGGATGACGTCGCCGGGCGAGGCACCGACGATCTTCCAGTTGAGCACACCGCCGCCCGCCGGCACCAGCTGGGTGTCGGGGATGATGGCGATGCCTGATGCGGTCGTCGACACCTGCACCCATTTGCCGCCCATCTCCGGGCCGACCGGCATATGGTAGATGAAGGCGCCGCCGCCGGGCACGCAATCGACCGTGCCGCGCTCCACCTTGAAGCATTCCCGGTCGGGAGGCGGTGGCCGCTTATCACAGTTGGTGAGGTCGATCTTGATCGAGGTCTTGGCCCCGGTCTTGTAGTCGCCATCGTCGGGCTTGCCCGGATCTTGCGACGGGATGATGGTCCCGGGGCCGGCTCCGTTGCTGACCTTGATCACACCCTGGTTGTCGATCACGGTCGGCGAAGGAAACGCCGCATGGTCGATCTTGGCGGTGATCTGGAAATTGATGACGCGTTCATTGGCGGCACCGGCGCCGTCGAGATCGGCGGCGGAGAGCCGGAAATCGGACACCGTTGCCGTATCGTTCGGACCGGCCGAGGTGCTGATCGAAACGCCGGGCAATGGTCCGCCCGAAGCGTCCGTGCCGTCGCCCGACACATTCGCGCTGACGATAGAAAGGCCGTGTGGAAGCTGGTCCTTGAACTCGATCTTGAGCGTTTTCAGCAGGGCTGTCAGGTCGGCGAAGGCTTGCGCATCGCCGCGCAGGCCAAAGCTCAGGGAGTAGACGACATAGTCGCAGCTCCGCTGGGTGCCTTTCTTGGTGAAGAAGGGCACCGCCCGCTCCGGCCTCGGATTGACGATTTTGGAATTGTCGAGGTCGAGCCGCAGTTCCGGAGTGATCGAAACGGCATCTTCGGCGTGGCTTGCCACAGGGGTGAACATGGCGACCGCGATACCGGCCGCCATCAGCCAGCGCGCGCCGCGCCTGGCGTATGACAGGGGTTTCATGATCGTCTCCATGACGGTTTCTTGAGTGTTGGTTGCGAGCGGGGAGAGTGCGAGATTTTTCATCTTCCCCTCCTCAACGTTCGCAGCTGACGGCTGGGGTTCGGAGCGGCAAGATCATCTTGCAGCAAGGGTAGTAGCCACCCTTGTCCTTGTCGGACTTCCTGTAGAAGCAAAGTCCAACATCCACTCTGTCGCCCGGATAATGGCCGGTGATGTCGATCGTGTAAGGCTTGCCGGGCGCATGCGACTGGGATGATGTCACCCCGACGCCTGGCGTCCTGGACTTTGTCTCATTCGAAGGTTGCGCCTTGATCGAATCGCCGCCGAAGCCGGCATGGTCATGGAGATAGAGATCGGCCTGAAGGCCGCGAGGCGTACAGTAATACTGGACATCCTCGACATCGATGCACGGAGGCAGGTTGCCGGGTGGTGGGAAATCCGGCGGGTAGAAGGGGGGCAGGTAGCCGCCCGGAATTTCCTCATAATAGCCGGCGCGGCCTTCGCAAGGGTGCCAGACGGCAACGTCGCCGACATGGCCCTCGACCTCCGGGTCTTCGAAGTAACCGTCGAAATCGACGAACCAGGAGCCGAAGGGCGGCACGTTGGCCGGCTTGACCAGCTCTTTCGGCGTGATCTGGACGCCATGCACGGCCAGCGGCCCGCCGGCGGCGAGCTGTTCGGCGAGTGAAGGATTGTCGCGCAGCTTGTCGCCTGTGTTGACCAGCGTCTGCGTGCACACAGAGGTGTCGAGATTGCCGTCGGCATCATAGCCATATTGCAAGTCTAGACCGCCGGCCGACTGCCGGTTGTCCTGCGGGAAACCGACCGCATATTCCTGCGGCACTTCGACCCAGACCGATTCCGTTTCCGGATCGTCCGGGTTCTCTCTGAAGTAGCGGATGACCTCGCCCTTGCCGGAATCGGCGAACTGGCTGTAATCGTAGCGGTTCTCGACCGGGCCGCGCTGGGCCAGGTACATGAAGCCGCTATTGTCGAAGGCGATGTCGGTGACGGCGTAGTCCTTGTCGGCCTTGACCGTCAGTTCCCAGCGCGGGTCGCCGGCAAAACTGCCGTCGCGGGCAATGCCCACCGACCAGATTTCCGACTTTTCGCCGACCGAGTAGTAGAGCCGGCCGCCATGGTAGGAGACGCCCCAGACGCGGCGCTCGTCCTGCGTGTAGCCCCAGCTGTCGGGGTCTTCGCTGTCGAAGGCCGCGCCCTTTATGTCCATCACCGAACCATCGTCGGCGACTGGAGCAAGCCCATGCGCCGGACGGCCGGCAACGCCGTGATCGAAGCTGTCGATCAGCCTGCCTTCGGCGTCGATGCGGTGGATCAGGCCGGTATCGAGATCGGACGCGAAGAACTCGCGGTGAGTGGCGTCGAAAGTGAGATTGCCGATGCCTGGACCGCTGTTGGTGTCGATGTCGGCGAATTTGGAGACCTGGCCGGTGATGCCGTCAATCTTCCAGACGGTGCCCGGCCCGCCGCCGTTTTCGGTGCCGAACTGGCCGTCCATGAAGATGGCGCCGGCAGCGCCGCGGCGATGCCGCTCGGGGCGGCCGTCATCGTCGGCGTCCGGGGTGACGATACGGATGCCGTGCAGCGAGGTGGCGCCGGCATAGAGATTGGGAATGCCCGATGGAACGCCGTCGCGCACGCCGTCATCGTAGGCGACGCCGAACACCTGGCCGATCTGCTCCGCCGTCACCTCGAAGGGCGGCGGCGTGTTGACCAGTTGACCGGAGGCTGGGCCGCCCAGATGCGAGACGTCGAACACGCGCAAGGTGGCACGCGTGGTGTCGATGAAGGTTTCGTCGACCGGATCGACGCCGGGCGGCAAGCCCCCTTTTTCGGAATCAGGGGGGTCGAAATTAGGAATGATGGTGCCGGAGAATCCGGTCACCGCCATCGAACCGGGATAGATGATCCGGGTTTCCTGGGCCTGGGCGGCGCCCAGCCACAGGCCGAGTGCCAGCGCCAGCAACCCGCCTGGCTGCACAGCGCGGCGCAAGCCGCCATCAAGAGACGACACGAACGAGCCGCGGATGCGAGACATGACACTACCCCCCGTAGTCGACGGGAGAACGTCGGGTCTGGCCGCGCAAATCAGGGCAAGGCGCGGCGGTCCGGCTCGTTCTTCCCTGATCGAATTGTCTGCTTTCCTCAAAATCACGATACGCCTGCTCTTACGCAGGGTCAACGGAATCAGCGGAAAGCCCAGCGCATCGACCTCGTCCCGAAGGCGGTGGTCGCGCCGAGCTCCTGTTGTTCCCGGAGACCGCAGAGCCTCTGGGTTATTGGTCATGGGGGCTTCCTTTCCGGGCCGCACCAAGCGGCACCTGGAGATCAGTCGCGGGTGAAGGTGGAAAGGTTCATGGAAGCCTTGCGCAGAATGCTTGCGCGCGATGCCGCCTGTTCTTATATACGCGCCAAGCCGTTCGGCGCCGGAATGCCGGTTGCCGGAACGGGATTTCTTGTGAACAGGGGCTTTCGTCGGAACGCCTGTACGGGTCCTGAGAGCCTGCTTAGCGGAGAGACTAGAAAAATGGCAAAAGTAATCGGTATCGATCTCGGCACCACCAACTCCTGCATCGCCATCATGGATGGCAAGGAGCCGAAGGTAATCGAGAATGCGGAAGGCGCGCGCACGACGCCTTCCATCGTCGCCATCTCGGGCGACGACGAACGTCTGGTCGGCCAGCCGGCCAAGCGCCAGGCGGTCACCAATCCTGAAAACACCATCTTCGCGGTCAAGCGCCTGATCGGCCGCCGCTACGACGATCCGGTGACGGAGAAGGACAAGAAGCTTGTCCCTTACAAGATCGTCAAGGGCGACAATGGCGATGCCTGGGTCGAAGCCGGCGGCAGGAAGCAGTCGCCCTCGCAGATTTCGGCCATGATCCTGCAGAAGATGAAGGAGACGGCGGAGGCCTATCTCGGCGAAAAGGTCGAGAAGGCGGTCATCACCGTTCCGGCCTATTTCAACGACGCCCAGCGCCAGGCAACCAAGGACGCCGGCAAGATCGCCGGCCTTGAAGTGCTGCGCATCATCAACGAGCCGACCGCGGCAGCGCTTGCCTATGGCCTCGACAAGAAGGAAGGCAAGACCATTGCCGTCTATGACCTTGGCGGCGGCACGTTCGACATTTCGGTGCTCGAAATCGGCGACGGCGTGTTCGAGGTCAAGTCGACCAATGGCGACACCTTCCTCGGCGGCGAGGATTTCGACATGCGCCTGGTCGAATATCTGGCGGCCGAGTTCAAGAAGGAACAGGGTATCGACCTGAAGAACGACAAGCTTGCCCTGCAGCGCCTCAAGGAGGCGGCTGAAAAGGCCAAGATCGAGCTGTCGTCGACCACGCAGACCGAAATCAACCTGCCCTTCATCACCGCCGACGCGACCGGGCCGAAGCATCTGACGCTGAAGCTGACGCGCGCCAAGTTCGAGCAGCTGGTCGACGATCTGGTCCAGCGCACGATTGCCCCTTGCAAGGCGGCGCTCAAGGATGCCGGCCTGAAGGCCGGCGAGATCGACGAGGTTGTCCTGGTCGGCGGCATGACCCGCATGCCCAAGATCCAGGAGATTGTGAAGCAGTTCTTCGGCAAGGAGCCGCACAAGGGCGTCAACCCGGATGAGGTCGTCGCTCTCGGCGCCGCCATCCAGGCCGGCGTGCTGCAGGGCGACGTCAAGGACGTGCTGTTGCTCGACGTGACGCCGCTGTCGCTCGGCATCGAGACGCTGGGTGGCGTGTTCACCCGCCTGATCGAGCGCAACACGACGATCCCGACCAAGAAGAGTCAGGTGTTCTCGACGGCCGAGGACTCACAGTCGGCCGTGACCATCCGGGTCTTCCAGGGTGAGCGCGAAATGGCCGCCGACAACAAGGCGCTCGGCCAGTTCGACCTGGTCGGCATTCCGCCGGCGCCGCGCGGCGTGCCGCAGATCGAGGTCACCTTCGACATCGATGCCAACGGCATCGTCAACGTTTCGGCCAAGGACAAGGGCACCGGCAAGGAGCACCAGATCCGCATTCAGGCATCGGGCGGTCTTTCGGACGCCGACATCGAGAAGATGGTCAAGGACGCCGAGGCCAATGCCGAGACCGACAAGAAGCGGCGTGCGCTGGTCGAGGCCCGCAACCAGGCCGAAGCGCTGCTGCATTCCTCGGAGAAGTCGCTGAAGGAATATGGCGACAAGGTTTCGGAAGGCGAGCGCACGGCGATCTCCGACGCCATCGCGGCGCTGAAGACCGCGACCGAAGGCGACGACGCGGCCGACATCGAAGCCAAGAGCCAGATGCTTGCCGAGGCTTCGATGAAGCTTGGCCAGGCCATGTACGAGGCTTCGCAGAAGGAAGCGGCGGAAGCCGACGCCAAGGCGGACGCCGCCAAGGACAGTGACGTTGTCGACGCCGATTTCGAGGAAATCGACGAGGACGACGACAAGAAGAAGTCGGCCTGAACCGTTTGACGGCAAGATAAAGCGAAAAGCCCGGCGAAGGCCGGGCTTTTTTGCAACCCCTTGCAGAAAAACAGCGGGCCTTGCTGAAAAAATGCAGGCAAAGCCGCGTCGACACTGGCATCCCCCTTCCATCGCACCTAAATCGAAGCGTCAGTGCCGGCAAGAGACGCAACAATGCTTCAAGACGTTGAGCATCCGGACAGCGGGAAAAAATGAAAGCTGATTTCTACGAGACGCTGGGCGTCCAAAAAGGCGCCGACGAGAAGGAGCTCAAGAGCGCTTTCCGCAAGCTCGCCATGCAGTTCCATCCCGACCGCAACCCCGGCGATCATTCCTGCGAGCACAAGTTCAAGGAAATCAACGAAGCCTACGAGACGCTGAAAGACCCGCAGAAGCGCGCGGCCTATGACCGCTTCGGCCACGCCGCCTTCGAACAGGGCGGCATGAATGGCGGCGCGCAAGGTTTCGGCGCCGGCGGTTTCGCCGACATATTCGAGGATATTTTCGGCGACATGATGGGCGGGCGCCAGCGCCGCTCGTCGGGCGGCCGCGAGCGCGGCGCCGACCTGCGCTACAACATGGAAATCACCCTGGAAGAGGCTTTTGCCGGCAAGACCGCGCAAATCCGCGTGCCGGCGTCGATATCGTGCTCTGAATGTTCGGGCAGCGGTGCCAAGCCCGGCACCCAGCCCGTCACCTGCTCGATGTGCAACGGCCACGGCAAGGTGCGCGCCACGCAAGGCTTCTTCTCGATCGAACGGACCTGCCCGCAATGCCAGGGGCGCGGCCAGACGATCAAGGATCCGTGCCCGAAATGCGCCGGCCAGGGCCGCGTCACCGAGGAGCGTTCGCTGTCGGTCAACATCCCGGCCGGCATCGAGGACGGCACCCGCATCCGCCTAGCCAATGAGGGCGAAGCCGGCCTGCGCGGCGGGCCCTCGGGCGACCTCTATATTTTCCTGGCGGTCAAACCACACGAGTTCTTCCAGCGCGACGGCGCCGATCTCTATTGCAAGGTGCCGATCTCGATGACCACGGCCGCCCTTGGCGGCTCCTTCGAGGTGACGACGCTGGACGGCACGCAGACCAAGGTCAAGGTGACCGAAGGCACGCAGAACGGCCGCCAGTTCCGCCTCAAGGGCAAGGGCATGCCGGTGCTGCGCCAGCCCAATATCGGCGACCTCTATATCCAGACTGCGGTCGAGACGCCGCAGAACCTGACCCGCCGCCAGCGCGAACTGCTGGAGGAGTTCGAACAGCTCTCCTCGCAAGACAATTCGCCTCAATCGAGCGGCTTTTTCGCCCGCATGAAGGATTTTTTCGAGTCCTTCGGCGAACGTTGATGCACTTTGGCCCGCGTAAGCCGATTTGCAACGCGTAAATCCCTGAATCGCGTCACCCCTTGAGACGCGACGAAAATTATCTTATCCACGACATGCGTCCGGCCGCGCCTTGCCTAGCACCGCTCAGGTGCTAAGTAACTTTGCGGGGAGCGCTGAGGAGAGCTTGCATGACACGTGGCCCTGGACTGCGGAAGGCGCTTGTCGAAAAGTTCGACGACGAACTCAAATTCTTCAAGGGCTGGATCGACAAGCCGAAGACGGTTGGCTCGATCGTGCCGACCAGTTCAATCACCGCGCGCAAGATGGCCTCGATCGTCGATCCTAAATCCGGCCTGCCGGTGCTCGAGGTCGGTCCCGGTACCGGCGTCATCACCCGCGCTATCCTCGCCCAGGGCGTACGGCCCGAAAACCTCTACGCCGTCGAATATTCCACGGATTTCGTGCGCCATTTGCGGCGACTCTATCCCGGCGTCAACGTCATCGAGGGCGACGCCTTCAACCTCAACGCCACGCTTGGCGACAAGAGCGGGATGATCTTCGATTCCGTGGTTTCCGGCGTGCCGCTGCTCAACTTCCCGGTCGCCCAGCGTATTGCCTATATCGAGAGCCTGCTCGACCGCATCCCGGCCGGACGGCCGATCGTGCAGCTGACCTATGGCCCGATGTCGCCGATCCCGGCCGGCCGCGGTAACTACACGGTCAAGCATTTCGATTTCATCTTCCGCAACATTCCGCCGACGCAGCTGTGGATCTATCGGCGCGAAGCGCATTAGTTTCTCAGCGCAAAATCGCTCAGCGCCTCGCCAGTGCTCACCGCATACCTTGGCGATGGCGGGATCGCTTCGTCATCCACGGGCGGAGCAAGGAGCGCAGCGACGCGGCGCAGACCCGAGGATCCATGCCGCGACTTCCGAGCGCCGCTACGGCGCAGAATTCTGCCCCGCGGCACTCTCCGATCAAGGTCGCGGCTTGGATCCCAGGGCCTCCGCGACAGAGCTTCGCTCCTGCTTCGCCCAGGGATGACGAAGTCCTGGGGCTTCCGCTAATCCCGAGCGTTTTATCGCGTCAGCGCGTTGATTTGCTCGGTCCTTGGCTGTACCTGTCCGGGAACAAGGGTGGCCAATGGCAGTGATCCCGAAAATCCTCGTCTTCGCCGGCTCGGTGCGCAGCGGCGCCTATAGCGGCAGGACCGCCGACGTGGCGCAGAAGGAACTTGCCATGCAAGGCGCCGAGGTGACCCGCATCTCGCTTGCCGACTACCCCCTGCCGATCATGGACGAGGATCTGGAAAAGGAAAAAGGCGTTCCTGAAAACGCCCAGAAACTCGGTCGTCTGATTGTCGCCCATGACGGGCTGCTGATCGCCACGCCCGAATATAACGGCTCCATTCCGCCGTTGCTCAAGAACACGATCGACTGGGTGAGCCGGGTGCGCAGGGATGGCGGCCGGCCGGTCAGGCCACTGGCCGGCAAGGTCGCCGGCCTCTGCTCGTCCTCCAACGGCCGCTTTGCCGGCATCCGCTGCATCAACCATCTGCGCGCCGTTCTGGTGCGCTGCCAGATGGAGGTGGTGACGCCGGAGTGCTCGGTGCCCGAGGGCGGCGATGCCTTCGACGAAGACGGCAATTTCCGTGACGAAAGACTGCACAAATCGATGGAGCACCTATGCCGCACGCTGATCGAAACCTCGCGCATGCTGTCCACCCGGATCGAGGCGTGATCGCCGACACGATGCGAACCATGCAGGCCCAATCCATGCAGGAAAGACTGATCGTCGGCCTCGACGTGCCGACCGTGAGGGATGCCGAGCAGGCGGTACGCGAGCTCGACGGCATCGTCTCCTTCTACAAGATCGGCTACCAGCTTGCCTTCGCCGGCGGGCTCGACTTCGCCAGGGAGCTGGCCAGCGGCGGGACCAAGGTCTTCCTCGACATGAAGCTGCTCGACATCGACCACACGGTGGCCAAGGGCGTCGAGAACATCGTCAAGATGGGCATGACCATGCTGACCATCCACGCCTATCCCAAGGCAATGCAGGCCGCCGTAGAGGCGGCCAGAGGCAGCGACCTTTGCCTGCTTGCCGTCAGCGTGCTGACGTCGATGGACGAGCAGGACATGATCGACGTCGGTTACGAGTACGACCCGCATACGCTGGTGCTCAGGCGCTCGGAACAGGCGCTGCATGCCGGCATGGGCGGCATCGTCTGCTCAGCCGCGGAGGCCGAAGCGGTGCGCCGGATCGTGGGACCCGACATGGCGGTGGTGACGCCCGGCATCCGGCCCGCGGGCAGCGACCATGGCGACCAGAAGCGCGTGGTGACGCCGGGCCAGGCGATCCGCAACGGCGCCAGCCACCTCGTCGTCGGCCGTCCGATCGTGGCGGCGGCCAACAAACGGGAAGCGGCCGAAGCCATCCTCGACGAAATGCGCTCGGCCTGAGATTTCCAGGAACAAGTTCGGAGACCAAGAAAATGCCCAAGGGATACTGGATCGCCCGTGTCGATGTGCGCGACGCGGAAGGCTACAAGGACTACGTCGCCGCCGCCAAGCCTGCCTTCGAGCGCTTCGGCGCGAAATTCCTGGCGCGCGGCGGCGAGCATGAAAAGGCCGAAGGACCCGGCCGGGCACGCAATGTCATCATCGAGTTCGAATCGCTCGCCGCCGCGCATGATTGCTACCATTCGCCGGAATACCAGCGCGCCGCCGCCATCCGTCAGAAGGTCGCCGACGGCGAGATCGTTCTGGTCGAGGGCGCCTGAGGTCCTTGCGAGCATAGTTCCGAAGAAGTCATTCCGGTTTTCGCCGGAGATCACGTTCAAAATCGGATAAAGCCTGGCGGCGTTTGAAGCCCCGCAGGCTCATTTTGCATATCTTTGCTCCGCGAATTCACGGTGATCTGCCTAGCGCAGTTGCCGGGTGCGAAGCCGTGCCGACGAGCGGTCATTCAACGCGGGTCGGATGGCCGGTTGACATGCAGGTATTTACCTGCATATTGTGCCTTACAACAGAGTGAGGCAGATGGACGCCGACAAGGTTTTCAAGGCGCTGGGCGACCCGACACGCAGAAGGCTGCTTGACCTTCTGTGCGAGCAGAACGGGCAGACACTCGGTCAGCTTTGCGAAAACCTGGACATGGCCAGGCAATCCGCCACCCAGCACCTCGACCTGCTGGAGGCGGCCAATCTGGTGAGCACAGTCAAGCGCGGCCGCGAAAAGCTGCATTTCATCAATCCCGTGCCGCTGCACGAAGTCTACGAGCGCTGGGTACGGAAATTCGAACGGCAGCGGCTCAGCCTGCTGCACGACCTGAAGCAAGAACTCGAAGGAGAAGAGCAATGACCAGGGAAACGACCAGCTTTGTCTACGTGACCTATATCCGCTCGACGCCGCAGAAGGTGTTCGAGGCCATAGTCAAGCCCGATGTCGCAAAACGCTACTGGGGCCACGAGAACGTCTCGGAATGGACGCCGGGCTCGAAATGGGAGCATATCCGCGCCAATGATGAACGGACCGTAGAACTCGTCGGCAAGGTCGTCGAGATTTCGCCGCCGACCCGCCTCGTCATCACCTGGGCGAACGCTTCGCAGGCGCACGATCCGTCGAAAACCAGCCGGGTGACGTTCGCCATCGAGGAATACGACACCATGGTGCGGCTGACCGTCAGCCATGACGAGCTCGAAGCCGGCAGCGGCATGGCGAAAGGCGTCAGCCAGGGCTGGCCGGCGGTGCTGTCGAGCATGAAATCCTTCCTTGAAACCGGCAGCGGCATCGACATTTTCGCCAAGCCGAAATCAGCCCTGATCGCCGCGGGAGAATAACGATGACCAAGCGCTATACCGGCGGCTGCGCATGCGGCGCGATCCGCTATGAAACCAATGACGAGCCGATCTTTCAGAACCACTGCCAGTGCAGTGATTGCCAGAAGCGCTCAGGCACCGGCCACGGATCCTACCTGACCTTCGGCCAGCGCACCGATATGGCCATTACCGGGGAGGTGAGCACCTGGCGCGTGGCGGGCGCCAGCGGCAATGAAAAAATCCACACCTTCTGTCCAACCTGCGGAACGCCGGTCTTTCTGATATCCGTCGCCATGCCGGAATTTATAGCGGTCCACGCGGCCAGCCTCGACGATCCGGAACAGTTCAGCCCGCAGATGGTGACCTACACGAGCCACGGCCATGCTTGGGACAAGATGGATCCGTCCTTGCAAGCGGTCGAGCGAATGCCTGGCGGGTAGCGTCTGCTGGTTATAACCCGCCGACACTATTCGTGAGTTAGCGGGGCCGCCCCGTGGCGTGTCGAGTGCTCTTCGCCGGCGAGCGCTTCCGCCTGGTGGCGGTGCCCGAGCATTTCGTAGCCAACGACGGTAACTGCTGGCGCCAGCATCAAGATGATCAGGCAGATCGCCATGTCGACGCCCGCAAGCGCTGCAAGAATGGCAAGCGCCACGACCGCTGCGGTCGCGACCAGCAGCCAGATGTGGAACGGGTCGAAGCGCTGAACAAGATAGGTGTAGAGCGCATAGATCGCCGCCAGAAACACAGCGACGGGAACAGCTGTCGCGAGCAGTGTCGCAAGTGGCCCGATATGCGCCTTGTGCTCAATGAAATAGGCCGCGACATGCAGCCCGGCACCGGTGGCGACGATTGCCGCGACGATCACCATTTGCCCGTAGCCCCAAACGAATGCGCGATTTCGGTGGGCATGAAGGATCGGCGCTGACGGCAGCATATAGTAGACCCACCACATGCCGAAGGTGAGCCCGGTGCCGGCGATGCAGACCAGCGCCGCATCCATGGTCCAGCCCTGCTCCTCGACCACGGCGGACAAGGTGGCGAGGGTGCCGACGACCCCCTCACCCAAAGCGATGATGGCAAACAGGCTGTAGCGCTCGGCCATGTGGTGCGCATGCCAGGGCGTGCCGCCATCCCTGCTTTCGGCGATCACCGGCCCGGCCATTTCGATCAGCCCGAGAATGGCAGCGAGGATGATGCTGGTGCCGACCGGGAAATCGACGACGATCTGCACCACCCAGCCGATCTGGGCGACCGCGATTGCCGCGGCGTAGGTCAGGCAGGCACGACGCCGGACAGGGTCCTGACGGGCAGCACGCAGCCACTGGAAGATCATCGCCGCCCGCATGATGACATAGCCCAGCACCATCACCGAATTGTTGAGGTGCTCGCCGTGCTCGATGGAGGCGAACATGCGTGGCAGGCCGATCGCCAGCACCAGCACGCCGATCATCTGCACCATGGTGACGAGCCGGAAAATCCAATCGTCGGTGTCATAGGCGGAAGAAAACCAGGAGAAATTGATCCACGCCCAGCAAATGGCGAAGCTGGCGAAAGCGAAACCAAGCAGGGCCGCCGAATAATGGCCTTCGGCCAGCGCATGGGCGAGTTGCGACGAGGCAAAGCTGAACGCCGTCACGAAGGTCAGGTCGAACAGAAGCTCGAGTGGCGTCGCGACGCGATGCACCTCATGCGGATCGCGCCCGGCCATGCGCCTGACATGATGGTGGAGGGGTTCGACGGGCGTTGTGTTCATCGCGCGGCCTTCTCTAGGAGTCGTTGGCCGACACTAGAGGCAGGGCGAAAGCCGTCAAGGCGCGCAGCTATCGGTCGACGCCGATCAGCCGGCTGGCGGCGGTCTCGGCCATGGCGTCGGCCAGTTCGAGGCCCCATTGCTGGCGGCAATAGGCGCGAAAATCGAAGCAGGGCAGGCCGGGGCAGACCTCGAACTCGATGAGGTGGACGGTGTCGTCGGCCTCAACCCTGAGATCGATGGAAAACACATCGCGCAGGCCGAGCCCGCTCATCAGCCGCCCGGCGATCGCACGTATCGTGGCGTCGGCGGTCGGCTGGCTATCGGCGACCGCGACAAGTTCCGGTTCGGCGTAATGTCCCGCCGCTTTCGCCGCCTCGCCGGTGTCGCCGTAGAGCGCCAGGCTGTCGGCCATGGTCTGGAAATCGGCGCCTGAATCGACAAAGGCCACGCCAAGCGCTTCGACCCCGGCACCTTGCATCAGGCCGAGGAAACTGGCGCGCACGTTGCGGCCGGCGACATAGGGCTGGATGACGACATCGTCGCGATAGGCCGAAAAGACGCGCCGGCTAAGCTCCAGTGCATGGCCGAGCTCGGCCACACGCGAATCCGGCCAGATGCCGATCTTGGCGCCAAGCCGGTTGGGCTTGACGAACCAGCCGGCGCGCGAGGCCGGCGGCTCGACCAGCCATCGGCCGTCACGCGCGAGCCCAGCCTGTGGCACCGGCAGGCCGAGCGCGCCGAGCACGGCGCCGGAGCGGAACTTGTCCTGGCAGAGCGCGAACAGCGCATCGTCGGCGCCGATTGTCTTGAAACCGCCCAGTCGCGCCAAAGCGGGCGCCGCCCCGCCCCGGAAATAGGCAATGCCGTCGGTCAGCGTCCAGACCAGCGTTGTGCTGGGGTGCTCGCCGGCGAGCACGCTCGCGGCGTCATCCAGCGCCACCGGCGTGAACGACAGGCCGCGTGCCTGGCAGGCGCGGTCAAGCGCCTCGAATTCAGGAGCGAGATCGGTCGACTGCGCCAGATAGGACGCGATTTCGGCGGCGCGCTGCGGCGCATGACCGTCGGCGACCAGACGGTCGAAACAAGCCTTCTCCAGCTCATGGACAAGGATCAGTCTTCGTTTTGTGCTCGTCATGGCTTCAACGGTTTCCGGCGGCGGGGGCCACCTACCATCGCACGGCCGATACTATCGGCTCTCGCGAAACCGACATGGCGCGGGCGCCTGCGTGACAGCACCGGCATGGAGCCGGGAAGGCCGGCCTTGCTCAGGCGATCAGCACGCGCGGCTCGAAGCGGCCATTGACGGGAATATCGAGCAGAAAGGTCATGCCGCCCTGCAGATCCAGCAGACGCTGCTTCTCATCCTTGCCCGACCACGCGGAGGTAACCGCCAGCCGATCGGCCTTGGCGCCGACAAAGGCCGGGCAGGACGGTTGCGTCACCGGCATGGCAACCGTGCGGACGAGCTTGCCGTCGGGACCATAGGCTTCGATGACGCTGCCGCCCCAGACGGCATTCCACAGGATGCCGTCGCGGTCGAGCACAGACCCGTCGATATAGCCCTTGGCCGAGCGGTGGTCGACGAACAGCTTCGGCTCACCGGCAGGCAGACCGGTCGCCGGGTCGCAGGCGACGCGCATCAGCAGCCCGGTCGAGGTGTCGGTGTAGTAGGCGATCGTGCCATCCTCGGTAAAACAGATCGAATTGGAGACGGTGATGTCCGAAAACAGGCGGCGCAGTTCGCCCTTGAAAAACCAGTAGATCGAACCCGCGCCTTTTTCCTCGCCTTTGCCCATCGTGCCTATCCACAAGGCGCCGCAGGGATGGACCCGGGAATCGTTGGAGCGCGTGACCGGATTGTCGGCCTCGACAGGCGTGTGCAGCGTCAGTTTGCCGGTCGCGACGTCGCGCACATAAAGGCCGGTCTCGGCGGCGATCAGCTGGCGCTTGTCGTCGATGACGGCGATGGCGCTCGCCATTTGACCAAGCTCATGGACGGTGGTCGCGCCGCCGGACAGCCGCTTTTCCAGAAGCTGGCTGTTGACGATGTCGAACCAGTAGAGCGTATCGGTGGCGGGATCGTAGCTCGGCCCCTCGCCGAGCTGGCAGACGTGATCGGAAAAAACCGAAACGATCGCTTCGCTCATCATGCCTCTCCGAACACCACATCCCAGGCCGCGACGGCAGCTTGCGCACGCGCGGACACCTCGTCGACGCTCATGCCAGGCTTGAACAGGCTGGATCCCAATCCAAAGGCGGTCACGCCGGCCGCCTTGTAGCCGGCAAAATCTTTTTCGGAGACGCCACCGACGGCGCCGACCAGCGTTTGCGCCGGCAACACGGCGCGCATCGCGGAAATGCCGCCAGCACCGAGCACGCTCGCCGGGAAGAATTTCAGCGCCGAGGCGCCGAGCTTGATCGCCAGGAAGGCTTCGGTCGGCGTGAACACGCCGGGCATCGTCACCATGCCGTAGTGCATGGCGCGCGCCATCACCTCGGCATCGATATTGGGACTGACCAGCAGCCGCCCGCCGGCCTGGTGCAAGCCATCGACATCGGCCGGCGTCAGCACCGTGCCGGCGCCGACCAGCGCCGTTTTCGGCAGCACTTGGACGATGCGGGCGATCGACGAGAACGGTTGCGGTGAGTTCAGCGGCACTTCGATCGCCTCGATGCCAGCGTCGAACAGCGCCTGGCCCATGGCCATCGCCTCGGTGGGCTTGAGCCCGCGAAGGATGGCAACCAGGCCGCGCTTGAGTTTTGGAAACGGTGCGGTCTGGCTCATCGGGTAACTCCAATTCTGGCGATCATGCCATTCTCACGCGCCGCCTCGACGAGACCGGCACGCACTGCCTCGTCGGCGTCGACGGCCCGGACCTTAAGCCCGGCAAGACCAAGTGCGGCCTGGTAGAGCGCGGCCAGCGCGCCGGACGCAATCAGCACCACGGGTTCCGCGCCGGCGCCGTGACGGCGGCTGGCGGAGGCGATCTCGCCGCCGATCAGAAGGCCGGACAGGCAGGCTGCGGCATCGTCGGCTTTCAGATCCTGCAGCAGGCCGGCGGCGCGGATGGAAAACAGCCGCGAGGTGACATCGCCGCCTTCGCCAAGCGCCGTTTCGCACCAGCGGCGGAAGAACGGATTGTCCGATGTGACCGGCTTGGGGTGCTCGCCGAGCGAATGACGCAGGATCGAATGCGCGGCAAGCACGGAAAACAGCTCACCGGTCGGCCAGGTGCCGAAGCCGGCAACCGCGCCATCCTCGACCAGCACCCATTTCGAATGGGTGCCGGGCATGCAGACCAGCTGACGCCCCTTGGCCGGCAGGCCGGCGCCGGCAAGCTGCGTTTCCTCGCCGCGCATGACGTCGGGCGCATCGGCCAGCCGCTGGGCAAGGCCCGGAACGATGCGGATGTCGCGGCTCTGGCCGGGAACGCTGGCGGCACCCGCAAGGATGGCGCTAAGCGGCGCCGGCACCGTGACATAGGGCGCTTCTAGCCAGCCCTGGCGGGATCCGGCCATGCCGCAGATGATGACGGGCAGCGCCGCTGGTGCTCCCATCGCCGCCAGATGCCCTTCGAGGATGGTCGAAAAGCCCTTCTGCTGGGCGGTGATCAGGCCATCATCGCCACGGCGTTCGGCAACCACCTTGCCTTGCCCATCGATCAGCCAGGCCCGCATGCGGGTCGTGCCCCAGTCGACGGCGGCGACCGCCGGTGCGTTGCCGGCTGGGTTCACAGGAAACCTCCATCGACGATCAGCATCTGCGCTGTCAGCATGCGCGAGGCGTCCGAGGCGAGGAACAGCACGGTGCCGACGATGTCGTCGGGCTGCATCACCTGCTTGATGCACTGCTTGGCGACATGGGCGGCAAGCGCCTGTTCGGTCACCCAGAGCTCCTTCTGCCGCTCGGTGATCACCCAGCCAGGCGCAATGGCGTTGACGCGGATGCCATCGACGCCGAGCTTGCCGGCCAGCCCCTTGGTAAGACCGAGGATACCGGCCTTGGCGGCCGTGTAGGACGGCATGTCGGGGTGGTTGATCAGATAGGATGTCGAGGTGAAGTTGATGATCGAGCCGCCGCCGGCCCGCTTCATGCCCGGCGCCACCGCTTGCGCGGTGAAGAAATGCGGCCGCAGATTGATCGCCTGGTTGTTGTCCCAGAACTCGACCGTCACGTCCTCGACGGCGTGGCGTTCATCCCAGGCGGCATTGTTGACCAGCACGGTGACATCGCCATGCGCCTCGACGGCTTTCGCGGCGGACGCACGCAGAGCCTCGACGTCGCGCAAATCGGTCTTGAGATAGAGCGGCCTCTTGCCGAACTCTTTCTCGATGCGGTCGGCAAGGGCCGTGCTCGGGCCGTCGGCGATGTCGATGAAGGCGACATTGGCGCCCTGGCGCACAAAACCCTCGGTCAGTGAAGCACCTATTCCGGAGCCGCCGCCGGTGATCAGCACCGAGGCTCCTTCGAGGTCGGCAAAATGCGCCGATGGCATCATCGTTGTTGTCTCCCAGCGCATGACCCCGAAAATCGGATCGATTTTCGGAAAGGGATCATGCGCAAATGTTAAATGCTACAGCGTCCTTTGCGCGTCTTGGAAGACGCGCGGCGCTGTAGCGTGGCCGGCGCGCATCCTAGCCACGCAAGGCGCGTGGGCAAGGGCGAAAGACCGGATTTCTGGGCTTATGTCAGACAAAACGACAATGCGCCGCACCGGATGCGCATGGCGGCACCGTCGGGATTACGGACTACGGGGATCGCCGGTCAGATCGCCTTGGCGCGCAAGGCGCCGCGGAAAGAATCTCGGAGATAGCCGAGCGTGGCGTCGGCGTCGACCGGCTTGCCGAACAGATAGCCTTGCCCGCCGGCGCAGCCGAACTGGACCAGGCGGTCGGCCTGCGCTTCCTGCTCGATGCCTTCGGCGACGACATCCATGCCGAGCCCCTCGCACATTGCGAGAATGGCGCGGATGATGTGTTCGGACGGCCTGTCATCGAGAATGGAAGAGACGAAGGCGCGGTCGATCTTGAGCTTGTCGAAATGGAATTCGCGCAAGCGGCCGAGAGAGGACTGGCCGGTGCCGAAATCGTCGAGCGAGACGCGGATGCCGACGCGGCGCAGATCCTCGACGATCTGCGCGGCCGAGGCCGGGTCGTTCATCAGGCCGGTCTCGGTGATCTCGATCTCCAGCCGGCGCGGATCGAAGCCGGTGCGGTCTAGGATCGCCAGTATGTGCAGGCCGGTGTTCTGGTCGACGAGCTGCGATGGCGACAGGTTAAACGACAGGAACAGGTCCTTCGGCCAGCTTCGGGCCGCTTCGGTCGCCTTGCGCAGCACCAACTGCGACAGCGGGCCGATGATGCCGCGCTCCTCGGCGATGGGGATGAAGACGGTTGGCGGCACCGAGCCGAGATCGCGATCGGTCCAGCGCGCCAGCGTCTCGAAGCCGATGGTGCGGCGCGTGGCGAGATCGACGATGGGCTGGAAATGCGGCTCCACCTCGCCGGCCGAGACAGCCCGGCGCAGCGCCTGTTCGATGCGGGTGACGCGCTTGGCCGCCTCTTCCATCTCACGGGTGTAGACGACGACGCGGCCACGGCCGGAACGCTTGGCGTGATAGAGCGCCGTCTCGGCCTTGTTGATGAGGATTTCCGTGGTCTCGTCGCCCGAATAGAACAGCGAGCAGCCGACCGAGGCCGAAAGCCTGGCGGTGCGTTCGCCGACATCATAGGGCGCTGACAGGATCTCGATCAGCATGCGCGATTTTTCGGCCGCTGCATCCTCTGAGAACACCATCGGATAGAGAAAGGCGAATTCGTCGGCACCGATGCGGCAGACTGTGGAATGGCCGTCCATCGAGGCGCGCAGCCGCATCGCCACCTGGATCAGGATGTCGTCTCCGGCCTTGTGGCCGAACAAATCGTTGATCGGCTTGAAGCCGTCGAGGTCGAGAATGCCGACGGTAAAGGGCGCGGGATCGTCGGCACGGTCGGCGATCAGGCGAGCGACCTTGTCGAAGAAGCGGCGATGGTTGCCAAGCCCGGTCAACGGATCGGTGAATGCCAGATCCGTGCTCTCCCTGTTTGCCTGACCGGTGCCAAACGAAGTTTGCATCGGTGTCCCTGTTTTGTGACGTCGGAATTTAGTTTCAGACTGGCAGCAAACCCTTTAGGAAACGTATCGCGAAATCGATTTTCCATGGGTAACCGCGACCTGTTTCGAATGATCGATGAACGCAGCGCATTCGGGTGTCAGATTGCCAATCCTAGGAATGTCGCGATTGGCAGACGGGCAATGAGCCTGTACAGGCAAGACAGTTGTCCATCCGAGCCGCCGGAGACCCGTCATGAAGCTGAAAATCGCCGTCCAGATGGACCACATCTCCACGGTGTCGATCGCCGGCGACACCTCGTTCGCGCTGTCGCTGGAAGCGCAGCGGCGCGGCCATGAGCTGTTCCACTACACGCCGGACCGGCTGTCGTTGCGCGACGGCAAGGTGTTTGCCCGCATCGAGGAAATGCAGGTGCGCGACGAGAAGGGCAGCCACTATTCGCTGGGCGAGAAGGTGCGCACCGACCTCTCGGAAATGGATGTCGTCCTGCTGCGCCAGGATCCGCCGTTCGACATGAACTACATCACCACCACGCACATCCTGGAGCGCATCCATCCGAAAACGCTCGTGGTCAACGATCCGGCCTGGGTGCGCAACAGCCCCGAAAAGATCTTCGTCACCGAATTTGCCGACCTGATGCCGGACACGCTGATCACCAAGGATCCGCTCGAAGTTGCCGCCTTCCGCAAAGAGTTCGGCGACATCATCGTCAAGCCGCTCTACGGCAATGGCGGCGCCGGCATCTTCCATCTGCTCGAGGGCGACCGCAACCTTGCCTCGCTGCTGGAGATGTTCGGCCAGATGTTCCGCGAACCCTATATCGTGCAGCGCTATCTCAAGGACGTGCGCAAGGGCGACAAGCGCATCATCCTGATCGACGGCGAGCCGGTCGGCGCCATCAACCGGGTGCCGGCCGAGCATGATTCCCGCTCCAACATGCATGTCGGCGGGCGCGCCGAAAGGACCGAACTGACGGCGCGCGAACGCGAGATCTGCGCCCGCATCGGCCCATCGCTGAAGGAGCGCGGCTTCATCCTGGTCGGCATCGACGTGATCGGCGACTACATGACCGAGATCAACGTGACCTCGCCGACCGGCGTGCGCGAGGTCAAACGCTTCGGCGGCGCTGACATCGCCAGCCTGTTCTGGGATGCGGTCGAGGGCAAGCGGGGGTAAGCCGTTTTCATTTTGTCTTAACCATGTTCCGTTTTTACAACCGCGCTCGATTCCGCCGCAACCCAAGCGGTCATGTGTTCCCGTAATGTTCTTGATTTGACCGTGGAAGTGTGATTGTCTGCCCCAGGGGGCCGTTCCTGGCCTGAACGCAGGGCTGGGGCCAGCCTGAATTGGGGTTGCACGATGGTGGCGCGGGTTCGCACGGTCGCTTTCCAAGGCATCGAGGCCGTGCCGGTCGACGTGCAGGTGATGATCGCGCCCGGCAAGGTCAACATGCACATCGTCGGCCTGGGCGACAAGGCGGTGGCCGAAAGCCGCGAGCGGGTGCAGGCCGCACTGCATGCTTCCGGCCTGTCGATGCCGTCGAAGAAAGTCACGGTCAATCTGGCGCCGGCCGACCTGCCGAAGGAAGGCAGTCATTACGACCTGCCGATCGCGCTTGGCCTGATGGCTGCCCTTGGCGCCATTCCGGGCGACATGCTGGCCGGCTATGTCGTGCTTGGAGAATTGTCGCTCGACGGCACGATTGCCGCGGTAGCCGGCGCCTTGCCGGCGGCGATCGCCGCCAATGCCGAGGGCAAGGGCCTGATCTGCCCGTTCGCCTGCGGGCCGGAAGCGGCCTGGGCGGGCAAGGATTTCGACATTCTGGCGCCGCGCAGCCTGATTGCCATCGCCAACCATTTCCGCGGCACGCAGGTGCTGTCGCGCCCCGAGGCCGGCATCCACGCCGCGGCGCTGGATTTGCCCGACCTCGCCGACATCAAGGGCCAGGAAACCGCCAAGCGGGCGCTGGAAGTCGCCGCCGCCGGTGGGCATAATCTGCTTATGATCGGCCCGCCGGGATCGGGCAAATCGATGCTGGCGCAGCGGCTGCCGTCGATCCTGCCGCCGCTGGCGCCGAAGGAGCTTCTGGAAGTCTCGATGATCGCCTCGGTGGCGGGAGAGCTCGGCGAAGGCAAATTGACCGACCGGCGGCCGTTCCGCGCGCCGCACCATTCGGCTTCAATGGCGGCGATGGTCGGCGGCGGCATCCGCGCGCGGCCGGGCGAGGTGTCGCTGGCCCATCACGGCGTGCTGTTCCTCGACGAGTTCCCCGAGTTCACGCCGCAGACGCTCGATGCGCTGCGCCAGCCGCTGGAGACCGGCGACTGCATGATCGCGCGGGCGAACCATCGCGTCACCTATCCGGCGCGCATCCAGTTGGTGGCGGCGATGAACCCGTGCCGCTGCGGCATGGCCGGCGAGCCGGGTTATCGCTGCCTGCGCGGCGAGCGCTGCCGCACCGACTATCAGGCGCGCATTTCGGGCCCGCTGCTCGACCGCATCGATCTCAGGATCGAAGTGCCGGCGGTCTTGGCCAGCGACCTGATCCGGCCCGACCGGGCGGAGAAAAGCGCCGATGTGGCGCTGCGCGTGGCACGCGCCCGCACCATCCAGCGCGAACGCTTCGAGCGGCTCGGCGCCACCCGCGCCACCACCAACGCGCATTGCGCGCCCTCGGTCATCGAGGAGATCGCCATGCCGGATGCCGCCGGCCTGTCGCTGCTCAAGGACGCCAGCGAAAAGCTCGCCTTTTCCGCCCGCGCCTACCATCGCGTGCTGAAGGTCGCGAGGACACTGGCCGATCTCGACGCCAGCGAGACGGTCGGCCGCATCCATCTGGCCGAAGCGATCTCTTATCGCATGAGCTCGGAGCGGATGGCGCAGGCGGCGTAGGTCACTCGCCGCCCGACAAGCCGACCACGCCAAATTGCTGCGAATCGATCATCTCCACGGTGCGGCGGACCTGATTGTCCGCTTGGCCGGCGTCCTCACCACCCAACGGCCCCCACCGACCGGGCGTCGGCCATTTTCTTCCTCGTCCAGAAGCGTGGACGTCATCGGCATCGGACCAAAGTCTTGGTCTCTGCATTGGACATTCCTTATTTAGACAATGCGAATATGGTTGTGGTCGGGGAGCCCACTATGTTCATTGACTATTACGAAGTTTTGGAAGTTAGCCCGAACGCCAATTCGGAGACGCTGGAGCGCATATTTCGCTATTTTGCGATGCGCTATCATCCAGACAATCGCGAAACCGGCGATGAAGCCCGCTTCAGTGAAATCGTGGAAGCCCACAACACGCTCAAGGACCCGGTCAAACGCGCTCAATACGACATCGCATACAGGGACCATGCCGGCCTTCGCCGTGAATTGACCGAGGAAGCCAGCAACACCAAAGGCATCGAGCGTGATGTCGTGATCCAGGCCAGGCTGCTGTCGCTGCTTTACGCGAAGCGCCGGCACGACGTCAGCAATCCCGGGATCGGAGATGTGGAGCTCGAACGCCTGTCAGACTGTCCGCGAGAGCATCTCGAGTTTCATCTCTGGTATCTGAAAGCGAAGGGCTGGATAGCAAGAGTGGAAAACGGGACAATCGCGATTACGGTGGAAGGCGTCGATAGGGTCAACTCCGAACACCGTCGCGATCCCACCATCCGGCTCCTGGACCATACAGCTTCCTGACGCCTCACCTCCGGAGGAAGCCAGGCCGAAGACCTGCCGCCCCATTCACCGCAGGGACTGGCCTCTTCAGCTCTGCTGCGCCTTCAGTTCCAGCCGCCGCGCGTGCAGCACCGGCTCGGTGTAGCCGTTGGGCTGGACGCGGCCCTTGAAAACCAGGTCGCAGGCGGCGAGGAAGGCTATCGACTTGTCAAAGTCGGCCGCCATCGGCTGGTAAAGCGGGTCGCCCTCGTTCTGGCGATCGACGATGTCAGCCATGCGCTTCATCGTCGCCATCACCTGGTCCTCGCTGCACACGCCGTGGTGCAGCCAGTTGGCGATGTGCTGTGAAGAAATACGCAGCGTGGCGCGGTCTTCCATCAGGCCGACATCGTTGATGTCAGGCACTTTCGAGCAGCCGACGCCCTGGTCGATCCAGCGCACGACATAGCCAAGAATGCCCTGCGCGTTGTTGTCGAGTTCCTTCTGGATGTCCTCGGGCGACCAGTTCGGCCGCACCGCGACCGGCACCGACAGGATGTCGTCGAGCCTGGCCTTCGGCCGGTTCTTCAGCGCCGCCTGCACGGCGTGGACATCGACCTTGTGATAGTGCGTGGCATGCAGCGTCGCCGCCGTCGGCGACGGCACCCAGGCGGTGTTGGCGCCGGCCCTGGGGTGGGCGATCTTCTGTTCCAGCATGGCAGCCATCAGATCGGGCATTGCCCACATGCCCTTGCCGATCTGGGCGTGGCCAGCCAAGCCGCATTCGAGCCCGATGTCGACATTCCACGCCTCGTAGGCGGAAATCCAGGCGGCCTGCTTCATGTCGCCCTTGCGGATCATCGGGCCGGCTTCCATCGAGGTGTGGATCTCGTCGCCGGTGCGGTCGAGGAAGCCGGTGTTGATGAACACGACGCGCTCTTTTGCGACGCGGATCGCCTCCCTGAGGTTGACGGTGGTGCGCCGCTCCTCGTCCATGATGCCCATCTTGATGGTATTCTCGGTCATGCCGAGCAGCGCTTCGACGCGGTCGAAGATCTCGACGGCGAAAGCGACTTCCTCCGGCCCATGCATCTTGGGTTTCACGACATACATCGAGCCGGCGCGGGAATTGGCGCGGCGGCCGTTCGGCCCTACATCGTGCAGCGCTATCAGCGCCGTCATCGCCGCGTCCAGTATGCCTTCCGGAACCTCATTGCCGTCGCGGTCAAGGATCGCCGGGTTGGTCATCAGGTGGCCGACATTCCTGACCAGCATCAGCGAGCGGCCGGGCACGGTCAGCGTGCCGCCGGCGGGCGCGGTGTAGGAGCGGTCGGGATTGAGCTTGCGGACAAAGCTCTTGCCGCCCTTGGTGATCTCTTCCGCCAGGTCACCCTTCATCAGGCCGAGCCAGTTGCGGTAGACGACGACCTTGTCTGGCGCATCCACCGCCGCGACCGAATCCTCGCAGTCCTGGATGGTGGTCAGCGCCGATTCCAGGATGACATCGGCGATGCCAGCCGGATCGGTGCGGCCGATCTGGTTGTTGCGGTCGATCACGATCTCGATATGCAGGCCGTTGCGCACAAGCAGCACGGCATCGGGATTGGCGGCATCGCCGCGATAGCCGACGAATTGCCTGGGGTCGGCCAGCGTCGTCGAGCCGGCGCCGGCGCTCAGCCGCAAGGCACCTTGCGCCAGCGACAGACCATTGACGCCGGCCCATTTGCCTAGGGTGAGCGGGGCAGCCTCGTCGAGAAAGGTCTTCGTCCAGGCGACGACCTTGGCGCCGCGCGCCGGATTGAAGGCTTTGCCCTTTTCGGCGCCATCCGTTTCGGGGATGGCATCGGTGCCGTAGAGCGCATCGTAGAGCGAACCCCAGCGCGCATTGGCGGCGTTGAGCGCATAGCGCGCATTCATCACCGGCACGACCAGCTGCGGGCCGGCAACGATTGCGATTTCCGGGTCGACATTGTCGGTCGACACGCTGAAGGCCGGGCCTTCGGGAACGAGGTAGCCGATCTCTTTCAGGAAGCCCTTGTAGGCCTCCATATCGACCGGCGCGCCATGCTCGCGATACCAGCCATCTATCTGTTCCTGGATGGCGTCACGCTTTGCCAGCAACGCCCGGTTCTTCGGCGCCAAATCATGGACGATGGCCGAAAAACCGTTCCAGAAGGCGTCCGCTTCGATCCTCGTGCCCGTCAGCGCTTCCCCGGCCACGAACTCATGCAGCTCGCGGGCAATCCGCAATCCGGCGATCTCGATGCGGTCGGTCATCAGGCTACTCCAGATGAAAGGCTTTGCGGGCCTTTGGCATGTCAGGTTTGCCGGGTCAATTCAGCTTAGGGTGAAGGGGGCGTATTTCGCCACCCCGCTCAGACCGCAATGCGTGGCCTTCCCGAGGCCACGGCCACGACATGCGCCTCGATGAACATGCGCTGGGCTTCGACGGTCGAGACCCGGAATTCGGTGGCGACGTCGATCTCGGCGCTGTCGGTGCCGGCTTCCCTGGCGCGCTCCGCGACGATGGCGCGGACATCGGCCTCGGCCGCCGCGATCGCCGTCGCCTCGTCGAGGAAATCGCGTACGGTCTCGCCCGAGGCGAGACGAAACAGCCCTTCCATGGGCTGGCTGACCCGTGCCTCGGCCGAAACCCTGACCTGGCCGACGACGGCGCCGAGCGCGTTGGCGACATCGGTATCCTCCGGCACCACGCAGTCATTGCCGATCAGGTCGGCCAAGCCGGCATAGTGCAGCGGCGCCGAGGCGCCGAGGCCGATGACCGGGCGGTCGAGCGCAACGCTCAGGCGGGCAATGCCGGGATGCGCGTCGACCGCGCGCTGCACCAGGGCGTGCGCCACCGTCGACGCGCCATCGAGCCCGTCCTCGGCAAAGGCGGTTTCGAGGATATATTCGGCCGACCAACGCGTCAGCGTCACCAGCACCCGTTCCGAGATCGCTTCCGGCGAAGCGGCGATGTTCTGGCCACGGCCGTCACGCCTGCGGGCGAACAGTTCGGCGCCGAGGCGCGCGGCAACGGGATCCCAGTTCGCCTGCTTGCCGAGCACGTGGGCGGCGTCCGACGGGGTGAAGCCGGCGACATGCACCAGCCCGCGCGACACCAGCCGGTTCAGCGTCGCGTTCTGGGCGTTCGAGGTCAAAAGCCTGTCGACGGCGAGCGGCACGGCACCAATGGCCTCGTAAAGCCTGGCTTCGGCGCCGGTCAGGCCGGCGGCGAGCCGGTCGGGCACGCCGGTGCGGACCGCGAAACGGCCGTCCATGCGTCCGGGATTGGGCGCGCGCAGCTGGCGCTCCAGCTCTGAAATCACCGCTACGCCATGCGCCATGCCGGCCAGCGCCAACGGCACCAATCTGCGCGGCCCGAGCAGGATCCTGGGGTTGAGCGCGCCATCTTCCAGCGCCACTTCGGAATCGCCGCCGAGGCCGAAGGTGCGCATGGCGACGGCCTCGACCATGGTGCGGAAGCCGCCGACGGTGGCGCCTTCCGGATCGAGCCTGGGACGGCCGCCGTCGAGCACGGCGACGTCAGTGGTGGTGCCGCCGATGTCGGACACCACAGCATTGTCGAGCCCGGTCATGTGGCGGGCGCCGACCAGGCTGGCGGCCGGGCCGGACAGGATGGTCTCGATCGGCCGCTGGCGGGCAAAGGCGGCCGACACCAATGCGCCATCACCGCGCACCACCATCAGCGGTGCCGCGATGTTGCGTGCCTCGAGAAAACCTTCGGTTGCCGCCACCAGCCGATCGATCATCGAGATCAGCCTGGCGTTGAGCAAAGTGGTCAGCGCCCGGCGCGGGCCGCCGAGCTTGGCCGACAGCTCGTGGCTCGATGTGACGGGCAGGCCTGTCTTTTCGCGGATCAGCTCGCGGGCAGCGATCTCATGCGCCGGATTGCGGGTGGCGAAATAGGCGCAGACGGCAAAGCCGGACACCGAGGCGCCGAGTTCCGGCAGCGCCGCTTCCAGTCCGGACAAATCGAGCTTGGCGGCATTGCCGTGCACATCGTGGCCGCCGGGGCAGAAAACCACCGGATCGGTGCCGAGCGCGGCCTTCAGCCCGTCGCGGGCGAGGTCGCCCTCGGAAAAGCCGATCATCACCAGCGCGACGCGGCCGCCCTGGCCCTCGACGAGCGCGTTGGTGGCAAGCGTCGTCGACATCGATACCAGCTTGATATCAGCCGAATCGGTTCCCGCTTTCTGCAGCACCGCGTCGACGGCGCCGGAAATGCCCACGGCAAGATCATGCCTGGTGGTCAGCGCCTTGGCCTTGGCCAGCACCTTGCCCTTGTTCGGGCCTTCTTGCGGGCCTTCCGTTTCAGACCACAACACGGCATCGGTATAGGTGCCGCCGGTGTCGATCCCGAGGAACAGCGGCTTTGGCTTGGTCTTGACGGTCATTTTTTGGCGGCGGTCCGGGTGGCAATTTATTTGTCCCTGCCCTTAGCCGATACGGAGCGGACGATAAAGCCGCGAGCGCTGGGCCAGGTGTAATCTCCCCCCTTGAGGGGGAGATGGCCGGCAGGCCAGAGGGGGTCGCCGCGCGTGAAGCGCTGACCTCATCTTCGCCCTTGCATGGCGTCGCGTCAGGATGTGCCGACCCCCTCTGTCGCCTTCGGCGACATCTCCCCCTCGAGGGGGGAGATTATCCGCTCAACCCACAAACCCCACCTTCTTGTGCGTGCCATCGCAGAACGGCTTGTTGGCGGAATGGCCGCAGCGGCAGAGGAAGGCGCGCTGCGTACGGTCGACCGTATGGCCTGTTCCGGTGACGATCTCGAGATTGCCCTCAAGCTTGAGCGGGCCATTGGTGGTCGGCGTCACTTTCAGCGGACCGTTCCTCGCTTCGAGCGCCGGCGTGTCCTTCAGCGGCGGCTCGCCGGTGGCGGCAAAACCTGACTTGTTGTGGCTGCCGTCGCAGAACGGCTTGTTTTCCGAAGCGCCGCAGCGGCAGAGCGTGGCACGATAAGAAGTCTCGCCGTCGAGCACGATCTCGGCGTGTACCGCCAGCGGGCCGTTTTCCCGCAGCCGCACGGTGTTGACCACCGGTGATTGCTCCTGCGGCCCGCCATCCTTCCTGACATAGGTGATGGCGCCCGAGGGGCAACTTTCGGTGATGGCGACGATCTTCTCGACGCTGGCCGCCTCGGGATGGATCCATTGGCCCGGCGCGTTGGGCACGAAGACATGCGGATCGCCGAGCACGCAGTTGCGCGAATGAATGCAGCGCCTGCCGGAAAACCCGACGTCGATCTTGTCGCTTTCGACCATGCCGGCCATAGCTGGGCTCCTTTTGCCTGAAGCACGTCGCGTCTGAACAGTTCGAGGCGGCGCGCGCTGGGTATTTGCACAGGCTATGGCTCCGGCCCGAAGACCGTCAAGCTGGCAAACCGGTCAGGGGACCAGTTCGATCTCCTCGGTCTCGCCGCCGTTGCAGGTGTAGCAGCAATCCTCGCATTTTTCCGTGTTGCCGGGACCGACGCCCCAATAGGTGCCCTCATCGCCATCGACCCAGGCGCCGTAGCAGATCGATTCGCCCGCGTTGCAGGATATCGGGAGTTGCCTGGTCTCGCCGTCGTCGAGGACGTAGTCCTTGTCCTCGCCTGGCCAGACATAGTCGCGATCCTGGCTGTAGAGCTCGACGCGCATGGCGTTGGGGTGGCTGTTCTTGATGGCGAAGGTGACATCGTCGGCTTGCGCCGCCGACGCGACCAGCATGACGAAGGACAGCGCGGCCAGCATGCGGCGCGCATAGGCATGAAACATGATAACCCCCGAATAAGCGGCCCACCCGGCCGCGGGGCGACCATTGCATGCAGCGCTGAATCGCGGAAGTGGACCGGATGAGCCGATCCCTGACTTAATTTGGGTCCAACGAAACTTCCGCGCTCTACGGCACCAGATCGATCGTCTCGGTGGAATGTTCCACGCAGATGAAGCAGCAGGTGTCGCAGGGCTGGTCATTGTCCGGCCCGACGCCGGCCGAGAGGCTGTCATTGCCGTCGGCCCAGGCGCCATAGCAGATATGTTCGCCCTGATTGCAGGAGAACGGCACGGATTTCTGCGACCCGGGGGCGATCAGGAACACCTTGTCATTGCCCGGCCAGACCGTCTCACGGTCGCGGCTGAACAGCTCGACCGCGACAGATTCCTTGCGCAGGTTCTTGACGAAGAAGGCCATGTCGGCGGCCTGCGCCGAGGCGGTGAAGACCAGCGCCGCCAGTGCAACCATACGAAACAGCGTCACGGCCTGGATCTCCCGAATCATCGCGGCAGAATCGCATGCCTGCCCGTAACTAGGAAGGCGCGGAACGCTGCGTCGCGATCTCATGCCCCAGCCGCACCGTTTCACGCACCAGCAGGTCGAGATCCTCGCGCCGTGTGCGATGATTGGTGATCGCCACGCGCAACCAGTGCTCGCCATGCACCGTGGTGTCCGAAAGGGCCGCAATGCCCTGTTCCTGCAGCCGCAGCATGATCTCCGTATTGAGCGCCTTCAGAGCCTCGCCTGTCAGATCGGGCTGATAGCGGAAGCAGACGATGTTGACGGTCGGCGGTGCCGCCAGTTGCAACCGGGGCGCGGCCTCGATCAAGCCGGCAAGATAGGCGGCCTGGGCAATGTTCTGGTCGATCAGGCGGCCGAATTTTTCGACGCCATGCTCCTTCAGCGCCATCCACACCTTCAGCGCGCGAAAACCGCGCGACGTCTGCAGGCCGTAGTCGTGCAGCCATTCGCCGGAAGCGAGGCCGCGCGGCGTCGATTCCAGATATTCCGGCGTCACAGCAAAGGTCCCGCGATGCGCGGCGGCATCCCTGACCAGGGCGCAGCCGACCTCGAACGGTGCGTGCAGCCATTTGTGGGGATCGAGCGCGACCGAATCGGCCCGTTCGATGCCGGAGACGCGATGGGCATTTTCAGGCGCAATGGCGATCAGCGCGCCGATGCAGCCGTCAACATGGAACCAGAGGCCTTCCTCATGTGCCAGCTTCGCAAGCGCCTGCAAATCGTCGATCGCCCCGGTGTTGACGGTGCCGGCCGTACCGATGACGCAGGCCGGCTTTAACCCTGCCGCGCGGTCCTCAGTGATCGCCGCACGCAAGGCAGCGATATCGATGCGCAGCCCGCTATCGGTCGGGATGCGGCGCAGTGCCCGGTTGCCGAGGCCAAGTGCCTCCATCGCCTTGCGGTGGCAGGAGTGGATCTGCTCCGAGCCGTAGAAGCGCAGCGGCTTTTCGATGGCGGCGACACCGTGCTCGCGCACGTCGATGCCGGCCTTGACGTTGCGCGCCACGCTCAGCCCTATAATGTTGGCCATCGAGCCGCCGCTGACCAGCGTGCCGCCGGCAGAAGCGGGAAAGCCCAGCATCTGCTTGCACCAGTTCACCACCTGGCTGTCCATCAGCCCGGCGGCGTGGTTGCCGCCGCCGAGGTTCGAGCCCTGGATAGCCGCCAGGAAGTCGCCGAGCGCGCCGGTGAAGTTGCTCGACCCCATATACCAGGACCAGAAGCGCGGATGGATGTTGCCCATCGGATAGGACATCACCGTGCGCGACACCTCGGCATAGACAGCATCCAGCGGCGCCGGCGAGCGCGGCAGGGGTGCGGCGAAGGCCTCTCTCACATTGGCCGGCATCTCCCGCCAGACCGGGCGGTCGCGCACATCGCGGAGATAATCGACCGCATCGTCGATGACCCGGTGCGACAGGGCCTGCACATCGGCCCAGTCCAAGGGATCGAGCGTTTCCTCGTCCACCAGGCCGAGGTTTCCTTGCACGGCGTCCATACCAGATCTCCCGTCAAGCCGCCGGAAACTGGCAGCCGGGCGTCGAGCGCGACAGGGCCGTCTCGTCGGCATCCATCTCGGCCTCGATGCCGTCGAACAGCGGCGTCGACATGTAGCGCTCGCCGGTGTCTGGCAGCATGCACAGGATCACCGCGCCGGCCGGCGCCTTCTCCGCGACCTGCCGTGCCACGGCGAAGGTGGCGCCGCCGGAAATGCCGGTGAAGATGCCCTCTTTGCGCGCCAATTCCCTCGCCCATTTGATGCCCTCGGGCCCGGCGATCGGGATCACCTCGTCATAGAGGCTGGTGTCGATCGCCTCCTGCAGCACGTTGGGGATGAAATCCGGCGTCCAGCCCTGGATCGGGTGCGGCTCGAAGGCTGGATGGCTGGCGGCGGGGGCACCATCGGCGCCGCGCTGCTGGACCTTGCCGCTGCCGATGAGCTGCGCGTTGGCCGGCTCGGAGAGCACGATACGGGTTTCCGGCCGCTCGCGGCGCAGCACGCGCGCCACGCCCACCACCGTGCCGCCGGTGCCATAGCCGGTGACGAAGCAATCGAGCCGCGAGCCGGCGAAATCATTGACGATCTCGCGCGCCGTCGTTGCTTCGTGGATGGCGGCGTTGGCGCCGTCTCGAACTGGCGGGCAAGGAACCAGCCATTGGCCTCGGCCAGTTCCACCGCCTTCTTGTACATGCCGAAACCTTTTTCGGCGCGCGGCGTCAGCACCACCTTGGCGCCCAGCATGCGCATCAGCTTGCGGCGCTCGACCGAAAAACTGTCGGCCATGGTGACGACCAGCGGATAGCCCTTTTGCGCGCAGACCATGGCGAGGCCAATGCCGGTGTTGCCGCTGGTCGCCTCGACCACCGTCTGGCCCGGCTTCAGCGCACCGCTGCGCTCGCCCTCCTCGATGATGTTAAGCGCCAACCGGTCCTTCACCGAGGCGCCGGGATTGAAATACTCGGCCTTGACATAAATCGACGCGTGGGACGGTCCGAGATTGTTGATGCGAACCACCGGCGTGTCGCCGACGGTGTCGAGAATGCTGTCGAACAGGCGGCCGCGCCCGGCCGTGGTTCTGATCTTCTGCTGCTGCAACATTTTTGGTCCTCCTCGAGTGTCTTCACAGGCCGGTTACAAACCGGCGGGTTGGGCGGCGAGGTTTGGTGACCTTGCCGCGCTAGGACTGAGATGCCGCATAGCGGCAATGACGGTATCCGGCGCTTAAATCCGCTGCCGGATGCGCCGTGTCGTGTTTGGTGATACAGGAGAGGCCGACAGGCCAGCGTGGGAGCAGGCGTGGAAACGCACGTGGAATCCACCCGATCGAGGCTGAACGGCGAGATGCCGGTCCTTTCCGTGCGCCTGCTCGGACCGCTGATGATCTCCCACAACGATGTGCCGGTTGCGCTGCCGTCGTCACGCAAGCTGCGCGCGCTGCTCGCCTATCTGGCGCTGGCGCCGCATCCGGTCGGCCGCAGTCGCCTGTGCGAGTTGTTGTGGGATGTGCCGAACGACCCGCGGGGCGAACTGCGCTGGTGCCTGAGCAAGCTGCGTGGCGCGCTCGACGCGGTGGGCCGACACCGGGTCGCGACACAGGGCGACACGGTCGTACTCGATCTGAGCGATTGCCTGGTCGATGCGCTGGAGGTGAGCCGCGCCGCCACGCAAGGGCTCGGCACCCTTGATGTCGACCGCTTGCGGGCGCTGGCCAAACTGTTTGCCGGCGATTTCCTGGACGGGCTGGAGCTCGAGCGCAGCCCGCATTTCAACAGCTGGCTGATCGCGCAGCGCCGGCGCTTCAGCGCTTGCCATGCCGCCGTGCTGGAACGGCTTGTCGCGAGCCTGCCGGCGCATAGTGACGAGGCGATCGCCCATCTCGACACATGGGTGGAACTGGCGCCGTTCGACACGCGTGCGCATGCAGCACTTCTGGCCGGTCTGGCCGGGCGCGGCGAGGCCGGTGCGGCCGAAGAGCATCTGGCAGCGGCGGAACGATTGTTTCGGTCGGAGGAACTCGATTTCGCACCGCTTCGCGCGGCCTGGCGGGCGATCTGTGACCGACGGTCGGGCACCTCGCTTCGGGCGGCCTGCCTGTCCACGCTATCGCCACTGGTGGCCACCTTGCCCACCGCACCCGGCCCGGTCGAGCCCAGCCACGCTTCGCTGGCGGTGATGCCGTTTGTCGAGGAGAGCGGCGGCACGCGCGGCGGATTGGCCGACGGTTTCACCCACGACATCATCACCCGCCTGGCCAAGCTCAGGGATTTCTTCGTCATCGCGCGCGGATCGGTGTTTGCGCTGGCAGAGCAGAACATCGCGCCCGAGGATGCCGGCCGCCGGCTGAATGTCGACTATGTCGCCACCGGCACGGTGCGCAGCCCGTCCGGCCGCCTCATCGTCAGCGTCGAACTGATCGAGGTGCGCAGCGCCAGGATCGTCTGGGCCGAGACCTTCGAGCGCAGGCCCGATGACATCTTTTCCGTGCTCGACGACATCGGCAACAGCATCGTCTCCTCGATCTCGGCCGAGATCGAAACAGTCGAGCGCAACCGCGCCATGCTGAAGGCGCCCAGCTCGCTCAACGCCTGGGAGGCGTACCATCGCGGCCTCTGGCACATGTACCGCTTCACCCAGGTCGAAAACGAGCAGGCGCGGCATTTCTTTGCCCACGCCTTGCAGCTCGACCCGACCTTTGCCCGCGCCTATGCCGGCCTGTCCTTCACCCACTGGCAGAACGCTTTCCAGCGCTGGGGCGACCGCGACCGCGAAAGCGCGCTGGCCTTCGAGAGCGCCGGAAACAGCCTGCTGGTCGATGACCACAATCCGGCCGCGCATTGGGCAATGGGCCGGGCGCTGTGGCTGCGCGGCGAGCAGGACGGTTCGCTGCTCGAACTGGAACGGGCGGTCGATCTCAGCCCCAACTTCGCGCTTGGCCACTACGCGTTGTCCTTCGTGCATTCGCAGTCGGGCGACCCGCAAGCGGCGATCGGCTCTTCCGATCATTCGCGTCATCTCAGCCCGTTCGACCCATTGCTGTTCGGCATGCTGGGCGCACGCGCCATGGCGCATGTCCGGCTCGGCCAGTTCGAGGAAGCGGCCGAATGGGCGCTGAAGGCGGCGGCGCGGCCCAACGCCCACGCCATCATACTGGCGATCGCGGCGCACTGCCTGGCGCTGGCCGGACGGCTCGACGAGGCGCGCGGCTTCGCCGCCGCCATCCGCAAGACAAGGCCGGACTATTGCGCCGACGATTTCATCGGCACCTTCCGCTTCGAACCGGATGCCGTAGCGCTGTTCCGGCAGGGCGCCAGCCGCATCGGGCTGAACTGAAGCCCGGGATCGCCATCTGGGGGATCGCCTGGGAATTTTGCCTCAAATCCGCTGGGTTAACGAAGTCGGAAGGAGTTGTTTAACCGTTCGCGGCTATGTCATCGGTCCCGGGGGCCGACAAAGTGAGTATGATGAGCAACAGCCCCGACAAGCGCAATGAATGGCGCGCCATATTTTACGTGCAGGCTCGCGTTGCCATCCTGTTTGTCCCGGTGGTTGCCAGCCTGCTGATCATAGCGGCGCTTGCCGGAAACGAACGCAAGTCGGTTCCCAGCATGATCGACCCGACCGTCACCGGCTCCGTGCGGTAGACCGGCGGTCATCGGCTCTTCGAGATGCTCTCGGAGGCAGGCGCCTGGCGTGCGCTATCGGCGGTTTTCATTTGGCGCTAAAATCATCCGATGGCACTGAATGAGTGGGCCCGAACGATCAAGCGCGATGTGCATGCGCTCTACCTTGCCGCTCGCGATCCCCGAACGCCCTGGTACGCCAAGGCGCTTGCCGTGTGTGTTGCAAGCTATGCCTTGTCGCCAATCGACCTGATCCCCGATTTCATTCCGGTGATCGGCTATCTCGACGACGTGATCCTTGTCCCTTTGGGCGTCCTTGCCGTGGTCAGGATGATACCGCCCGAGGTGATGGCGGAACACAGAAAGACCGCCGCACTGGCCGCCGACAGGCCGGTGAGCCGCTACGCGGCGGTGATCATTGTTTGTATCTGGACTGCCTCGATCGTGCTGGCCGGATGGCTGGGATATCTGTATTTCGCCGACTGACTGCCAAGCCGTTCAGCAGGGAGGCCGCCGCCAAGAAGCCCGGACGGACCGCGCTTTTCTCTGGATTCTGTCGCCATCCGGCGACGCTCAAACAAAGCGCGGGATCGGGCCGTTCTGCGAGGTCACGTTGTCGCCGAGCTCGATAAAAACCTCGTCGACATAGCACCATGCCCAGCCTTCCGGCGGATCGTAGCCCTCGATGATCGGATGCTTGGTGGCGTGGAAATGCTTGGTGGCGTGACGGTTGGGCGAGTCGTCGCAGCAGCCGACATGGCCGCAGGTGCGGCAGAGCCGCAGATGCACCCATTGCGACCCGCTCTTCAGGCACTCCTCGCAGCCGAGGGCGCTCGGCGTCACCTTCCTGATGTCGCGCGTATGTCTGCATTCATCCATCATGGTCTCCCGGCCATTCGAGGTGTGTCCGCGTTGCCGCGCGCGAGGTAGGCGTGCAGAGCCGCGACCACCTGGGCGCCTTCGCCGACAGCCGCCGCGACACGTTTGACCGAGCCGGCACGGACATCGCCTATGGCGAACACGCCGCTGCGGCTCGTCTCCATCTGCGCCAATCCCAGGTCCGATCCGGTGCGCACGAAACCCCTGGCGTCCAGCGCGACATCGCAGTTGGCCAGCCAATCGGTGTTCGGATCAGCGCCAATGAAGAGGAAGAGATGGCGGATCGGGCGCGTCGTTTCCGCGCCGCTGGCGCGGTTGCGCCAGCGCACAGTGGCAAGATTGCCGTCTTCGCCGTCCAGCGCCTCGATTTCGGTCCCGGTCAGCACCTCGATGTTCGGCTGCGCCCGGATGCGCTCGACCAGATAACGCGACATGCTGGCATCGAGGCTGCCGCCGCGCGCCAGCAGCGCCACTTTGCGCGCATGGCTGGCCAGATAGACGGCCGCCTGCCCGGCCGAATTGCCGGCGCCGACCAGCGCTACTTCCTGATCCGCGCAAAGCCGACCTTCGATGGGCGAGGCCCAATAATGCACGGACGCTCCCTCGAACTGCGCCAGATTGGCGATGTCGAGGCGGCGGTAGCGCGCACCGCTGGCGATCACCACGCTGCGCGTGCGCACGGTCTCGCCGTCACCGACATCGAGCAGATAGCGGGCGCCTGACGCGTCGGTGGCGGCGCTCAAAAGCTTCGCCTCGTCCGGGATGACCATTTCGACGCCGAATTTCTGCGCCTGATTGTAGGCGCGCGCCATCAGCGCCATGCCCGAAATGCCGGTGGGGAAACCAAGATAGTTCTCGATGCGCGAGGAGGCGCCGGCCTGTCCGCCGAAGGCACGGCAATCGAGCACGATCGTCGACAGCCCTTCGGATGCCGCATAGACCGCCGCAGCCAGCCCTGCCGGGCCGGCGCCGACGATGGCCACGTCATATACCGTATCGGCATCGATCGACCGCAGCAGGCCGATGCAGCGGGCGAGGTCCTTTTCGCCGGGGTTCATCAGCAGCCTGCCGTTTGGACAGAGCACGATCGGCAGGTGGTGCGGATCGACCTCGAAGCGTTCTACCAGGGTCTTGGCGCAGGGATCGCTGTCTGAATCGAGCACGCGATGCGGCTGGCCGCTGCGCGCCAGAAAACCCTGTAGCCGCAACACGTCGGCATTGTCCTTGGGTCCGATGATGATCGGCCCGCTGGTGGCGCTCTCCAAGAGCCCGACGCGGCGCAGGATCAGCGCCCGCATGATGCGCTCGCCGAGATTGGCCTCCTGCACCATCAGGTCGCGCAGCCGCTGTGAGGCGATGACGAACGCCTCCACCGGCTCGGCGGCCTGCGCATTGACCAGCGAGGGACGGGCCGAAAGCTGCGCCAACTCGCCGACAAAGCTGCCTGGGCCATGCGTGACGATCGTCTCGCGCCGGCCGAGCCCGCCGTCCTGGGTGATGTCCACGCTGCCCGACAAAACGACGATCAGACCGGGCGCCACATCGCCTGCCGTGACGATGTTCTCGCCGGCCGCATAGGCGCTGGCCTCGCCGAACCGGCGCATGCGGTCGATGTCCACCTCGGCCAGCGTGGGGAACGCCTGGTCGCGGCGGGCACCGAAGATCTGGGTGGTGGATTGAGCCATGGCTTTGAGCGTAGCGAAGCGGGCGCGGAGTTTGAAGCGGTTTGTGAGGGGACTGGCCAGAAGGGGAGGTCTGGCGGCAAAGAAAAAGCCCGGACGAACCGGGCTTTTCTCTAAGTTTCTGAACCGTCGAATGGTTCGAAACGGGAATTTGGTGCCCAGAAGAGGACTCGAATAGCCTCCTAGCTAGCTCTTGATTATACTAGATAATCTCTTCTCAGAATTCCAGGTTGTGTAGCACACACGTGTAGCATGAACCAATATCCGGTACCGCCCTAGGAAATAAGGCGTGGCGTTAGCGCATCATCCAAAAGCCATGTCCGTCCTTGCCGCTTCAAGAGGCCGCTGACAGAAAACAATTGCCCGGTTCTGTGGGCCTCAAGGGCAGTTAAATAGCTTTGAGGATCTAGAGGTATAAGGACGCGAATAGGCCCATAGTCCGCGCTGTCCCAACTCACCCAAATTTCTCTTCCAGCACGATCATCAATCAAATCCGAAGGATTTCCGTCAGTCTCCAACCGGACGATGCGACCTATGATCGTCTCCCTTTTTGGAACCTCCTCTTTTCTCAGGCGAGATGAGGCGTCTTTGAGTAGATCAACGTATCGTTTCTCGATTTTGAAAGATTGAGGAGCTATCTGACCCCTGGGTCCCCATTCAGGAGATAGTGCAATAGACATTTCAAGCTTAGAAATGCCCGTATCCTCGATCATCCCGATGACTTCGTCGCACATATTTGCACTCATGCCATTTTCCGCAACAACAATGGGAGACGCGTCATCTTGGGCGATGGCGGCGTTGAATGATGAGAGGCCTCGCGCGATACGCTCAATAACTTTTCGGCCGAATGGAACGTCTGGACTTCCAATTTCGAGCTGTGGGGCGTCGTTCATGCCCACCGGAGACTCTATGACAAAGCCAAAACTTCCGCGAAAGGTGTGCCCAAATCGGCAGCGGCCGGCATACGTTAGCGCGTCTTTCAACGTGCGCTTGAACGACAATTCGCCTGACAGCTCCGTCGTTGCTGACGCAGCCAAGAAGCTTTTCATATTTGTGATGTATGAGTTTGCCATTCCAAGTTCGATGGACTCATGACGCACATACTCGTCGGGAACCCTCGTGAAGATTAGGTCATAAGCAAGTGAAATGAGCGCCTGAGCAAACTGTGAGGGCGTTACATCATACAATTGGACGAGGGTTTCGAGGGCGGCAGCGACCTCGGCCATTTCCTTCTCCGGCGGAGCACCGTTGGAAAATATCAGATTTACAGACTGGGAAGCGTTGTCATCATCTCCCAATGACAATTTCAGGAGTTTGCCGTCTCGGCTTGCCTGACGCTCCCAACCTTGATCCGTGAGGTAGCGCACGATCGCGCCCTTGGGGACGTGTACCAAATCTGTTCGCCGAGAAACCATTAGAACAGCTCCATCCGCCGGCGTCGCTCGGCAACCAATGCGGACGACAGATTGGCAGCATCAAGCACGCTTCTGCGCGAAATTCTGATCTGCTTGGTCGACGTTTCCGTTACCGTCGGAGTTCCAGTCAAGGTCGTGAAGTAGCAACATTTGCGGAGCAGGATGGCATCCTCAGATATGTTTACCCATTCACGCTCGTCCGTAGGTAGGCACATTAGGATGAGGATTACCGCTACCGCCTCCGGTGGGCGAGTTACCAAATCGTTGTAAGCCTTGGTCTTGATGCTCCATATTATGTCAGCGTCATCCGAAGTCCATGTCCACGTGCATTTTAGTTGGAAATCGATCGGGAAACCGGCATTGACATATCGATGGACAGGCTCGCCCTTGCTATCCATGCCTATTCTTGAGGCTATCGAGTCAAACGTGCCATCGAACCCGTAGTCAAACTCATGCCCCATGCGCAGGTTGGCCCTTGCAGCGGCAGCTACTGCTTGGACATATGCCCGGCTCAGGCCTTCTTGTGCGTGATCTTTCGTCAGCAAATCCAACCCCCCGGCCGTTCTTTGGTTACCGTCTTGAACGTTCGCCCCGAGAGTAGCAATAGCCGCCGGAAACGAAAGGCCGGATCGCTTGACTTACCGCGCCCTGGTCGGAGGCTACGCGGCTTCAGCGATCAGCTCCGGACAACGCGGTTGTGATCGTGGAGAAGCCGGCGACGCAGATTAAGTTTCCGGCGCAGGCACCGGCGCAAGGCTCACAGCTTTAGGGGCTGGGACGCCAATGGAGCGTCTTCAATGACACATCTGCAATGGGTAGACAGTGGAAATGCCAGCGCAAGCGTTGAATGACCGATTTGCGCCGCTGACAACGGACATCGAGCGGATTTTGCTCTTCTGACGGCATCCCTGCAGCTCTTGCACAGGTTGACCTATTTCCACATGCTTTCCTGCATGTTTTTGACGACTTTGAAATCGTCAAAGTCGGCCCGCGCTCGGTAGGTTTCAACCGAACCGGCCATGCCTCCCAGCGCCTCGGCCACCTGAGCGCGCGTTACCCCACTTCGCGGCCCTACGATGACCGACTTCAGCTCAAGGTGTGGAGAGAACGGTAGGAAGTAATGCACTTTGCGCTTTATCTCCTCTCCGTTCTCCAGGGGAAGGAAGAACCGGTATTCCTCCTCATACTGCCAAGCGTCGAACTTCATCCTGAAGAGCCGCTTCAGATGCTCCTCGCCGACGTCTTCCAAGCTCCTGCACTCAAAGGTCTGCAACGTTGGACGCTTCGTAACGTACTCGACCTCGCGGACCCGTGTGGGAAACGTAAAGAACTCAAGGGCGATCCCTGTGTAGCTCGCCCCGTAGTGGCTCCACATGAGGGGGTGTGACCACCTTTTGCTCATGCAGATGATCCCAGTATGGCCGTTCACGTGTTCACGCACTCTGCGGAGTTCGAGCCGGTCGGCCTTCCGCTTTAGGGCCAGCCCGATAAATTCGAACTCGTCGTTCAGCTCATTAATGCGAGAAATCCGGAGACGGCGTTCCCTGATGGCAAGGAGGCCGTATTCTGCGTTGAGGAAGCGGTAGAGACGCATCGAGACCCCCGGGTTCCTGCTTTCGGTGATGTTTATAGGGCTCGGTAGCCACTTGAGCGTTTCTAGTCTTTTTTCGCTCCACGGCAAAGCTCTCCCGGCAGGCTGGAGAAGTGCTGGCTCAGTGGGTGTTGAAGTCGTTGTAGGGTGTCTGGAGGACGATACAGACGTACGCTTCGAGCAGCGCTTGGCGTGTGGGGTTTGGCTCCGATACGTACCGAAAACTCATGCGGCGAATGCGTGCTTTAGCCTCCTTGAATGCAGCTATGAAGTCAGGATCGAGCATTAGTCCGGCACGGCTCTTATCACCCTTCTGATAGCTCGGCTGGGGGTTGCCGGTTGCCTCACGGGCCAACTTGAATGCGAAGCTTGCCCGGTTGTAGTCGGACGCGGGAATGCAGTGCCAGTCGTACCGGTTCGTGATGTCCTTGGCCCGCCCGACGTAAAGGTGCTGGTCGCCTTCAGAGAACAGGTAGATGCCGTTAACTCTATCTTTCGGCGCCGATCCTGAAATTGGCTCCATCGCCATCAACCGTTCATACGACGGGTGAAGGCTCTCGACGATTTGCTGAAACCTCGGATGCACAAGTGACCTTCCCAAGTAGTACCCAGTGGGACCGCCCACTCGCGTACCAAGCATGCCGAGGCGTTGGTACTCGTTATGGCGTAGTCGGCGCAAGAGCGGCGTGTTGTGCACCATTCGACCGCTTCGGGCTCAATCCAGTCATCCATCGTGCGTGTCATTGATGACGGGAACGGGTCGAAGCAGCCTTCCTCAGTCCCCGTCCCTCCAAACCACCCGCCGCACCATCCTGATTTCGGCAAGCCGCGTCACCCGAATGCCCTGCCGTTCTCGTGCCGTTGGGTTTTGTCTCTCGGCGTGCATGTACTCGTTCCTGCCGCACCGTTTGCAGCTCATCTTGCTCCCAACCAACTCGGCCTCGATGTCCCCAAAGATTTCCTTCAGATCACTCGGCTGATACCAACGCTTGACGTTGCACAGCCCGCAGCGGACCAGCACGAGCTGGCCGATCTCATGCGCATTGCTGAGCTTCCATTCGCCTCCACGCTTTCGTCTTCCACCGGTATCGGGCATGACCCAAAATAGGAACTCATTCCTCCCTTGGTCAATCCGCTCTTGACATTTTCGTTCTCTTTTTGTTCACTGCGGGCATGAAGCGTTTGGAGTAATCGCCATGGGCACAATGCATTTTGACGCCGAAGCCAAAGCCGAGCTGCATTCCGAAGCCGTGAAGCTGATCGCCCGCTACGACAGCCCGCTGGAGACCGTGAAGGCGCTCATGGCCTACAATTGCGAGCTTGAGACTCAGATACTCGCAATTGCCCACCGGCATCCGGGAATAGTTACCATCGGCTACGACGACACGCCGCCTATCGTGGGGTGACAGCCATGGACATGCGAACCGACCCCGTGCCGCCCTATGGGCATGACAGCGCGGATGAGTGGAGCGAGACCTTTGAGGAAGCTTGCCCTGAAGTCCTTGCTGCGCTTCGCAAGGCGGGCCACTTCGGCGAGAGCCGACCCGAGGACGACGTTGCCCACAAGCTGGCCGGATGCGACCTGGAGGAGCTAACCGACGAGGAGCTTGACCTCTACGAGGAGCGCGTCCTTCCGCTCTTGCGTGTCGTCTACTACGAGCCCTTCAGACTTGCCGAGGAGTACGCGGCACGGAGGGCGCCGGGCTACTACGATCCGCCGCGAGACGACCGGCAGCTTGAGCTGTTCGCGCCATGAGAGGCGCGGTGTTTCCCCATGCATGACGTTATCGCGTTCATTCAGAGCAACTCGTCGCTGGTGGTTGCCAACCCGGCAGCCTTTGCCACGTTGGCGTTGCTGTTCGGGGGCAGCGGATTTGCCATTGGGCGCTATTTCTTGACTGAGCGCATCGCCAATCTGGAAAGCCGAATTGCAAGGCGTGATGAAGAAATCAAAGACCTCAAGGCCAAGCAGAAGGCCCCAGAACTGGAAGCCCCATTGGTGCCCCTATTCGAAATGACTGAGGTTCTTCCCCCTGCACCGCTGAACTTCAACGGGCTTCTAGTCCAGCGGAAAAAATACCTCAATGTCAGATAGTTTGGTCCCACAGCAGAAAGCACCGAAGTTAATCGTCGTCACCGCCTTCGACCGCGATGAGACCGGCGACCTTCAGCCTGTCTTTGGACCTGCCGAGCAGCAGACGGAAGATCGGGCGATAAGGACCGCGAAGGGCCTTGCAACGAAACACGCCGGTGTCATTGCGTGGTCACGTGACGCCAACCCGTCGCTAGGCGAATACGGGGAGCCGACGACGCTCTTTGTTGGTGGCGACGTGCCTGACATGGAGTGAGGACTGGCCGGTCAAGAGACTAAGAAGGCGGGAGGAGCATGCTCTCCTCCTTGGCGGCCGCCTCGAATGCCCTGCGGACCTCCTGAGTGGGCACGTTGCCTTCCATTGCGGCCATGCAGGTTTCCACTGCCTGTTTCCACTTAGGGCCACGCTTGGTCCACTTCAGGAGCTGCTCGGAGGCCCCCTCGACGTGGCTGACCCCGAAGCGGATGCCAGGGCGATCAGTTCTGACATAGACTGGAGGGTTGAACCAATGGAGCGGCATGAGGGGATGGTAATGGAGGTCGGGGAAATCTGGTACAACTTTCCGAGACGGGTGGGCCGCCAACAAGCCTGCGAAATGCCCGCCGTATCGTATATCGTGGCTGTATCGGCGGAGTCGGGGTGACACAAATGAGTACTGATGCGTTTGCGGGGGACTTATATTTCGGTCTGGCCGGTCTCAGTGTTCAACAGCCATTAGTATTCACCCGTGGCATATCGCTGCAGAGTACGTATGCGTACATGATGGAGCCAGTGATCATGGCCTTTAAGCCGGCTGAGCCCGGCAAACCGCATTCGGGTCCCTGGAAGGAAACGCAGGGATTGGGTAGTCGGGAAATTACGGCGCAGTTACATGTACCTGAGGCAGCTGGAAAGGACACCAACGAGCGATTTCAGATCGCCAGCACAATCATCTTTTTATTGAGACTGTGGACCGACCCGCAGACGACGATGCCGGTTGCGTCAAACGTCGCCTTCGCCGAAGTCCCGGCTTCAAAGAGCGGCGCGGCGGCCTTGATACGCTTCGAAGACAGAAGACATTTCTTCTCTCTGCAACTCATTGAAGGAAAAAGACGGCCTGATAGCTATTCGTCCGGTCACCGAGTACTTCGAAGCGACCCATACCTTGATGCGGGATAGTCCTGAGTTCCGGCTGGTCGCGAATGCGTTCGAAACAGGACAATTCATCGAGAACACTGCATTGGTCCTGGTATCCCTTTGGGGGGCCTTGGAGGCTATTTTCTCACCGTCTACATCGGAGCTTCGTTTCCGCGTTTCTTCGCTGATAGCCGCATACCTGACTCCCCTTGGCGAAGAACGTCTCACGCTACAAAAGAAGGTCGCAGCGCTGTACGATAAGCGGTCTGCCGCAGCTCATGGAAAGCCGAAGCACGGCAGCGACGACCTGCTCCAAACGTTCGAGCTAATCCGAAAGGTGCTAGTTAGGTTCATCCAGGATCGAAAAATGCCCACCAAGGATGAGCTTGAGGGCCGGCTTTTTGGGGTGAAACCGACGACTGCTAAGAAGCCGAGCAGCACTCGCCGAGCGCCACGCTAGGGAAGCGCGGGAATATTTGTAGAAATTTCCGAGCGGGGGATCAGATAACTGGCTCGCGCGAAGTCCCCCGTGCCCCTTCCGTTGAACCACACACGCCAGCCCTCACGAACCTCGCTTGCTCCACGTTGGAGCAGCGCAGTCGCATTGCACCCTCGCGAGCCAGCTTGGCCACGGCTATCCTGCCGGTGTTTGGGGCGGTCTTGTCCTTAAGGCGTCGGCCCGTTCTCTTTATCCGCGTCTATGACCGTGTAGGTAGCCCCACTCTTGGCTGACAGCGGGGCTTCGGTAAGTTCGTCATACAGATACTTTGCAAACATCGACCCGGCTCCCAGTGCCGCCCAGAGTGGCACCCCGACGCCCATCCCGAGGGCGGCAATCCCTGCACTCTGACCGCCGAACACTGCTACGCCGACAGCCGCCCCACCGATCCCGAGGCGCTGGGGCATAGTTCTGTTATCCCACCCCAAACTCTTCGCTCGTCCGAGCGCATTCTTGAGTATCGGTCCAACGACTTTGCCGTGCATGGTTGCGGCGACGGCTTGTTTGGCCTTGGTTCGCGTCGGCAAGCCCGACTGGCGGATTTCAAGAAGCTTCAACGCCCAAGTACGGAGCGCGTCGTGCTGTTCGGGCGTTGCACCCTTGACGATCTGGACGACAAGCTGTCGCTCCCGGTCTGGTTTCTCGTTCATGCGTCCTCCACTCAGCCGGGCGTTGATCAGCGCCAACTATCGAACGGTCTATCAGGAACAGGCAGTCGATACACCACGGCCCAGCCGCCCAGCCTCCGATTTGACGCCTTACCACCTTGGCTCCGGCTCATAGGCCATTTGCGAGACCACTTTGGTCGCGTCGCCACGCCCTCGGTACTTCCCGATCAAGGCTCTCTCATCTTCCTCGGAGACGGAACTAACGCGGTAGAGGTTCCACATTTTGTCCTTCGTTGGTGAGAGACGGTATGTCCTGCCGTTGGCGCGGCAAAACCAATGAGGGGATTTCGTGAGCGGCGTCCATCTGCAGTCCGCGCCTGACAGCAGCCGCTGTTCGCGAGCCATCCGGTCCTCTTCCCGCAATCTCTTATACCGTTCCTCCTGCTCTACCCGAAGACGCTCCTCTTCCCGTTCTACGTGGTCTCTGAGTAGACCGATGATGGCCGGAAGCTCGGTGCCTTCGGCCCTTTCCTTCTCATAGAGTGCGAGGCATCCAGGGCGAAGCTCCTCTTTTGGGTATGAGAAGTATTCCTCGTCCTCGAACGCCTTCAAACGCTGGCTGACATCTGTCGCCGTAACCTGTGGCCCCGGCATCTCGTTGATGAAATCGCGCAGAGCCTCGACCGGTATCCAACAACCCAGGGCGGACTTAAGAAGGACCTCGCGTTGCCCGTCCCACTTCCTCCAGATCGAATTGCCCCGGTCAATCCGCCTAACGATCTCCTGCGCCAATCTTATCAGCGAATAGGGGTCGCGGATGTGACGCAGGGATGGGCTCTTCACGTAGGCAAAGAGGAGTTCCTTAACGATCGAAATGCGTTCGTCCTCTCTCATCACATCCATCCTCCTCAGGAACAGTCGTCCTATTAAGCCCCCGCCGTGGCGTTGTTTTGAACAGTGGTTCGATAGATGCTCGGGGGAGTGTCTCAGTTTGAATTTTGCGGACAGATCGGTATGGTCAGCGAATGAAAATTCGCGAAGTCCGATACGCAGATCGAAAAGAGGCGATCAAAGCCGTTCTTAGATATTGCGCTATGCAAGGCCAGACGGTTCGGTATGGCGTGCTCGGACGGGCAGTCGGTATTCCCGCTCAGGGACCTTGGAAGCCGATTTTAAATGAAATCAGCCGCGAAGAGAAACCGGACCTCACGTTCCTCGTAGTCAATACGGATGGGTTGTCCAGTCAGATTGACTACGAACTGGCAAACCCTCCTACTGATAAGCAACGGAAGGACGCTGAGCGTGCGATGCGAGCTGTATTTGCTCACTATGGCGATGCGAAGATTTAGTTCTTCTTTTGTAAGATCACGCAGCCCGACTTAGGCGCGACACCAAGGGCGAGGCGTCGGCGGACAGCTCGCCGCGCCGCAGACAAACGGCTCAGCCAATCCCTCTGACACCAACACCTCGCCAACATCGCGGCCATCAGCGAAGAGAGAGCCGCAGCTTCGGCCATAGTTGCAAGCGTCTGTGCCCTCGGTTCCCGGCGGGCAAGAACACGGAACCATCTTCAGTTCTAGCTTCGCGGCAGCAACCAGCTCTTTGAGGCGCGCCTTCGCTCGACGCCCAAGGTCTCCCTCAGTGTCGCACCTGGGCTCGATGCTTTCGGGCGCGTTGAAGCCGACTAACCGTGTCCCCTTCGCGGCACCGTTGAGTCGAATGGTGTCACCGTCCGTTATGGTGAACTGCGTTCTTGCAAGCGGCACCCTCTCCGCTCCGCCTGACCTCGCGAACGACGGCATGCTTGGCCAAGTGACGTGCCCGCCCTTCACGACGAAGAATAGATCATGGACCCGACGATCAATGCCAGAGCGATCCCCAAGGTTCTGACGAACCTGGCTGCCAAGTACCGCGCCTCGCGCCCAGGTGGGCTTCGCCAGCGCTGCGGTCGCCAGTGCGGCGACGACGCGGGCCTGTACGGGCGCGGTTGGCTCGGCTCGCGAGTGCTTGGTGGTGCAGAGTCTATGATCTCATAGAGTTTCGCCCACTGCTTTGCGCTCAGCCGGGTGCGTGGCCCGTACTTCGCCAGTCGCGCGTGCATATCGAGGAGGAATTGCCGTTGCCATTTGCTCAGTCGGCCACGAACAAGCGCACCCTTGCGGCCACAATACTGGGCAGCCGGCTGTGTGTGAATAGGTTCAGAAAGACCTACTGGCTCGCGCGGCAAGAACCCGGTCCTTGGCCACACGCTGGGTGGCGCGGCGGAGCGTCATAGCGGGCCAGAGACGGGGCTTGAGGTGCTTACGAGCGCCATGCGGAAAGTCGTAGGGGCGGCCTGACGCCTCTCGCCTCGCGGATGGAGAGCGCGACAACCTTTGAGCCCTATTTGCTTTCCGAAGCCCCTTCCAGAAGGGCGACGGGCCGGCGGGCTGATAGGGTCCAAACTCACAACAGCCCGGCCGGTCGCGAAGCGCGAATGTGAGGCAGGAATTTTTTGTTAGAAATCTCGGAGCGGGTGATCGGACTACCGGCTCGCGCCAAACTCCCCCCTGCCGCCCCTTGTCATGGATAGACACTGCGGAGGAATGCCATCACATTGCCCGGCTTCAGCACGTGGAACAGCTCCCTGCCACCCTGCAGGATCACCCCCGCGAAGTAGGCCCGAAGGTCCGTTCCCTCTAAGTGGATCACAAAGGCAGAGCCACCACTCATGCCGTCGGGATCGATTGAAAGGGGGCTTGCTGCACGAACGCGGATCAAAGCGTTGTCCCTCGGCTGCCCGTCCGGCGTGCAGGCGACGTTAAGGCGAGCCAGCCCAAGATGGTTCTTCGTTTCCAAATCATACGTCTGACCGGCGGATGGATAACCAGTCAGCAGCATCGCCATCACATTCGTGACTGGCGTGTCGGGCGGCAATTCCTTCAGCTCGAAGAAACGCCTCTTCAGATCGGGGTGAGCTGCAACGGGTTCTGTGAAATCGAAGGCAGCGATGTCGTTCGCGTCGGTATCAGGGCGTGCCTGATAGGTCGCGTAGCCCCCCGAAGTGACCAAGATGCTTCCGTCGTCTTTGAGCATCGCCACCTGCTGCGGATCAACGCCCCTCAGCTGATGATTGCTGCACAACAGAATGTACCTGCCGTTGAAGTGGACGGCAGTCGCAGACCCAACCAGCGAGACCTTATAGGTGTCATGGTTGTTGTTCACGACGAGGTTGAAGGAGTAAGCGGCCAAAGCCCGCTCGATGGATCTTCCCGGCACAACGAGCCCATTCAGCCGCATGCTCAGCTGTGTGAGTTCTTCGATCATTGTCCTTTTGTTCATCGAGGCGCCGACTGCCTTGTCTCGCGTGCATCCCTGAAAGGCCTGCCCGCCTGCAACCATACGATCTACCATGGGTCGCGCTGAACAGTCAGACCTGTAAGGGTCAGAATAGGCGGCGCGACAGATCGACAACGAAATCTTGGAGCGGGCCTTGTCTCGCGATCTCGCGATCACCAAATCAGTGCAGTACTTCGAGAACCGGGAGGGGGGACGCGTTTCGCCCCGTCGGAACGGCCACCAAGGGATTTCCGCCACCAGTGGCCATCACGCTCGCATGTTAATGATGTGACCCGGCCCGACGGGATGTTGTCGGGAGACTTCTACGGCTGATCGGCTCATTCCCGGGCAAGGGAGTGGTATCCGGCGGAAATCTCCGAGAAGGCGAACTTTGACCCATGGGTCGAGGACGCTTTCCGGTGGGCCACAGCCCCAAAAGCATTCTCGCCCAAAACAGAGAAAGCTTTTGCGGATGAGCCTCCCTCCCTCCCTGATACCCATCGGCGTGACGTGCGCCATCGTCTACTTCACGCTTGCCAGCTACGCGGGTACGTCACCCTCGGCGGCTGGCCGCGACATCCTCCTCGCTGTGATCGCAGCGATTGCTGCCGCTGTTGTTTCGAAGCTTGAGTAGGATGCAACCGGCTGGTGGTCAGGGCACGTCAATGAGCAAGTTCTCAATGGTGTGCGCTTGGCGAACCGGGTCGGATGCTGGTTCGATAATGCCCCTTGTCAAGCAATGACCACCCGCCGATGCGCTCTACCTATTGGCGAGGGTCTTGTCCTCCGGCTTCAGCCCGTTCCCAATGGTCTTGCTGGCGATCATTTTGGCTTTAGCGGCGCAGTCAGGCGCAGTGCCGACTATGCACTCCCGACCGTCGGGCTTGTAGCCATTCCCAATGATCTTGTTGGCGGTCTTCTCGTCCTTAGCGGCGCAGTTAGGAGCGGTGTCGACGATGCATTCCCGACCGTCGGGCATGACGCCATCCCCAATGATCTTGCTGGCGACGGTTGTTTCCTTTGTGGCGGTCCCAGTGCCATCAGTCGGCTTGATCTCATCGGCAAAGGCACAGGAAACGCTGAGCGCCAAGGTAAGCATGGCGCATGACACGAACTGCGATTTCATGGGTCCGTACTCCTCTCAAGGAAGCGGCTACCATATCACGAATTAACCGGGTACCGCTGCGTAATCGGTGACGTTGCCCTTGCCTCTGGAAGCTGATGCTCGTGATCGATCCACTCAAGGCAGCAGGGCAGAACCTAAGCCAGATGCGGCGACCCTCCAACTGGCTTGGGGACGCGCCAGACAAACACTATCACAGGCTGGGCAAACCTGCTGGCGTTGGTCGTGACGAGACGGCCCATAGAGCTTGGTGCGCTGCTTGTAGGTTACCTCGTGTTGGGACCGTATTTCTCCAGGCGCGCGTGAATGTCGATGAGAAATTGACTTGCCATTGGCTGAGGCGACCGCTGCCCAGCGCAATCTCGATATGGAACTTCAGATCCTCGGTTCCATGCGTGAATGCCCCAGGCCTCACAGGCAGGCCCGCTGCCTTGCTTTTGGGCAAGCAGGTCGAAGGCACATGTATGGCTTCGGCTGCTGCGGTTGCCGGCGTTGCGGTTGAGGGAAAGCAGGGCTGGATGGATTGGCACGGATGAGGCGCGGGCATCCCTTTGGACGCCCGCGCCCGAGAGTCACTCGAAATCACCGCTACTGTCGGCGGGGTTGGGTAGCTCTTCGATCTGCGGTGCCTCATCCAGCGAGGGCGACGGCTCAATGGAGGGCCCAAACTCACTTGGTGCCTGCGGCTCCGGCGAGGGCAGCGGATCCGATGGCGGCACTTCCGGCGGAATATCGAGCCCGTTCGGGAAGCCCGGGATGCCTGGCACGGGCTCAGGCTCGCCAATCTTCGGCGTCTCGACCGGTGGTTCGGGCGACTTTGTAGGTTGCTGCGGATTAATGACCACGTCAGCACGGCCACTAACGTTGCCGCTTGGCGACAGCACACCGGTAGCGTGAACATCGACGCCATCGCCCTTGATCGTGGCGCCGCCATAGAGCCCGCCGTTGGGGATCGGCACAATCGCCGCGCCGGGGTAGGTCTGGTTCGGCGGAGCGCCGGGGCTCGGCTCATGCGGGCCGCCGGGTTGGTGGGGATTTGTCGACTGGGTCTGGGCCAAGGCCGGCGCCGCGGCGAGGCTGACTGCGGTCGCGACAACTAGGCGGAGATAGAGAGTTTTCATTGGTGTTCTCCATGTTGATTTAGTTTTAGTCCCGACATCGGAACTATGGAGAACGTAAATTCGAATATGATTTATGGGAACGAAAAGAATTACTCGATGTTGTGCGTATATCTATTCGAACCTCTTGTGCGTACAAACATGCTCTTTTCTTGTGTGCACAACGAATATCGAAAGTAGTGCATCGAAATACGCCATAATGCGGCCGCAATCCCGATCGAGTCTTCGCTGCACCATTGCAACGGGAGGTACTCGTGACAACTAGCCTTTCCAATATGTCGGACCAGAGCCTTATCCGGCTTGGACGCGACCTCATGCCAACCATGGCGGCTCTTGCCCGCGAAGCGGGTGTCCACGTCAACTCGTTCTGGCGCGTTTTGCGAAATAGCGCCGCAGCGTTGAGTTATCCAAATCGAGCCGCAGTGGAGAGAGCGGTGGAGCGTCGGCTCGATCTTCCTCAGTTCTCAAATCGCATAGAGGGTGAGAATAACGAACTCAGTTTCCACTTTGAGCTGGCGGACGCCGGCCGCAGAAAAAAGGCGGCTTCGGCAGGCTTGAGGGCTCTGATGGAAGACCGCTGGTTCTTCTTACGTTCCATCGACCCGGACCGGGACGACGACCCTGCCGGGATGTTCTTTCTGATCGCGCGCTATGCCCTGGTGTCACTTTGGTCAGGCGTACCATTGGACGGCCTGGCTCGCACTGAGTTGGCCGGATTTGCCCTCAGCGCACTCACGTCGTGTGATAAGATCCTTCGCGGGAAGGCCGAAGACCCGCTCCGCCGAAACTTGGGTCGCGTGCTCAGCTTGAAGGCTTCGGCCTTGCAGCAGAGGACCCTCGTGGAGAGCGGGAACGTACCGCCTCTAATAGACATCCTTCAGGCTGAAGAACTGCGGACTCTTGCCAAACACCACGACGAGACGTTCAGGAGCTTTGCGCGATCGACGCATCACCCCGGATTTAAGACCGCCGGCCTGAACGCTGTAACGTCCGCGTCGGCTTTCGCGGACCACGCTTCGGACGCCGATGAGCGCAAGCGCGTCATAAAGGCCGGCAGGTTTGCCTACGGCCGTCTTACGGAGGTATGGCCCGAATTTAAGAACATTGACCACGTCGAGTGGTCTCGGGTGCCTCCAGCGGAAGACCCCGACCTGCAGGTTTTCCGTTCCGAAATTGCTCTGGATGACAAGTTCTAGAAAGGAGATTTCCAGTGATTATCATCAAGCCAACCTCCTGACACTCAGGTCAACTATGAGCGCCGACCGATGGCCGGCGCCTCGTTTTGACCAATAAGCAAGGAACCCGTAGCTTCATTCGAACCCGTTCTTGTGACATCTCGACTACGCCTGATCCGCCTTCACCTTGAGAGAAGGGTCACACAGCGCTGCCCGAGCGTACCGTGATAGTGTCCTTCACGTGCGCCGGTTTTGCACAACCCGGCTTCGGCACCCAAATGGCCGAATTTTCATCTCCGAACGGGATTGCTCGGCCATCAAGAACACAGATGCCCACCGCCGCACACACGACCGCGTCAAGCATGTCTTCGTAAGCCTTCCATTCTTTCGCTGATGCCGCCTCCCAATTGAAGGCGGACAACGCTTGCTCGACGCCCGCGACTTCATTGTCGAGCAATCCGACAATCGTGCGCATCTCTCGCCAGATGTTGAGAAGCCGAACGTACCTTGGCTCGTCGGGCCAGTACTTTCTGCGGTTGCCAAACTTATACGGAAGACGTCGCTCGGACGCAGCAAACTCGATCAAAGCCGGATGCGGGTAGACTTCTACCAGACCGCTCGACACGTCACCGGACGTTCGCAGTTCATAGCCTCTCTGCTCATAGCCGAACCGTAGCGCATCGCTGACTGCCCCCGGACGAAAAGCGCTAGGTGTATGCGTTGAGGCCCAGCGTTGCCCATAGGCACGAGAGACTGAGTCATCGCTCGCACGGCGGGCTTGGATCGGCGTCCGTGATAGCGGCATATCTACCGCGATGAGATCGACCGGCAAACCGGCTAAGGCGGATGCCGCTGTTAGCACTTCTTGGGCACCGGGTGCCGGGTTGGAGTGACTTACAGCGTTACCCTCCGCAATCGAACAGAAGGCGCGGTAGGATGCGGCTACTGCTCGCAGCTCCCAGCCATTGGAATTTTCGATTACAAGCGCCACACCGCTCGGCTGCGTCATGGTCCACGCAGCGTCAATTCCCAGTACGGCTCGCATCTTGTCTCCGGCAACACCGAAACCATGTTTGATAATCAGGCTAGATGAATGCCCGCACTACTGGCAAGACAGACTACATCTTTCCTCGAAGCTACGTAGGGGCGTAGTTCCAAGTTCCTCAGTTCCGGAAGCGAACAGGGGCGAACGACAAACAAAAGAATAATTTCAAACATATCCACATTACTGGAACTCTGGAACCGAGGTAAATGCTGAAGATGCCATTGATTTTGTTTAGCATTTGCGGTTCCGGCATCCTGCTAACTATGGAACCGTTCGGCAACCGGAGAACCCTGAAGTGTGGATATGACTGCCAGCGTCGTTCCCGTTGATGTTCGCCGCCCCTCATAGTGGGTCTTTCGGGCTGAGTGATCCGATGTCAACCAATCTTCGACCTTTGAAACTGCCCACAAATCAACAGTGCGCCCCCCGGACAGCTTCGTCTTGTCCAGTTTTCGGTAGCCAAGCTCATTCATTGCGGCGCGAACCTGCTTGAGGCTAAATTGGTTCTGACCAAGGGGCGTGTTGAGCCATCGCATTACATCGTTCAATGTGACCAATTCTCCATCCCCAAAACGCACGAGGTCCTCAATCTCCATGGCGGCGGAGGTTCGGCTTGACAAAATTATCTCCCGTTTCGCCTCTGTCATTGGCGGTCGGCTGTTCGGAGACCAAGCCGAGATATCCATCTCTTGTAACCAGGCCTTGAAACAGTCAGCTTGCCTCAACCCAAAGCTCCAGAGGAACTCATAATAGGGTTGCGGCTGCTGAGGAGCATCGATGCGGAATACCGCGTTTCGGCGATCATCCTTTTCCAGCGAAGCTGGCACGGCGTGGTTGGTAAAAATGAAAATACCACGGGGCGTGCGGACCGAGTGCGAGCGGACGAATTTGTCGGAAGCAAGCACTTTCTCCGCAGTGATCCAAGGCTTGATGCTGTTCGACACTTCCCATCTATGAGCGGTTGCCATTTCCTCAATAACCAGGACCTGGCGATTGCCTAGGGCTTGTTTGTAGTCCGACGCGTGTAACCCGCAATCGTCGACGAAAACATTTGAGTCGCCAAACAGCTCTCTTAGCAGCTTGGCGACGAAGGACTTCCCAACGCCCTGACCTCCTATAAGCATGATGGCACTTTCGATCTTGACTGAGGGCTTCTGCAGCAGATGGGCAAGGTATTTGTAAAACCATTCACGTTCGTCATTGTTAGGTAGCAAATAGGCGAAATGCCTTTGAATGACGGAGCAATCGCCGTTCGCAGCGCTGACTCCGCCGCTGACCCAACTGTTGAGGACGAGCGTGCCGATCTGATCGACGATGAGCCTTCGATCGCCAGGAATGTAGTCGACCAATTTCACTTTTGGCGATCGTCGATCTCTGATGAAATCCAAGTGCGGCTTTGCAACACGGTGGGCAAATTGGTTGTCGAAAGACTGTCGGGCCAACGGGGGTTCGTCCCGTGTAACGCACCTATAGGAGTCCGTGTCGCCGGCAAGCACATATGATTTTTGCAGCTCCAACAGTTGCTCGTCTCCGCGTGCGAGTGCATAGGGCGATGCGATGTCCGATGCCTTGAAAGGACACCGTTTGCAGGCAGTGCAGCCTAGGTCATTTTCAATGCTCGCGCATGTTCGGGGTTTGGCTTCCGCCGCCTGTCGCAGTTTTCTTGCGGTCTCTGACTCGTCGTACCGTGATGTATCAAGCGCGGACAGTTCGTGGAAACGGGCCTCTCCATCCTGACAGCGTACTGCGATAGTGGCAGCAGCATACCACTCTGGCTCCGTTACTTTATTTGGTTCCGCAGTCAGCCGTTGAAGAAATCCGCAGTGTCGTTCCGCCAGCTCAAAGCTGCCATCAGCCTCGGACTTCTTCGTGGTGGATTGAGCCGTTTGTCGCGACTTTAATGGGATAGCCCCAAGGCCAATCAAGGCTTCGAGTTGCTCGATCCGATAGCGGTCGCCACCCGCCTCGGCAATTGCAACGATGACGCTCGTTCCATATTTGTGATTGATGGCGCCAACGGGTCGGGTCACGCGAGCGAGGTCGGACACATTGTCGAGCTTGCGGCCCGAGGCTGCGAACGTGTTTTGTAGCAACGAATGCATACCCTTGAGGACCGCCGAGACGCGTGTTCGATCTTGCTCCGTCTCAATCCTGAACGGCTCGTCAAAGAGGTAGTGCAAATAGAGCCCACCTCCTGATTGGACAACCCGCGTCGGTTTTGGCAACGGAGATCGGGCAAGCAATTCCAGCGCCTCTCCCTCGCTCTCGGGATAGTTCTTGGCCGCGTGTTTTCCAGTGTTCAGATCTACGTCGAACAGGACGCCAGGTACAACGCTGGCGCTGTCGGCGCGACGGTCGGGTTGATCGAACAAGCACCAGCTCACATATACGCTTTCAAGTCCGTCGAGCTTCTTAGCGAATGAGCTTAGCTGATCAGCTTCTTGCGGCCAAGCAAACGAGCGGCTGTTGCCCTTGACCGAAAACACATTTGCGAAGCCGCTATGGCCCAGCCAATTTTCATGGAAATATTGGAGGTCGATCACTTCTCGTCTCCATCGTTGTTGGCCAATCGAGTCGACAACTGGGTAATGTCGCCAAAAGCGATTTCGGGGACTTCCCAATCCTCACAACTTAATTCAAGAGGTTCGTCCCCAGCGTCCCAAACTATCTGGGTGCGGAACGGTCGTACATGCCAGGCGCCGTCACGGGTCTGAAAAACCGCAAAGATGCTGCCATGGATAGTCGCCTGAAATGAGGGTTTAATCAGGCGGACCGCCACAGTGCCGCTGCGAGTTTCATGTGTCACATAAGTGTTATTGCCGGCCTGATCCGGCGTCCAGCGGTTTACCAATTCTTCTGACCACCGCAACTGTCGACCGATTTTGTTAGGCTGCGGAAAAGCTCCTCTGGCACACATTCTACGAAGTGTTCGCTCTTTAATGCCCAACCGCTCACAAACATATCTAACATCTGCAAATTTATTGCAACTCATCGACAATATCCTTATATTAATCTTGCGTTCCATAGTAGATGGAAGTCGCAAGCGGTCAGGACAAGCCATGACTGCCCAGCCGACGGTTCATTTTGAACCGTCGTTTTGACGCGAGAGAGTAATGATCGGTCGTACTGTCCTGAGGGATGACTTTTTAACTCAGATTAGTGGGGGCCATGTACCGCCGTGGAGATCCGTACCCACAAGCACAATTGCCGGGATGTTGGGCGTCAGCTTGCAGGTAATGGCGAACTGGAGGGTTCGTAACTCCGGACCGCCAACCACCGTGCGACGCAAGGGAGCAGGGCACAAGACGTTCTACCGACTCGATGAGGCGGCCGTATGGGCATCGGACGGCATACTGGTGCCGTGGGAAATCAGCAGAGATTGGTTGAAAGTCCGGGGTCTGGCTGTGCACGGTGAAAGTAGTGAGGCTAGCACCGCCTGGTTGATAGCTTCCGCTGACAGTTTGCTCTGAGCGCAGGCCGCGACCCAACGTCCAGCAAAGGCCTCAGGAGAACCGACCGGCACCTTTGCATCGCAATGCCTTGGGGGTCGAGGTGAAATGATGCCTTTTCGAGTCACGAGCTAGAGTGCATATCGCGCCGTGGTCGCGGTATGCGCCGTCGAGACTCGCAATGGGGCCTGTCACACGAAGCGCTTAAGACTGGCCGTTTACACCATACATATTGACAACTAGTTTGACGCACTGATTTGGGGGGAAACGTGGCAGCGGACGCGGGCAATAATTCTGATCTAAATTTCACAGCTGAACTATTTCGTGCAGCTGACAAGTTGCGTGGCAACTTGGAGCCATCCGAGTACAAACACGTCGCGCTCGGCCTAATCTTCCTCAAGTACATTTCGGACGCCTTCGAGGGTCAGCACACGAAGCTCAAGGCAGACGAGTATGCCGACGCGGAAGACCCCGAGGAGTACCTTGCTGAGAACGTGTTCTGGGTTCCGAAGGAGGCACGTTGGTCGCATCTGCAGGCCAATGCCAAGCGCCCCGAAATCGGCAAACTGGTCGATGAGGCCATGGAGGCAATCGAGAATGCTCCGTCGAACGCCAGCCTGAAAGGTGTCTTGCCGAAGAACTACGCCCGCCCGACGCTGAACAAGACGATGCTCGGCGAGCTGATCGACCTTTTCTCCAACATCGGTATGCACGACAGCGCCGACACGGCGAAAGACCTGCTGGGTCGCGTATATGAGTATTTCCTGTCCGGCTTCGCCGGCTCAGAGGGCAAGCGAGGCGGCGAGTTCTTCACGCCCCGTTCAGTCGTCCGCACCCTAGTCGAAATGCTCGAACCCTATACGGGCCGCGTCTACGACCCGTGCTGCGGCTCGGGTGGCATGTTTGTACAGTCGGAGAAGTTTATCGAGGAGCACGGCGGGCGACGTGACGCTATCGCGATCTATGGCCAGGAAATCAACCACACCACATGGCGGTTGGCGAAGATGAACCTCGCCGTCCAGGGCATCGACGCGGACATCCGCTGGAACAACGAAGGCAGTTTCCACCGAGACGAGTTCGCGGACCTAAAGGCCGACTTCGTCCTCGCCAACCCGCCTTTCAACATCTCGGATTGGGGCGGGGAGCGTCTGATAGATGATGTCCGTTGGAAACATGGCACACCCCCGAAGGGCAACGCCAATTTCGGCTGGCTCCAGCACATCCTCCATCACCTTGCGCCACGCGGGACGGCGGGTGTGGTGCTCGCCAATGGTTCAATGTCTTCACAGCAGTCGGGCGAAGGCGGCATCCGCAAGGCGATGGTCGAGGCAGATGTGATAGACTGCATGGTGGCGCTACCCGGGCAGTTGTTCTTCTCAACCCAAATCCCCGCCTGCCTCTGGATATTGGCGCGGAACAAGAGCGCCAACGGACATCGCGACCGGCGCGGGGAAATCCTGTTCATTGATGGCCGCAAGCTCGGCTTTATGGTGGATCGTGTGCGGAAGGAGTTCAGCTCTGAGGACATCGGCAAGATCGCTGGAGTCTATCATTGCTGGCGGGCGAAGCCAGGAACTCGGGAAGCCAATGGCTGGGCCGAATATGCCGACGATGCCGGTTTCTGCAAATCCGCTACACTGGCCGAGGTCCGCGAGCAAGGGCATGTGCTGACGCCGGGACGCTATGTTGGCGCAGCGGATATTGGGGATGACGGCGTCTCTTTTGCAGAGAAGTTCGAGGGGTTGCGAGAGCAGTTGCAGTTCCAATTCGCCGAAGGGCAGTCCCTAGAGGAGCAAATTCAAAGCGTGCTGGGTTTGGTGCGTGATGATGCGTAAGTGGCCACGGGTAGCGGTAAAGGACGTGTGCTCACTTATCGTCGATTGTGTGAATAGAACCGCACCTATCGTCGAACATGACACGCCGTACCGGATGATCCGAACCACCAACGTGAAGGAAGGCCGCATAGACCTTTCTTCATGTCGCCGCGTTGACGAGAGAACATATGAACGCTGGACACGTAGAGCGAAACTTCTTGACGGAGACGTGATCCTAACGCGGGAAGCCCCGATTGGTGAGGTCGGATATGTATCCGGTCTCGGGCCAGTTTTCTTGGGCCAGCGTCTGATGCAGTACCGTCCCGACCCCAAGAAGGTCGTTCCGCGGTATCTATACTACGCATTTCGCTCGACGGACCTACAACATCAGTTCGGAAGTCATGAAGGCTCCGGTTCCGTGGTCAGTCACATTCGAGTGGCTGATTGCCACGAGTTCAAGGTCTCATTGCCACCGATCCGTCAGCAGGAGTTGGTTGTCGACCTACTCGGCAGTATCGATGACAAGATCGAGTTGAACCGGCGCATGAACGACACGCTGGAGGCGATGGCGCAGGCGATCTTCCGCGACTGGTTTGTCGACTTCGGCCCGACCCGCCGTAAGATCGAGGGTGCTTCCGATCCGGCCGAGATCATGGGGCGCCTTGTAACCGATCCCAAGCGACTGCGGCAGCGGGCCGATCTCTTCCCGGCGGCACTAGGCGATGACGGGTTGCCTGCAACTTGGAATAGAAGAAGCCTGCTTACTGAAGCCCAACTGGTTTCGGGTGGTACTCCGAAAACTACTGAGAGCGGGTACTGGGGCGGGGCAATCAAGTGGGCTAGTGCAAAGGATGTGAGCCAATGCGCCTCTAGTTTTCTTCTCGATACTGAGCGTACCATCACGGATTTGGGGCTTAGAAAAAGCGCCGCCAAGATCGTTCCTCGGTTCGCCACGGTGCTAGTTGCGCGTGGTGCGACCACTGGGCGCTACTGCATGTTTGGCGATAGTTTTGCGATGAACCAAACCTGCTATGGACTTGTCAGTCGACGATCGGCTCCGTTTTTTCTCAATCAGGCTTTTGGCGCACTGGTCGAAAGCCTAGTTCAGGCGGCGCATGGTTCTGTATTCGACACCGTCACGACCAAAACGCTGGAAATGGCCACGGTGGTCGATCCGGGAGAGGCTCCAAGGGTGGCGTACGAAGCGCTTGCAGGTCCTCTGATTATGAAAGTGCTTGAGAACCTGCGGGAAAGCAAAACGCTCGTGGCTACACGAGACCTCCTTCTTCCTAAACTCATGTCCGGCGAGATCACCATTCGAGACGCTGAGCAGCGACTGGAGGCTGCACAGTGACCGTGCAGGGCGAGCAGATAAAGAAGCACGCTGTCGAGCGGCTAGACCACGAAGCTGCCATTCATGTCTCCGGACACCAGAGTGTGCATGCACGACGGTATGTTATGCCGAAGATGGGCACTCCCGGGGTCGAGATAGTGATCGTCGTAAAAGGCAATGACTTACAGCTCTGGTGCGAGGCCGACGCTCTGGATCGAACCGGCGCATTGGGACTTGGTGGTGAGTTTCGGCACGGCAGTGAAACCTATGCCGTGCCCAGCCCTACCGGAGCCATGCGCTATGGCCGCCATACCGGGTTGAAGACTATGGCCCATCTCCATCGCGGCGACGCGTGGCGCTTTGTTCCCAGGGCCCTAAGCGAACTTGACCGCATTCTCGATGCCATCAAAGCCTAGTCGGGCTTTCCAATTACTCCTTGAGACATCCCCGCCATGTTGATCCGCAGCATTCTCGAAAAGATCGACGAAAAGCAGCTCTTTATCCCGGCTTTCCAGCGTGAATACGTTTGGAAGAAGAGGGATGCCAAGCTCCTTATAGACTCCATGATCAAGGGCTATCCTACCGGAACGATCCTGACGTGGGACACAAATCACCCGCCGGAACTTAAGGGCGATCACGTCTATGACCCCAAGCAGGGGACAATTAAGATCCTTCTTGATGGCCAGCAACGCGTTACCACGCTCTACATGCTAATCCGGGGCGAGCTTCCGCCTTACTACACGCTCGACGATATTACGGACGATACGCGCGGCCTCCACATCAACGTAGAGACCCTTGAAATCGAGTATCATCAAAGGCGGATGGATGCGGATCCGCGATGGCTGAATGTGACCGACATCTTCAAGAAAAATACTCGCGCGAAGGACGTCGTGCGCGCACTCGAGAAAGGGGGCCGCGATCTCTCTAAGGAGGAAGATGACCGGATCGATGATAACTTCGCCGCCGTGCAGGGTATCCTCGAACGTAACTTTCCCGAGCAGAACATTCCCGCGAAAGCCTCGCTGCGTGAGGCGATCGACATCTTCTACATCGTCAATGCTGGCGGCGTGTCTCTGACCGATGCAGAACTGGCATTAGCGCAAATCTCTGGTTACTGGCCGCAGGCACGTGAGGCTTTCAAGGAGAAGCTGGAGGCGCTGAAAAAGAACGGCTTCGTGTTCAAGCTGGATTTCGTCGTCTACGCCCTGCTCGGCATTTTGCACCAGGGCGGCTCAGAGATGAGGAGGCTACACTCGAAAGACAACAACGACACGATCCGCGCGGCTTGGAAAGCACTTGATGGCAAGGTGCTGGACTATGTGGCGAACCTGCTGCGCGACCACGCCTTCGTCGATCATACGGACGAAATCAACTCGATCTATGCGGTGATCCCGATAGTGGTCTATTGCCATCGGATGAACTGCAAACTCACTAACACCGATATCCAGAAGGTTGTGAAGTGGTTCTTCTATTCGCAGGTTCGTCGTCGGTACGTGAGCCAGCTCCCGCAAAAGCTCGACCATGATCTGAAGATCGTCGCTACCTCCGACGTGCCGTTTGAACGACTGCTTGAAGTGATCCGCGAGGAACGGGGCGGGGCGATTTCAATTGCTGCCGATGAGTTCGTGGGGAGCGCCATTCAGCATCCGCTGTTCGGACTCGTGCGCTGGCACCTAAAGAGCAAAGGGGCGAAATGCCTCACCACTGGTGTTTCCATACATCGTCCTATGGGTGAGAAGTACAAGCTGGAGTACGACCACATCTTCGCCTTCGCCAACCTCAAGGCCGAGGGTTATGGCACGGAGAACCGACTAAAATACCAGTTGGCGCAGGAGCTGACGAACAGGGCCTTGCTTACTCAGATCGCCAATCGGGCGAAAGGCAAGACGGAGACCGAAGGGTACCTAACCTCAGTGATGAAGAGCCAGCCAAAGGCACTTTCTCTGCAATTGATCCCCGAGGACCAAGAACTCTGGCAAATCGAGAACTACGAACTCTTCCTCAAGACGCGTCGCAAGATGTTGGCTGACAGCCTCAATGCGTGGCTTGAGGGCTTGGCCGAGACAAATGCCGTTTCCGAAAGCACTAGCTTGGAGGATTTGATCGCCGAAGGTGAGAACGAAGACGTCGAGTTCAAGGAAACGCTTCGCTGGGACATCCGCCAAGGGAATGTGAACAAGGATCTTGAAGGCGTCATCATGAAGACCATCGCCGCTTTCGCCAATTTGCAAGGTGGGACGTTGGTGATTGGCGTGGCTGACGATGGCACTATTTCCGGCCTCGACAACGACTACAAGAGCCTGAATGGCGGCGACCGCGACAAGTTCGAACTTCACTTAAAATCTCTCGTCATCAATGCCTTTGGGGAGGCTTTTGCTGCGACCAGACTCAAGGCTTCCTTTCCGGAAATCGATGAGAAGGAAATCTGTCGGCTCGATGTCGCGCCGGCCAACAAGCCAATTTACCTAAAGGTCATTGACAAGGGCGGAGTGCCGACGGAGCGTTTCTATGTCAGAAACGGCAATTCCTCTCGGGAGATGACCGGTGAGCAAGCGCTTCTTTATATCAAGGAGCGTTTTGTCTGATGCCTCAGGGCGACGGGATCGACATCGTCTACCAGCAGGTCGAGACCGAGTCCTCCCGATCTGGCTTTCGCGAGGAGGTCGTCGAGGATGCGGCCATTAGCATTTTCGAAGGCCTTGGCTACACCTACGCCCCTTCGAGCCAGGTTGCGCCAGACGGTACCGCGCCGGCGCGTGACGCCTATTCCGATACTATCCTGACTTCCCATCTCAAGGCAGCGGTGGACCGTCTGAACCCGAGCATCCCAGCCGAGGCCCGCGCATCCGCGATAAAGCAGTTGTTCGTCACAGAGACCCCATCGCTGGTCGAGGAGAACCGGCGTATCCACCGGCTTCTTACCGAAGGTGTCGATGTCGAGTTTTTAGCGGCCTATGGGGAGATAAAAGGCGACAAGGTCTGGCTGATCGACTTCGATAGCGCCGACAACAACGACTGGCTGGTGACTAACCAATTCACCGTGGTTGAAGGCCGCCACAAGCGCCGCCCCGACATCGTGATGTTTGTCAACGGCCTGCCCCTCGCCATCATCGAATTAAAGAACGCTGGTGACGAAACCGCCGACATTGCCGCTGCCTTCAATCAGCTCCAGACTTACAAGGCGCAGGTGCCGTCGCTGTTTCGGACGAACGCGGTCTTGATCGCTTCGGATGGTGTCCTGGCTAGGATAGGGTCGCTTACCGCTGACGAAGAACGGTTCATGCCGTGGCGGACGGTGACGGGAGCTGATGGCGATTTCACGCCCCACGGCCCCCGCGAGATGGCGACGCTGTTGCGCGGCGTGTTCGACCGCAAACGGTTCCTCGCCTTGCTGCATGACTTCATTGTGTTCGGCGACAAAGGCGAAGGTCCGTTCAAGATCATCGCCGGATACCATCAGTTCCATGGCGCAACAAAGGCGCTCACCAGCGCAATCGAGGCGGCGAAGCCTGACGGTGACCGCAAGATCGGCATCATCTGGCATACGCAGGGTTCGGGCAAAAGCCTGTTAATGGCGTTCTTCGGCGGGCTGATCGTGAGGTCGAAGACACTGGAGAACCCGACGCTGGTTGTGTTGACCGACCGCAACGACCTTGACGACCAGCTGTTCGGGACGTTCAGCCTGTGCCGCGATCTAATCCGCCAGACGCCCGAGCAGGCAGACAGCCGCGACGAGCTTCGTCGGCTGCTCAACCGCGCCTCCGGCGGGGTGATCTTCACAACGGTTCAGAAGTTCTCGCCCGAGGCCGGGGAGGAGAGCTTTCCTGTGCTGACCGCCCGTCGCAATGTCATCGTCATAGCTGACGAGGCACACCGAAGCCAGTATGGCTTTGATGCAAAGCTGGACAAGACCTCGGGCAAACGCCGCTATGGCTACGCGCACTACATCCGCCAGGGACTGCCCAACGCCTCCTTCATCGGCTTCACGGGAACTCCCATCGAAGCCGACGACGTGAACACGCCAGCGATTTTCGGAGAGTACATCGACATCTACGACATCAGCCGTGCTGTGGAAGATGGTGCGACCGTTCCGATCTTCTACGAGAGCCGATTGGCTCGTATTGAGTTGAACGAAGACGAGAAGCCCCGGATCGACGCCGAGATCGAGGCGATCCTAGAAGACGATACGCTCACCGAACAGGAGAAGCAGAAGGCGAAGTGGGCGACGGTCGAGCGGCTGGTGGGATCGGACACACGTCTTTCGGAGATCGCCGCCGATCTTGTCGAACACCTTGAGGCTCGTATCTCGGGCATGAATGGCAAGGCAATGGCAGTCTGCATGAGCCGCCGTATCTGCGTGGACCTCTACAACCACATCGTGGCGCTACGGCCAGCGTGGCACTCAGACGATGACAGCAAGGGCGCGGTCAAGATTGTGATGACGGGGTCAGCATCCGATCCGTTGGACTGGCAACCCCATATCGGCAGCAAGAAGCGGCGGGACGCCCTTGCCAAGCGGGCGCGTGACGCCGACGACGAACTCAAGCTCGTGGTCGTGCGGGATATGTGGCTGACCGGCTTCGACGCGCCCTGCATGCACACGATGTACATCGACAAACCGATGCGCGGGCACGGATTGATGCAGGCAATCGCTCGCGTGAACCGGGTGTTCAAGGATAAGCCAGGGGGCTTGATCGTTGACTACATCGGGATCGCACAAAACCTCAAAAACGCATTGGGCGAATACACAACTTCCGATCAGGAAAAGACAGGCATTGATGAGGAGGCGGCTGTTGCCGTCCTTATGGAGAAGTATGAGGTCGTGCGAGGGATGTTCCACGGACATGACTACCGTCTCGGTGTCCTCGGCCAGCCTATGCAACGCCTGGTGGCGCTGGCTGACGCCATCGATTGGATCCTCGCGTGGCAAGAGCGCGAGGCTGCGAAGGTTTCGGGCGCCGACGACAAGAAAAAGGCGCACCGACGCTATCAGGATGTGGTTCTGGAGCTGAGCAAAGCGTACGCGCTGGCGTCCGCTAGTGACGAGGCCCGAGCGATACGGGACGAGGTCGGCTTCTTTCAGGCAGTTCGTGCCGCGCTCGCCAAGACGACGGCGAGGGGCAAGATGTCGGATCGGGCCAAGACCTTTGCGGTTGAACAGCTACTCAATCAGGCCGTCGCAAGCGCAGAAATTGTGGACATCCTGAAGGCGGCGGGTATCCAGACTCCAGACTTGTCGATCCTATCCGAGGAATTCCTTGCCGAAATCCAACAGATGGAGAGGAAGAACCTCGCTCTGGAGGCTTTAAAGAAGCTGCTGAATGGCGAGATAAGCAGCCGGTCGAGATCTAACGTCGTTGAGACCAAGTCGTTCTCGCGACGTCTTGAGGAAGCCGTGGCTCGGTATCATGCCAACGCGATATCGACCGTTGAGATGATCCAAGAACTGATCGCACTGGCAAGGGACATCAAGGCGTCAGCGGTTAGAGGTGAGGAGCATGGGCTGTCTCCTGAGGAGTTGGCCTTCTATGACGCCCTTGCCGAGAACGAGAGTGCCGTCGAGGCCATGGGTAGTGAGAAGCTAAGGGTGATCGCTCACGAACTTGTCGAGCAGATGCGAGGCTCTGCGACGGTCGACTGGCACCACAAGGCAACCGCCCGCGCCCGAATGCGCATTCTCGTCAAGCGCATCCTCAAGAAGTACGGCTACCCTCCGGATCTGGAGCAGGAAGCCGTACAGACCGTCTTGGCACAGGCGGAGGTAATGTTGAGGGAGGTTTCGGCAGCACATTGACGCAACAGAGACTGCTCATGGCTGACGGTAGCACCTGCGGAAGATCGCGAGGGCACTATCATAGTGGGTCAAAATTCAAATTTTTTTTCGCTGGAGATTTAGGCCCACTCCAGCGCTGCCCCTCACCCGGCCAGAAAAAGCCTGTGCTCCTTCCGCGCGGGATAATCCATTTGACCGCAAAACGTGCGCAATTCAAAATTTAGACTGCCGCTGGTTGTTTGCCAAAAGCGATCTGAGCACTTTTGGCAAATGTTCACTGCCTTGCCATGTAGGTAACAACATGGGTAGGTATACCGACCGGCCAGAAGTTTCTCGGCTGGAATTCAATCAACTAGAACCGCATCAGCCGCGAGCCACTGCCGCGGCTTAGCCGCTTACGGCTCATAGAGCCTTGGTTCTAGTCAGTCCCACGGCTCGGCGCGAAGTTCCTGAAGACGGGCTGGTGAAACACTTGGAACAAAATCAACTGACGTCCGGCGCTCTCCTGCGTAAGTAACGGCCATCCTAACCGCACCGACAAGATCCACGCCTCTCGCGAGCCTTTCAATCAGTTCGTCTAACCGCGCAGCGAACCCGAGGAGCAGGGCGGTGGCCGCTGGGCATTGATGGGTGGAGACGTTGGTGACGAGGCTATCGAAGTCTTTGATCCATATTATCTCGCCTTCGCTGCGATGAGCGCCGTGAGCGCCGGTCGTAGCCCTGTTAAAATAGTCCCAAGTGAAATCGTTCCGAAAGAGAATTCTGCGAGGCCCGCCCATACAGCGGATTTCAACATTCCCACCCTGATTGCGAAAAGCATCGATGAAGACCCGAGGCTTTCGTTTTCCATCCAAAAAAACGTCGCTCCAGCTGGTTGGATCGAGGAGTAGATCCACATGGGCTTGGTGAACGCCGTAGTCGAAATCATCCTCAAGCATCCATCGTGGTATGCGCCTCTGGAGGATCGGTGAGTTTTGGAACTGCTTCCTAGCCCGGGCGAGATAGTCAGCACTCGATATTGGGGGTTCAGATATCGGTGACATGGTGTGCATGCTTCCGTGTGAATGAGTTAGGGGCCTGTGTACGCAGCCGCATATTAACAGCGCATCGGGTTTCAAGCGGGCTGGCGCTATCTCCTAGGGAGAGCATTCCGTTCGAAGCGCCTGACGATGTGATGGTACGAGTCCGGAGCTGTGTAGCCGGCATCCGTCACCAATTTGGCAGCGCGTTTCATCGCGTCAACCGTAGGTTCGATTGCTTGGAAGGCGTCGTCCTCATAGTGAAGATCTAGCTCCGAGGCGAGTTCGCGCAAAAGTTCGTTCAGCGCGTTCGCTGTCGTGGGGTCGACGTTCATTTTGGAATTCCTTTGAGGGGCAACCGGCTTTGCCAAAGCTGCCAATAAGTGATTTGTGGGTATCTGTTGATTGTATTAGTACCGTTTACGATACATAAGGCGCACATATCGTGCATTCAATGAGTCTATGAGCTTATATTTTGGGGTTGCCATGGCGACGACCGACTGGGAAAAGCTGATCAGCAATCTGTTGAAGGCAGAGCTAAAGATGAAAGGCGTGACCTACGCCGAGCTTGCGGACAAATTGGCCGCGATTGGGGTCGAGGAGAAGGAGGCCAATATCCGCAACAAATTGGCGAGGGGACGTTTTAGCGCAGTCTTTCTCGCGCAATGCCTGAAGGCCGTTGGCTCAGAACGCTTGCGGCTCGACTAGTGGCAGATGTTCCGGCTCCGTGTCAGGCTCCGCGAGGAGCCTGCTTCTATTCTAGCTGTGGAAACTTGCAGAAGGCGGTTCGGGTGAAAAATGTGGCATCCCGCGTTACCTATCGGAGAGCATTGAGCGGGATAGTGCGGCTCTGGCATAGGATCCAGGCACCACCGCTTACCGGACAGGGCACAGCCGCTGTTTTTTCCCACAATGGCGTCAGTCGCTAGCACCTTCGAGATAGGGATGACTTTCGTCCTCGACCATCTAGGAGGTAGTAACCGGCGCATCGGTGCCTCTGGCCCATTATAGAGGACGGTTACGTTGCCAGCGGCGAAATCGATCCGAACGAAAATCAAATGATCTGCAATACCCTCTCCCGGCGTGAACGCTGGACCGGCGTTCGGACGAACCGTTGCCTTAATCTGCATCGATCGACCGTCTGCCGCGTGCCCGTCAACACCAGGTGTCCGCTTTCGGCACAGCGTTATTCCGAATGCTTCGGCCACTACCGCTTCGCCAACGTCGCCCACCAGCTTACCATCAAGGGTGAAGTCAGACCGGTATGGGCGAATTGCCGGCAGATCGCAGCATGTGCCGCGTAGAGGGCCTTCACCTACTCGGGCAGGATGATCATTCCTCTCGATGGTGGCGGCTTGGGGCGATGCGTCCGGGGCATGGATACTGCGAGGCTGGGGGGCCAGCAAAGGGTCTCCAAGGGTAACCGCAAGAACCCCGCGCCCCACCAGTCACCCATCCCCTCCGCGGTCCAGCACTAGCCGGAAGTGATGACGTTTCGAGTAGGTTTCGGGAGCGGAATTTTCTCAACGGCCTTCGCGACAGTCTCGATGCTAAAGTGGCGGTATCCGCCGGCTGCAGATTTGGTGGCATGGCCTTGGATATGATCTGCCAAGCTATCCTGAACGTCGGCATCAACAGCCTGAGATTTCCACCAATGGCGAAGGGCGTGGTTTGGTGCCTTGCGAGGATCGACAAAGCCTTCCTCGCGTATCCAAGATGCGAGGTGGTTTGTAACGCCCTTTGAGGCATGCGTCTTTGTCGGCTCGCCGGAAGACCGCCGATAAAAGAGGGGGCCATTACCTTGCTGCTTGACGAACTGCAGGAAGCCGGCTGCTACTACGGCGGAATGAATTGGAACGGTGCGTTCCGAACCCTCGTTCTTTAATGAACCTCCGTCGGGAGCAGGCATTATTCGCATCACGTCGATACCGTCTTCGCGGACTATCGAACTCCCCCAAAGTTGAGCGATTTCGCCGATCCTGGCGCCGCTGGTGGCGGCAAGCCAAATCAGCCAGCGTCTCCGAGGTGTTCCTTTGTGTTCGGCTATCGATAAGAGACGGCCAACTTCTTCCGTCGAATAAGGCAACATTCTCGTGCCAGCCTTGTTCGCCGTCGCGGCGCGAATGCCGATTGCTGGGTTTTCGGAGAGCAGCTTATTTGCGATGGCGAAGACATACAGGACGTTGAGAGCTGCCAAGTACGATCCGTTGATGGTCTTGGCCGACAGGCCAGTCGCAACCAACCCATCTTTCCATGACACCACGTCGGTCTCGCTTATGCGGCGAGCATCTTCATGGCCAACGTGATTTTGCAAGGATTTGATCGCGGTGCGCCAGGTCGTCTGTGTGCTGGCCGCCGGAGAGCGCTCACTAGCCCATTTGTCGAACAAGGCTTGGAAAAATACTACCCCGGTTTGAACGAAGGCCGGGAAACGGTCCGCCTTCGGATCGGGTGAGTAGTCGCCATCGGCATTTCGCTTGAGCGCGTAAGCAGCGTCGGTTACGGCCTGATCCACGGCAACCAGCAGCTTGTGTCGGCTTGCTGTGTCGACCAAAATGGTATGAAGACCCAACACCCACGATACCAGACCACCAAAGCGCCTTTCAAGCGCGATTGAATTCGCCGACGGGGGCAGCGAGTCGACGCCTTCTGTGAGGTCCTGCCCAAAAAAGGACATGGCCGCGTCGTTCTCTTGCGGAAATGAAAAGCCAATCGAGGGGAGGTTCTCCAATCGTCCTTCACGCGCTGCTCGATTGAGAGCTTTGAACGACGCCCAATCTTTGGGTGTTCCCGGGTTTTCCTGAAAGCTCTCGACAAACAGCCGATAGATTTCTCCTGACAAAGCTATGATCTGCCGTTGGGATAGAGTTGTTGGACCGACCCGCAGGGCTTCGTATGCTCGTTCGAGCTGGGTTACCGCTATGCTGGTACGGACCTTCGCGAGGAGCTTGTCGTTTGTGCCTAGCGAAAAGCTGACCACGTCGCCTAGCTTGGGTTGAATGAACAGAGGAGGGCCCAACTTGCTCCTCGGAAAATGCAGTATGACACGCTCGTTTCGCGCGACCTTCAAAATATCAGCCGGGACTCGCCTAATGAACTGATGCGACGTCGAGTTGGGTCGCCTAGTCGGGGAGGTCATTCGTAAGGCCATGTGCAGCACCTTTGTGTAGCAGTCGATGACCCGGAAACCTTAGGTTTCCGGGAAATCAAGAGCTTACAAAGGGATTGGTGCCCAGAAGAGGACTCGAACCTCCACTCCTTGCGGAACACGGACCTGAACCGTGCGCGTCTACCAATTCCGCCATCTGGGCTGGTGCGGGCTCATGTAAGCGGGCAAGCGATGTGTGTCAACGCGCTTTTTTCGCGGTTGCTCCGTTCGCCGGCTCAGTCGTCCAGCACTTCCTTGGAAGCGACGGTGGAATCGGCGTTGAGCTGGTAGATAACCGGCACGCCGGTGCCGAGTTCCAGCTTGACGATCTCCTCGCCCGACTTGCCGTCGAGCGCCATGATCAGCGCGCGCAGCGAGTTGCCGTGCGCGGCGACCAGCACGGTACCGCCGCGCAATACATGCGGCTGCAGATCGTGCAGATAGTAGGGCCAGACGCGGGCGCCGGTGTCCTTCAGGCTTTCGCCGGCGGGCGGCGGCACGTCGTAGGAGCGGCGCCAGACATGCACTTGGTCCTCGCCCCATTTCTTGCGGGCGTCGTCCTTGTTGAGGCCGGAGAGGTCGCCATAGTCGCGCTCGTTGAGCGCCTGGTGGCGGATGGTCTTCAGGTCGCTCTGGCCGACCGCGTCGAGAATGTGCTGGCAGGTCTTTTGCGCCCGGATCAGCGCCGAGGTGAAGGCGATGTCGAATTTCAGGCCGCGCGCCTTGAGCTTTTGCCCGGCGGCCTTGGCCTCGGCGTGGCCCTGCTCTGTCAGGTCGACATCACGCCAGCCGGTGAACAGGTTCTTCAAATTCCATTCGCTCTGGCCGTGGCGCACGAGCACGAGGGTTCTCGACATGTTTGCTCCTTCAAGAGCAATTCCAGGAAAAGTGTGACGCGGTTTTCCGCCCGGAATTGCGTTAGACAAAGAGGTTTATGGATCAGGCCGGCTCAACTGAGGCCGAGCACGTCCCGCATCGAATACAGTCCCGGCTTCTTGCCGCGCGCCCAAAGCGCGGCCTTGACGGCGCCGCGGGCGAAGATGGCGCGGTCCTCTGCATGGTGGGCAAGCGTGATGCGCTCGCCGGTGCCGGCCAGCATCACGCTGTGATCGCCGACGACAGAGCCGCCGCGCAGCGTGGCAAAGCCGATCGAGCCCGTCTTGCGCACCCCGGTGTGGCCGTCGCGGACGCGTATGTCATTGCCTGAAAGCTCGATACCACGCCCGGCGGCGGCGGCTTCACCCAGCAGCAGCGCCGTGCCTGAAGGCGCGTCGACCTTGTGCTTGTGGTGCATTTCGAGGATCTCGATGTCGAAATCGTCGGCGTCGAGCGCGCGCGCCGCCTGTTCGACCAGCACCGCCAGAAGATTGACGCCGAGGCTCATATTGCCCGACTTGACGATGGTCGCATGGCGCGCCGCCGCCGCGATCCTGGCATTGTCATCGGCCGAACAGCCGGTCGTGCCTATGACATGGACGATGCGCGCCTGTGCCGCGTAGCCGGCGAATTCGACCGTCGAAGCAGGCGTGGTGAAGTCGAGCACGCCATCGGCTTTGGCAAACACCGGCAGCGGATCGTCGCTGATCGGCACGTTGATGATGCCGATGCCGGCCAGCTCGCCGGCATCCTTGCCCAGATGCGGCGAATCCGCCCGCTCGACCGCGCCGATAACTCGAGCGCCGGGGATGGAGTGGATGGCACGGATCAGCGTCTGGCCCATGCGGCCGGCCGCGCCGACCACCACCAGGCCCATATCGCCTGCTTCGCTCATGTGCTCCTCACAGCAGTCTTCTTCGCACGCGTGGCCCGGACCGGAGTCCGGATCGGCTTGCTGTCATCGACAAGCCCCAGCCCCTTCTTGCCCTGTATGCGGTGGAAGCGGGAATAGATGCTGTCCGGGTCGGCCATCAGCGTCGCATGGGTGCCTTCCTCGACCAACCGTCCCTCTTCCAGCACGATGATGTGGTCGGCATTGACGACCGTCGACAGCCGATGCGCTATGACGATGGTCGTGCGACCTTGCATGACATGGGTCAGCGCTTCCTGGACGCGCGCCTCCGCCTCGTTGTCGAGCGCCGATGTCGCCTCGTCGAGCAGCAGGATCGGTGCCTGGCGCACGATGGCGCGGGCGATCGAAACGCGCTGGCGCTGGCCGCCGGAAAGGGTAGAGCCGCCTTCGCCAACCGGCGTGTCGTAACCTTGCGGCTGCTGGCGGATGAACTCGTCGGCTGCCGCCTGTTTCGCCGCCTGCTCGATCTCGGCGTCCGTAGCCGACAGGCGGCCGTAGCGGATGTTGTCGCGGATCGTGCCCTCGAACAGATAAGGCGCCTGCGCCACATAGGCGATCGACTGCCGCAGCGAATGCTTGGTTACCTTCGAGATGTCCTGGCCATCGACCTCGATGCTACCCCGGTCGACGTCGTAGAAGCGCTGCAAGAGCGCTACCAGCGTCGATTTGCCGGCGCCCGACGCACCGACGATCGCCGTCACCTTGCCGGCGGCGGCGGTAAAGCTCAGGTCCCTCAGCACCGGCATGTCGGCGCTGTAGCCGAACGTCACATTGTCGAAACGCACCTCGCCGGTGGTGATCCTGGCCTCGACGGCATCGGGCGCGTCGCCCTGTTTCGGCTCCAGGTCGAGCAACTCGTAGATCATGCGCGCGTTGACCAGGGCACGTTCCATGCCCACCTGTGTGCGCGCCAGGCGTCTTGCCGGATCGTAAGCCATGATCAGCGCGGTGATGAAGGAGAAAACCGCGCCCGGCGGCTGCCCAAGATACAGCGCCCGGTAGCCGGAATAGGCAAGCACGGAGGTGATGGCGAGACCGCCCAGAATCTCGGAAATCGGCGACAGCCGCTCCGAGACGCGGGCGATCTTGTTGTTACGCTGCTCGGCGGTGTCCGCCATGATGCCGATGCGGCGCGCCAGCTCGGCCTCCAAGGTGAAGGCCTTGACGATGGCGATGCCTTGCGTGGCCTCCTGCACGGACCCGTTCAGCCGCGAATTGATCAGGACGGATTCCCGGTTGATACGCCGCAGTCGGCGGGTGATGTAGACGACGGCCCAGATCAGTGGAGGGCCGATCAGCAGCGAGCTGAGCGACAACACCGGATCCTGGTAGATCATCACGCCGACGAGAGCGACCAGCGTGACCGCGTCGCGGCTGATGGAGGTCAGTGTCAGCGACAGCAGATCGCGAACGCCGCCGACATTCTCGCTGACCTGTGCCGCCAGCCGACCGGAACGCGTATCGTTGAAGAAGTTGACGCCGAGCTTCATCAGATGGTCGAAGCTGCGCTTCTGGTAGCGAGCGACCAGATTGTTGCCGATACTGGCCAACGCGACTGCCTGGCCGTAACCGGCGAAGCCGCGCAGCAGGGAGGCTCCCATGAAACCGGCGCAGATCAACCAGAGCATATCGCCGCGTCGTTCGTAGAAGATCTGGTTGATCATCGGGGCCATGATCCACGCCGTGAAGGCAGTGGTGCCGGAAACGATCAGCAGGCAGGTGACGGCGACGACATAGGTCCAGCGATACTCGTTGCCGTTTTCAGCGAGGATGCGGCGGAGCACCGCCGTGACCTCGCCGGGCTGGACTTTTTGTTTGGGAGCTTGAATCGTCAAATCGGGAGCGCTTTGTGGTTTTCCGCCTCGTGGGACCGGGGCTGCAAATTCGGCACCCCTCTTAACGCCCTGCGGCCTGATTGCCTATGCCCGCACCTGATTAACTTCGTCGCGGGGCGCGAGCGCTTCGCTGGCTTTCAGGCCTGCCACCGCCGGCCCTCGGTCTGGACACCGAACAGCGAGGGGTTCCTGGCATAGGCGGCAAGGCCCAGAAGGGCGGCCAGCGGGTGGGTGATGACGTACACGGGCAGGGTGCGCATCATCGCGCTGTGCGGCGCCTTGTCCTCGAAAGCGGCGCGGAAATTGCCGGCCTTCAGCGCTGGCACGATCTTCTGCGCGATGCCACCGGTGAGGAACACGCCGCCGCGGCTCATGAACACCAGAGCAAGGTCGCCTGCGGTGCGGCCAAGGCAGGTGACGAAGATCTCCAGCGCTTCCTCGGCAACCGGATCGGTTTTCGCAAGTGCCGCGGCAGTGATCTCGGCCGGCGTGGTGAAGGGCGATGGCTTGCCGTCTGCCTTGGCAACCGCCCGATAGACATTGACCAGACCGCGTCCGCACAGGATCTGCTCGCCCGAAATGCGGCCCTCCAGCTTCTCGATATGCGGAAAAACCTCGAAATCGCGGGCCGAGCGCGGACCGATATCCATATGGCCGCCCTCGCCGGGCACCGGTATCCAGTGGTGCAGCGCATGGACCAGCCCGGCGACGCCGAGCCCGGTTCCGGGGCCGAGCACGACGCGCCCGGCATTGGGCTCCGGCGTGCCGCCGCCGATCTTTTCCATGTGCTCCTCGCCGAGCGCGACGACGGCCAGCGCCTGCGCCTCGAAATCGTTGAGCACGACGATGTCGCTCAGGCCGAGGCTGGCGAACATTTTTCTCGGCTTGACGATCCAGGGGCAGTTGGTCAGCTCGATCTCGTCGCCGTCGACCGGACCGGCCACCGCCAGCACCGCTGAATTGGGACGCACCGACGAGCGGTCGAGCACGGCCGCCTGGATCGCCTCGTCGATGGTGTTGTAGTTCGCCGTCTGGACGATGGTCGGCTCGCCGGCCTCGGAATTGGCGTCGAGCACGATCGAAAAGCGCGCATTGGTGCCGCCGATGTCACCGATAAGGATCGGAAACCGCAACAAAGTATCGTCGTCGCCTGTGCCTGGCATGCTCTCGTCCGTCTCCGGCGCCCCCGACGGCATCTAGCCGTTCTTCCGTTGACTAGCGCATGGGTTTGAAAAGGGAAACGGTTTTCGAC
>NZ_RZQL01000401.1 GCF_003997935.1 Mesorhizobium sp. M7A.F.Ca.US.006.01.1.1
GCCTACGGCTCCGCCAATGCCAACACCGCCCGGCACGCGCCGCCACCACCGCAGCCGGTGCAGGACAGCATCGACGACACGCTGATGAGAGAACTCGAAGTATCGCTGGACCAGCCCCGTTCGGGCGGCCCGGTGGGCAAGCCGGCGGCGCCGCAGTCGCTCGACGACGAGATGACCAAGCTTCTTGGCGAACTCTCCAGTCAGAAGAGATGAGCGACTGCTGGGTCGCTATCCCCGCGAAACATCGTCGCCGGTCTACTGGTCCACTGCCGAACCACCTCGTCAGAAGCGCTAGATATCAAGGGTTTGCTGCCTTCGCCCGCCCTGAGCGGTGGATGCCGCACCAATAAAAATGGCCGGAAAACCGGCCATTTCACAATCGAGTTCGTTCGAGACAGCCGGCCGTGAGCCGCCGGCCTTGACCCTCAATCGTCGCGATAGACTTTTTCGCGGCGCTCATGCCGCTCCTGCGCTTCGATCGACAATGTCGCGATCGGACGTGCATCGAGCCGCTTCAGCGCGATCGGCTCGCCGGTCTCTTCGCAATAGCCGTAAGTGCCTTCGTCGATGCGCTGCAGGGCGGAATCGATCTTTGCAATGAGCTTGCGCTGACGGTCGCGGGCCCTGAGTTCGATGGCGCGGTCGGTTTCCGAAGAGGCGCGATCGGCCAGATCGGGGTGGTTGGCGTTCTCTTGCTGCAGGATTTCCAGTGTTTCGCGCGCTTCGCGCAATATGTCATTCTTCCAGGTGACGAGCTTTGAGCGGAAGTAGGATTTCTGCCGCTCGTTCATAAACGGCTCGTCTTCGGAGGGTACGTAATCGGCGGTAACGATGTCGTTCATTCGACTCACCCAAACTGCCCCAATTTTGGCGCCTATATATTCGTCGTCCGACGCCTGCACAAGCGCAATCGGCCGCTGTTTCACGCAATTGTTAAAGTACCCGTCACGCGTCTTTGCAGCCGCGTACGATCGCTTTGGTACAAACTCCGCCGAGACACTTTGGATCCGGTGGCCCATGCTTTCCGAGATCGCCGTGACCCCGGGGCCGATACGCAAGAGCCCTTTGCAGCAAGCAGCATTGGGTGATTCGCGGTGTTTGAAGAGCACGGGCCATTGTGCGCAACGCCGTTCTCGTGGCTAATTCCGGACGGCTTCGGCATTCGGAGGTTGGGTGAGCAGGCTTTATCTGTTGCGACATGCCAAGGCTGGCTGGGCATTGCCCGGCATGCGCGATTTCGACCGTCCGCTCGATGCGTCCGGCCGCGCCGACGCCGAAGCGATGGGCGCCGTCATGCGTTCCCGCCTCTACGTCCCGGACCGGACGCTCTGCTCCAATGCCAAACGCGCCAAGGAGACGCTGGAAGGCCTGGCCGGCCAGACCGACACCGGCCGGATCCTGTTCTTCGACACGCTCTACAGCGCCGACGCGGCCGGTTACCTCCACCTTATCCGCGACAATGTCGGATCGGGCTCATTGCTGGTCATTGGCCACAACCCGATGATGGAAGACCTCACCATGGCAGTTTCGGGCGACGGCGACGAAACTGCGCGGGCCACGCTGAACCATGGGTTTCCGACCGCGGGCCTGGCGGTCGTCCGATTCGACGGCGATCTTGCCAGCGCCGCTCAAGGCACCGGCTATCTCGAAGCGTTCCTGACGCCGGCCGATCTCTGAAGCCATTTCAAAGCCCTGATACAGAGCCTATATCGGACGGACCGAAGTTCGAGAGAGCATATTTTGGCATCATCGCTGACCACCTTCACCGACGAGGCGAGGATTGCCCTCGACACGCTATCGGGCCGCGCCACCGGGCTTTTTTCCCCATCGCTGCGCCTCGGCGTGACCGGATTGTCCCGCGCCGGCAAGACGGTGTTCATATCGGCCCTTGTCCACAATCTTATCCATGGCGGGCGCCTGCCGCTGTTCGAGGCGCAGAAATCGGGGCGCATCGCCCGCGCCTTTCTCGAGCAGCAGCCGGACGACGCCGTGCCGCGCTTCCAGTACGAGGATCACATCGCCGCCCTGGTCAACGACCGCGCCTGGCCCGATTCGACGCGTGCCATTTCGGAACTGCGGCTGACCATCGAATATGAATCGGCTTCCGGCTGGAGCCGCATGTTTTCCTCGGGCAGATTGTCGGTCGATATCGTCGACTATCCCGGCGAATGGCTGCTCGATCTGCCGCTGCTCGGCAAATCCTTCGCCGATTTTTCCCACGAAGCCTTCGAAATGGCCGTTCTGCCGGTGCGCGAGGACCTGTCGCAGGGCTGGCGGGCGCTGTCGTCCGAGATCGATCCGAACGCCGATGCCGACGAGATGACGGCGCGCCGCCTGGCCGAAAGCTTCGCCGCCTATCTGAAGGCCTGCAAGCTCGACGAGTGGGCGCTTTCGACCTTGCCGCCCGGCCGCTTCCTGATGCCGGGCGATCTCGAAGGCTCGCCGGCCCTGACCTTCGCGCCCCTGGCCGGGATCGGCGACAGGCGTCCGCGCGCAGGGTCGCTGCACGCCATGATGGACAGGCGCTATGAGGCCTACAAGACGCACGTCGTCAAACCCTTCTTCCGCGAACACATCACCCGCCTCGATCGCCAGATCGTGCTAATCGACGCCATGCAGGCGCTGAACGCCGGCCCCGGCGCCATGGCCGACCTGGAACGCGCGGTGACCGAGATCCTCAGCTGTTTCCGACCTGGCCGGGGCAGCTTCCTTACCGACCTGTTCTCGCGGCGCATCGACCGCATCCTGGTTGCCGCGACCAAGGCCGACCATCTGCATCACGAAAGCCATGACCGGCTGCAGGCGATCGTGCGGCGGCTTGCCGACCGCGCCGTGGCACGGGCGAATTTCACCGGCGCCGATGTCGATGTGGTCGCCATGGCGGCGGTGCGCGCGACGCGCGAAGGCACCGTCAAGCAAGGCCGGGAGACGCTTCCCGTCATCATCGGCACGCCGATCGCCGGTGAGAAGATCAATGGCGAAACCTTTGATGGAAAGACGGAAACAGCCATATTTCCCGGTGACTTACCGGAGAACATTGACGCGGTGTTCGATGTTTCGGGAGCCGATCACAGGCAGGACACCGCGGACCCGACAATCCGCTTCGTCCGTTTCCGTCCGCCAAAGCTCGAACGCACGGCCGAAGGTGTCACGCTGTCGCTGCCGCATATCAGGCTCGACCGTGCCTTGCAGTTCCTGATCGGAGATCATCTGGCATGACCGCGCCCCGCAAGCCGGCAGCATTCCGCATCGAGCCGGAAGCCACATCGAGACAGGAAGCGCCGGAGACGCGCCGCGCCCAGCCCGGTATCCATGCCCAAGCCGAAACCCAGCGCAAGCCCCGCGCGATGAAGGCCGATGTCGCGATGGTCATACCGGCGGAAGTCGACGTCTTCGACGAGCCCGACATCATCGCCGCGGAGCCGCCGCCGGCCGTCGCCCCCAGGAAACGCTCGCTGCTCGGCAGCATCTTCTTCGGCGCCTTCGGCGTGCTGGTTTCGCTGGCGGTCGGCCTATGGACCGACCAGCTCATACGCGACCTCTTCGCGCGCGCCGAATGGCTGGGCTGGCTGGCGGCGGCCATGGCCGCCGTTGCCGTGCTGGCGCTTGTGGTGATCCTGATTCGTGAATTCCTGGCGATCGCCCGCCTAGCCGAGGTCGAAAAGCTGCAGAAGCGGGCGCTCGATGCGATCGCGCGTGACGATCCCAAGGCGGCACGATCGGTCGTCGACGAATTGTCGGCCTTTGTCGCGGCCAAACCCGAGACCGCGGCCGGCC
>NZ_RZQL01000402.1 GCF_003997935.1 Mesorhizobium sp. M7A.F.Ca.US.006.01.1.1
GCATGACTTCGCCACCATCAAGCGCGTCGTCGTCGCCACCTATCAGTCGGTGTCGGGCGCCGGCAAGGAAGGCATGGACGAACTCTTTACCCAGACCCGCGCGGTCTTCGTCGCCGATGGCGTCGAGATCAAGAAGTTCACCAAGCGCATCGCCTTCAATGTCATCCCGCATATCGACGTCTTCCTCGACGACGGCTCCACCAAGGAAGAGTGGAAGATGGTCGCCGAGACCAAGAAGATGCTCGACCCCAAGATCAAGCTGACGGCGACCTGCGTGCGCGTGCCGGTGTTCATCGGCCACTCGGAAGCGGTCAACATCGAGTTCGAAAAGCCGATCACCGCCGACGAGGCGCGGGATATCCTGCGTGAGGCGCCGGGCTGCCAGGTCTTGGACAAGCGCGAGGACGGCGGCTACATCACGCCGCTGGAATCGGCCGGCGAGGACGCCACCTTCATCTCGCGTATCCGCGAGGATTCGACCATCGACAACGGTCTGTCGATGTGGATCGTCTCCGACAATCTGCGCAAGGGCGCGGCGCTGAACGCGGTGCAGATTGCCGAGCTTTTGGTCGAGCGCGGCCTGATCCAGCCGAAGAAGAAGGCGGCCTGACGGCCGTTTAGGGCCGTATCGCCGCTGCCGCGGCGGGCCCTCCGCGGGGGCGCCGGACGACCGGCGGCCCGCGGTCGCGGGCTCGGCCTTCGGCCATTAGCCGATCTCCCCCCGCGTGGGGGAGATGTCCGGCAGGACAGAGGGGGGCGCTGTCCCTCGGACCTCTCAATCGATCTCCGTTGCGCTCACTGATGTTTTTATTGGTCGTAAATGAGCGAAGTTGGCGTTCCTTCACGCCCCCCTCTGCCCTGCCGGGCATCTCCCCCACGCGGGGGGAGATCGGCAGCTTGGCCGATGCGCTTACACTTTGTTCTCCTCGGCCAGCCCGATCAACAGCTCCAGCGCTTCCTCCGCCCTGTCGGCCGGCACGAACAGATGGTCGTGGTAGAAGGCCGAAACCGGGTTCACGCCCATGCCAGCGGCGGCCAGGCGCGTGGTGATGGCGGCGAGGAAGCCGACGGCTTCCAGCGACGAATGGATGTTCAGCGTGACCATCTGGCAGCGGAATGATGCGGTCAGTGCCGCAGCGATGGCCTTCTCCTCGGTCACGATCTGTGTCACGCCCTCGCGTTCGCGAAAGATCATCACCGGTTCGAGGCCTTCCGGTTGAGCGACGCCAGGCGCCAGCGTGGCGAAGACATAGGTGCCGGCGAGCAGTTCCGGCGTCATTGATGCCAGCAGTGTCTTCAGATCGGTCTCGCCGGTCATGCGTTTTCTCTCGCCTGCAGAAATGGGCCGCAGCCCACATGCTCTTCAATATCCGCGACCGGCGCGTGCCGATAGTCCAGGCGCTGCAAGGACGACATGGCGATGTCGCCGGCGGCTGGGCTTGCGAACCTGTTGGTCGCACAATAGAGGAACTGAGGGTCGATGCCGGCCCCGTGAAAGGCCTTCGATGATCGTTCGCCCTCGCCCCACGTTTCTGCAGCTGTTCTTCATCATGCGCGGTTCGGTCGTGCCACGCATCTTGCCGCAGATATTGGGCTTTGCGCTTTATTCCGCGATCATCCTGGCCGTGGCGCGCCGGTTCCAGCTTGATTTCAGCGTCTTCAACATCACGCCTTTCGGCCTGGTCGGCGTGACATTGTCGATCTATCTCTCGTTCCGCAACAACGCCGCCTACGACCGTTGGTGGGAGGCGCGCAAGCTGTGGGGCGCGCTGGTCTTCGAAATGCGCAACCTGGCACGCGCCACCACCAGCCTCATCCCGGACCAGACCGAACAGCGCGCCTTGCTGATGGAAGCGCTCGCCTTCTGTCATTTCCTGCGCGGGCAGTTGCGCAAGATCGACAGCATGAAGGATGCCCGTGCCTTCATCGACGCCGAGGCGGACAAGGCAGCAGCCTTTTCCAATCCGGCGGATGAGATGGTCAGGCGCATGGGCCGGCGTGCCAATGCGCAGCGCCGGGCGGGCGACGTCGACACCATCGGCTTTCGTATCCTCGATGAGAGGCTCGCGTCGATCGCCGCCATCCAGGCCGGCTGCGAGCGGATCGCCGGTACGCCCCTGCCGTTCGCCTACACGCTGCTGGTGCATCGCACGGCCTATATCGTCTGCCTGCTGCTGCCGATCGGCCTGATCTCGACCACCGGTTGGGCGACGCCGCTGTTCACGGCGTTGATCGCCTATACTTTCTTCGGCCTCGACGCGCTGTCGGAAGAGCTCGAGGATCCGTTCGGCACCGAGGCCAACGACCTCGCACTCGACGGCCTCTGCCGTGTCTGCGAAATCTCGGTGTTCGAGGCGCTGGGCGAAACGCCGCCGAAGATGATCCCGGCGGAAAAGTTCTATTTTTCGTAGGCGAAGGCGCGCGGGCTTAAAAGAATCCGCCCCGCTGTCGGATCGCGGCCCCATGCCACGTCCTTGGGTCGACCCCTGCGAAAAGGGCTCGAACCATCAGGAGGGAACACCATGAGCATTTCCGAAACCGCGCCCGTATCGCCGGGCGCTTTGTGGACCGGCCGCGCGCTCAGCGGCGTCATTGTGCTGTTCATGATCTTCGACGGCGCCATCAAGCTGCCGCCGCTCGATATCGTCACCCAGACGATGGTGCCGCTCGGCTGGCCGGCCGATCCGAATGTCGCGCGCATGCTTGGCGTCATCGGCCTAATCTCGACCGCCCTCTATGCGCTGCCGCGCACCTCGGTGCTCGGCGCCATCCTGCTCACCGCCTATATGGGCGGCGCCATCGCCACCAATGTCCGTGTCGACAACCCGCTGTTCTCGCACATTTTGTTCGGCGTCTATCTCGGCATTATCCTGTGGGGCGGCCTGTATCTGCGCGATGCCAGGGTCCGCGCGCTGATCCCGTTCAGCCGTTAGATCCCGATCGAAGCATCGCTTTCAACTCGAAGCCTGAACCCTTTGCCGGGCAATGTCTCAGGGATCGAATCGCCGAGTTGCGAGTTAGAGATTCGCCTGGCGGCGGAGGCGGCTCCTATCGGAGAGGAACGACGATGAAGAAAACGATGCTTTTGATGGCGCTGCTGGTGCCGCTAGCCGCTTGTTCGCAAACGGAAAAAGGGGCGGCCGTAGGCGGCCTCGGTGGCGCCGCCGTCGGTGCGGCGGTCGCCGGTGATCCGGTTGAAGGCGCCGTTGTCGGTGGTGCTGTCGGCGCTGTTGCCGGCGCGCTGATCGGCCGGGCGAGCGAGCGTGGCGAATGCCGCTACCGCGATAGCCGTGGCCGCGTCTACATCGACCGCTGCCCGAGCGGTTATTGATCGGCAGCTCTTACAGACGGAACCGAACAGCAAAACGGCGGGCACATGGCCCGCCGTTTTCCTGGACGCGAATAGAGCAATTATTCGGCGGTGGCGGCTTCCGCCTCGGCCGGTGCAGCCGCGGCGGCCGCAACAGCAGCAGCGGCATCTTCCTGCGCCTTCTTCAGAAGGGCAGCGCGTTCCTGCGCCTTCTTGCCCGGCTCGGCCTTCTTCGGGTTGGAACGGGCGTCGCGCTTGACGAGACCGGCCTCGTCGAGGAAGCGCAGCACGCGGTCGGTCGGCTGGGCGCCATGCGCCAGCCAATGCTTGACGCGGTCGGCGTCGACCTTGACGCGTTCGCCGTCCTTGGGCAGCAGCGGGTTCCACGAGCCGATCGACTCGATGAACCGGCCGTCACGCGGCGAACGGGCGTCGGCAATGACGACGTGGTAGTAG
>NZ_RZQL01000403.1 GCF_003997935.1 Mesorhizobium sp. M7A.F.Ca.US.006.01.1.1
AGCCGTGACAGCGCAGATGTCCGCTTCTGGGAAGATCCCATCATGGCTGCAACGGCGCGAATAGGGGCGCAAAGCATTCGTTGGTGACTGACCATTGGCGACCGCCCTCCACCCATCTCAGCCATCGCTTTTGCGCTTACGGCGGGCACGGACGACGCGAGCACTATCGAAAGTCCCGTGTCTTCACCTTGATCGGCGTAACCTCCAGCGTGGGATCGACGAGGTCCCGTGGCCGCAGACCCTTCGGCATGCTTCGCGGATCGAGTCCGGGCCCACCATGATGGGCTTCGTCGCCCCGCCCATGGGGAAGCGGAAACGGCGTCTCGCGATTGCCCACGCTGGCGAGTTCCCCCGAAAGGTCGGTGAGGGAATGGGCGACGAGGTGGACCACCTCGCCCTCCCGCTGAATCTTGCCGCGAACTGCTAGCATCGAGGAGGAGAGCAGGACGCGGCGGAACTTCTCGAAGACCTTCACCCAGACCACGACATTGGCGGCTCCAGTCTCATCTTCCATGGTCAGGAACATCACGCCCTTGGCCGAGCCCGGGCGTTGGCGGACGAGGACAAGGCCCGCCGCCTCCAGCCAGCGCCCATCACCCGCCTGCATCGCGTCGCGGCAGGTGACGATCTGGCGCCGCGCGAGATCGGAACGCAGGAAGGACAGCGGGTGGCTGCGCAGGGTCAGGCCGACATGGCCGTAGTCCTCGACGACTTCCCGACCCGCCGTCATCGGCCGCAGCACCAACGCCGGTTCATGGATTTCCGACACGGTCCGCTGTTCGCGAGCCGATGCGGCGGCAAAGAGCGGCAGCGGTTCATCACGCAGGCCCTTGAGCGCCCATAGTGCCTCGCGGCGCGCCAGACCCAGGTCAGGACGGAAGGCGTCAGCCTCGGCGAGTTGGACAAGCGATGCCGCCGGCACCCCGGCGCGATGCCAGAGATCGTCGATGGAAGCGAAGGCCTCGCCGGCCCGGACTGCAACGATCGCGGCAGCATCGGCATTGGCCAGCCCCTTGACCATGCGCAGACCGAGACGGACCGCGAAGCGACCGTCCTCGCCAATCGGCTCCAGCGTGCAGTCCCATCGGCTCGCATTGATGCAGACCGGCCGGATTTCGACGCCATGGGCCTGGGCATCCCGCACGATCTGGGCCGGCAGGTAAAAGCCCATTGGCTGAGAATTGAGCAGTGCGCAGCAGAAGACATCGGGATGGTGGCATTTCATCCAGCTCGAGGCATAGGCGATGAGCGCGAAGCTGGCGGCGTGGCTCTCGGGGAAGCCGTAGCTGCCAAAGCCTTCGAGTTGCTTGAAGGTGGTCGCCGCGAATTCCGGCGTATAGCCATTGGCGATCATGCCACCGATCAGCTTGTCGCGGAACTTGCTGACGCCGCCCGTGTGCTTGAACGTCGCCATGGCACGGCGCAATTGGTCGGCCTCGCCAGCGGAAAAGCCGGCGCAGACCATGGCCACCTGCATGGCCTGCTCCTGGAACAGCGGCACACCCAGTGTCTTGCCGAGCACGCGCTCCAGCTCGGGTGTCGGGAACTCGACCGGCTCCTTGCCCTCCCGGCGGCGCAGATAGGGGTGGACCATGTCGCCCTGGATCGGACCGGGGCGCACGATGGCGACCTCGACGACGAGGTCATAGAAGGTGCGCGGCTTGATGCGGGGCAGCATCGACATCTGGGCGCGGCTCTCGATCTGGAAGACCCCGATCGTGTCCGCCTTGCGGATCATGGCGTAGGTCGCCGGGTCTTCGGCAGGGATGGTGGCCAGGTCGAGGGTCATGCCCTTGTGCTCGGCCAAGAGGTCGAAGCTGCGTTTCATGCAGGTGAGTATGCCGAGCGCCAGGACGTCGACCTTCATGAATTTGAGAATGTCGATGTCGTCCTTGTCCCACTCAATGACCTGGCGGTCGACCATGCGGGCGGGCTCGATCGGCACCAGGTCGTCGAGCCGGTCATTGGTGAGAACGAAGCCGCCCGGATGCTGCGACAGGTGGCGTGGCGTACCCTCAAGCTGCTGCGCGAGCTCGAGCGTCAGCCGCAACCGGCGATCGGCGAGGTTGAGATTGAGATCTTGGGCGCGCTTCTCGTCGATACCCTCGTCGTGGCCCCAGACCTGCGAGGAAAGCATCTTGGTGAGGTCCTCGGGCAGGCTGAGGGCCTTGCCGATATCGCGGACGGCGCCCTTGGTGTGATAGCGCACTACCGTCGAGCACAGCGCGCTGTGGTCGCGGCCGTAGGTCTCGTAAACCCACTGCATGACGATTTCGCGCCGCTCGTGCTCGAAGTCGACATCGATGTCCGGAGGCTCGTTGCGCTCCTGTGAGACAAAGCGTTCGAAGAGGAGGTTGTTGCGCTCGGGATCGATGCTGGTGATGCCCAGGACATAGCAGACGGCGGAGTTGGCGGCCGAGCCTCTGCCCTGGCACAAGATGGACTTGCTCCGCGCGAACTGCACGATGGCGTTCACGGTCAGGAAGTAGGGGGCGTATTGCAGGATCTCGATCAGGCGCAGTTCGTGCTTGATGAGCGCCACGACCTTGTCGGGCACGCCTTCGGGATAGCGCCGTTCCGCGCCTTCCCAGGTAAGATGTTCGAGCGCCTGCTGCGCCGTCAGGCCGGGCAGCATCTTCTCTTCGGGGTATTGGTAGGCGAGTTCGTCGAGCGAGAATCGGCATTGCCGGGCAATCTCCAGCGTACGCGCGAGCGCCTCCGGATAGCGCGAAAACAGCCGCGCCATCTCCTCGGGCGGCTTGAGATAGCGGTCGGCATGACGTTCGCGCCGGAATCCCAGCTCGTCGATGGTGATGTTGTGGCGAATGGCGGTCACCACGTCCTGGAGGATGCGCCGGCCGGGATCGTGGAACAGGACGTCGTTCGTCACCACCGTCGGCACCCGCATTTGGGTGGCGAGGTTGGACAACTCGTGCAGCCGGACCTGTTCATTGGGACGGCGGCGCAGGGTCAGCGCCAGATAGGCGCGATCGCTGAAGGTCTCCCGCAGGCGACGCAGTTGCAGGGCACAGGTATCATCGGCGCGGTCGGGGACGAGAACAGCGATCAGGCCTTCGGCATAGTCAGCCAGATCGCCCCACTCGAGATGGCATTGCGCCTTGCCGCCGCGTTTCTTGCCCAGGGTCAGCAGCCGGCACAGCCGGGAATAGGCGGCCCGATCGGTGGGATAGACGAGCAGGGACATGCCGTCGACGAGATCGAGACGGCAGCCGACGATGAGCCTGAGGCCGGTGTCCTTGGCGGCCTGATGGGCACGCACGATTCCGGCCAGAGAATTGCGATCGACAACCGCCAGGGCTTCGATGCCGAGCGCCGCTGCCTGCGCGAACAGGTCGTCGCAGGAACTGGCTCCCCGAAGGAACGAGAAATGGCTCGTCACTTGCAATTCGGCATAGCGCGCGGCGGTCATGCGAAGACCCCATGCAGGAACCATTTATGCGAGCCGGTCTCAGGGTCCTCGCCGTCACCGGCGCGATAGATCCAGAAGCGTTCGCCTGACTCATCCTCCACCTGGAAATAGTCGCGTACCGCGATCAGTTCGGCATCGCGCTGCCACCATTCGCCGAAAACACGTTCGGGACCGTCTGCCCGCGCGACGCGATGCCGGATGCCGCGCCAACTGAACCAGACCGGTGGATGGTCAGGCAGCAGGGCCATTGTCTCGATGGGTTCGGGGTGGGGCAGCAGACGCGGCGGGCGGGGCCAGTCACCGGGCCAACTGGTTCCGGCATCGGG
>NZ_RZQL01000404.1 GCF_003997935.1 Mesorhizobium sp. M7A.F.Ca.US.006.01.1.1
GCCTTCAGGTCGCCATGCGCGTCCAGGCCGGCGTCGTGGGCAACATCGACACCAATCGCACGCAGATGTCCGCGCTCATCGGGCAGAGCCAGCTCGCCACCGGCGCGCTGCAGGCGGCGCAGGCCGGCAACCAGTTGCTCGGTCTCCAGGCACAGCAGCTCGCCGACCTGACGGCCGTGGTCGCCGCGAATGGCCGGGCGCAAGCGCTTCAATCAGCCGAGCAGGCCGCAGCCGCCGAACAGGGCCGCGAGCAGCGCCGCCGCTTCCTGACGCCAGGTGCCGGCTACCAGCCGGGCAACGCCCGCATGTTCCAGAACGGCAACTGAGGGCGGCGTCATGGACGGAAAGATGCTCGCACGGCTCGGCGCCGTTGTCTTTATCGCGCTAGCAGTCACGGCGACGGCGATCGAGTTGACCCGGAAAGCGGATCAGCGTTCGACCTCGCCGGCGGGCCGAACGGAGACTACAAACGCCGATCCGCTGCGCGGCGAGTTGATCCGGTGTCAGGAGCTTGGCGAGGCAGGCGCGCGCGACCCCACATGCCTGCGCGCGTGGGCCGAGAGCCGCCATCGCTTCCTCGCGCCCGCGCCGCCGGCGATCGAGCGGCAGGAGGCGCAATAGCATCATGGGCGGCACCGGCGTCATCGACCACTTCCTCGAAGTCTTCACCCGTTACATCGATTCAGGCTTTGGCCTGCTCGGTGGCGAGGTCGCCTTCATTGCCACCACGCTGATCGTGATCGACGTGACTCTGGCCGCGCTGTTCTGGTCCTGGGGCGCCCACGACGACATCATCGCGCGTCTGGTCAAGAAGACGCTCTTCATCGGTGTCTTCGCCTACATCATCGGCAACTGGAACAATCTTGCCCGCATCGTCTTTGAAAGCTTCGCCGGCCTCGGCCTGAAGGCCTCCGGAACCGGATTTACGACCGCGGACCTTCTGCGTCCCGGCAAGGTCGCCCAGACAGGTTTGGACTCCGGCCGCCCTCTGCTCGACTCCATTTCCGGCCTGATGGGCTACTGGTCGTTCTTCGAGAACTTCATCCAGATCGCCTGCATGTTCCTGGCTTGGGCACTGGTGCTGTTCGCCTTCTTCATCCTCGCCGTCCAGCTCTTCGTCACCCTCATCGAGTTCAAGCTGACCACGCTTGCCGGCTTCGTGCTGATCCCGTTCGGCCTCTTCGGCAAATCGGCCTTCATGGCCGAGCGGGTCCTCGGCAACGTCATCTCCTCCGGCATCAAAGTATTGGTGCTCGCTGTCATCATCGGCATCGGCTCGACACTCTTTTCCGAGTTCACCGCCGGTTTCGGAGGTGCTGCGCCCACCATCGACGACGCTATGGCGATCGTGCTTGCCGCGCTCGCTCTGCTCGGCCTTGGCGTCTTCGGCCCCGGCATCGCCAACGGTCTCGTCTCGGGTGGGCCTCAACTTGGTGCCGGCGCCGCAGTCGGCACGGGCCTCGCTGCCGGCGGCATGGTGATGGCAGGCGGTGCCGCCCTTGGCGCGAGCGCGGGCGGTGTCGGCGCGCTCGCCGGCGGTGCCTCAACTGCGGCGCGCGGTAGCGCCGCGCTCGCCGGCGGTGCCGTGACCTCCTACGGCCTGGCTTCCGCCGGACAGGCAGGCATGGCTGGCGTTGCCGCCGGCCTCGGCGGTGTCGCCCGTGCCGGCGCCAGTGCCGCCACATCGCCGCTCAGGCGCGCAGCGTCCCGCACCGCCGACACCATGACGCAGAGCTTCTCCAGCGGCGCGAAATCCGCGTTCGCGGCCACTGGCGGCACATCGACGGAAGGCACGTTGGGCGGCGCTGATGCCGCGAACGATCCGTCTTATTCAGCAGGTTCATCGACACCGCCTGCCTGGGCTAAGCGCATGAAGCGCTCCCAGACGGTCAGCCATGGGGTCTCGGCCGTCGGCCATGCTGTCCGATCGGGCGATGCCCATGGCGGCGGAGCATCCATCAATCTCTCAGAAGGCGACCGCTGATGTTCAAGCGACCAACCAGCCACTATGGCAAAACACCCGAACCCGAGACGCCTTACCAGAAGGCGGCTCAGGTCTGGGACGATCGCATCGGTTCGGCGCGCGTGCAGGCCAAGAACTGGCGCTTGATGGCCTTCGGCTCGCTGCTGCTTGCCGGGAGCTTCGCGGCGGCGCTGGTCTGGCAATCGGCACGAGGCACCGTCGTTCCCTGGGTCGTTCAGGTCGACCGGCTTGGCCAGGCCCAGGCGGTCGAGCCAGCCGTCGCCGATTACCGCCCGACCGATCCGCAGATCGCCTGGCATTTGGCCCGCTTCATCGAACAGGTCCGCTCGATCCCTGCCGATGCGATCATCGTTCGCCAGAACTGGCTCAGGGCCTACGACTTCACGACCGACCGCGGCGCGCTGGCGCTCAACGACTACGCCCGTGCCAACGAACCCTTCGCCAAGGTCGGGAAGCAACAGATCGCCGTCGAGGTGTCGAGCGTCATTCGCGCCTCGCCGGATAGTTTCCGCGTCGCCTGGGTGGAGCGGCGATATCAGGATGGTTCGCTCGCATCCACCGAGCGCTGGACCGCCATCATCACCGTCGTGATCCAGCCGCCGCGCGACGCTGAGCGGCTGCGCAAGAATCCCCTCGGCGTCTTCGTAAACGCCATCAACTGGTCGAAGGAACTGGGCCAATGATCACTCGTAGAGCCAACCGGCCGAATCCACTGAATGCCGGGTTCCCTGATTTGCGTAAATCCGTGCTGCCGCTTGTGCTGCTTTCCGCAACGGCGCTTGGCGGTTGCGCCACCAAAAAGCCGCCGCAGATCGCCTACGACGATCCGCAGCCAGCTGTGTTCGCGCCCGCGCCGCCGGCGCCGGTCCAAGTCGTCGAACTTCCCCGCCCGCTGCCCTTGCCGGGCCAGTTGAAGCCGGTCAAGGAGGCGCGTCGAGTGCCGGAACCGGCGGAGCCGACCGCCCGGGTCAACCAGGCCAACGCCGCGGCGCGCATGCAGCCTGTTCGAGACGGCTTCATCAATGCGATGCAGGTTTACCCATTCACAGAGGGCGCCCTCTATCAGGTCTATGCCGCCGTCGGTCAGATCACCGACGTCGCCTTGCAGCCTGGCGAGCAACTCGTAGGCTCCGGCCCGGTCGCGGCCGGCGACACGGTGCGCTGGGTCATCGGCGACACCGAAAGCGGCTCGGGCGGAACACGCCAGATCCACATCCTCGTCAAGCCGACCCGTGCCGACCTGACGACGAACCTTGTCATCAACACCGACCGCCGCACCTATCACATGGAGCTGCGTTCGACCGAGAAAACCTACATGGCTTCGGTCTCCTGGCAGTACCCGCAGGATCAGCTCATCGCACTGCGCCGGCAGAACGCGCTTGCCGAAGCCGCCCAACCCGTCGCCACAGGGGTCGACCTCGCTTCGATCAACTTCCGCTATTCAATCGACGGCGACCACGCGCCGTGGCGGCCGCTACGGGCCTTCGACGACGGCCGCCAAGTGTTCATCGAATTCCCGCGTGGCATCGGCCAGGGCGAAATGCCGCCTTTGTTCATCGTCGGCCCCGAGGGCGATACCTCCGAACTCGTCAACTACCGCGTCCGAGGCAATCACATGATCGTGGATCGGATGTTCGCTGCGGCCGAGCTGCGCTTCGGCAGCGGTCGCAAGCAACAGCGCGTCCGGATCATCCGTACCGACGGAAGGCCCGCGTCATGAGCGAGGACCGGGAAGAGGAAGAACAGGCGCTGGCCGCGG
>NZ_RZQL01000405.1 GCF_003997935.1 Mesorhizobium sp. M7A.F.Ca.US.006.01.1.1
TTTTTAAGTGTGCCCGCCAGCCCATCAATCTCTACGTAAGGGGTCGTCGGCAGCGCCGATCCGCAATCACGCACCTTTGCCGTCCGCGTCAGCCTGCCCAACGATCCGCGTGTGCTGCTCGGCATGACCGCCAGCATCGAAGCCTCGGCGGCCAATGAGCGGCAGCTGGTCTCGATCCCGCTGAGCGCACTGGCCGAGCAAGGCACCCAATCGATCGTCTGGACCGTCGATCGTGGCGCCGACACCGTGCATGCCCGTCCGATCAAGGTTGCCGAGTTCGCCGCCGATGGCGTGCGTGTCGCAGAGGGTTTGAAACCCGGCGATGTCGTGGTCGCCGCCGGAACGCAATTCATGACCGAAAACCTGAAAGTGAAGCTCGCCGGCGATACGGCGCTGCAATCGGCATCCGCGGCAGACGGCGACGCCAAGCAGGTGCGCTGACGACAGACAACCGGCTGCGCGTTCCCGCAGTCGCTGGTTTCCGGGCGGCAGGCGCCCGACCGAGACGCTCGATTGATGTAACCCCCACATCGATTTCGCGTCCCACCGCGATGAGTGCTTCTCCGCTCGGAGAGCCTTGCCGCCCGGAAGCCACTACGAACCCTCGATTTGTTGCGCTAGATAGATGGACCAGCGTCGATGACCAATTCCACGGAAGAGAAGCGGCCCTTCAACCTGTCGCGCTGGGCAATCGGCCATCCCGCCATTGCGCGGTTCCTGTTCGGCCTGATCATCATTTCCGGCGCGCTCGGCCTGATGCGCATGGGCCAGAAGGAAGATCCCGATTTCACCTTCCGGGTCATGGTCGTCCAGGCGATCTGGCCGGGCTCCTCGATCAAGGAGATGGAAGACCAGGTCGTCAACAAGATCGAACGCAAGCTGCAGGAAACGCCGCATCTCGACTTCGTGCGCTCCTTCACCCGCGCCGGCAGCGCCATCATCACCGTGCAGATCAAGGGCGACACCAACACCGCCGAGGTGACCGACGCCTTCTACCAGGTGCGCAAGAAGGTCGGCGATATCCAGGGCGACCTGCCGCAGGGCCTGCTCGGCCCGTATTTCAACGACGAATTCGGCGACACCTTCATCACCCTGCATTCGATCAGCGGCGATGGCTTCAGCTATCCCGAGCTGAAGAAGTTCGCCATCCAGGCGCGCGACATGCTTTTGACGACGCCCGGCGTCGAGAAGGCCGTCATCATCGGCGACCAGCCGGAAAAGCTCTATATCGACGTCTCGTCCAAGGCGCTCGCCGAACGCGGCCTGACGCTGACCGATCTGCAGAATGCGATCAAGGGACAGAACAACGTCGACCCGGCCGGCTCCGTCGATACCGGCACCAACTCGGTGCGCATCTCCGTCGAGGGCGATGTCGGCAAGGTCGAGGATATCAGGAACCTGCGCCTGCGCGCCGGCGGCCAGGTCACAAGGTTGGGCGACATCGCCACGGTGAGTTCGGGGCTGGAAGATCCGTTCCAGCGCAAATACCGCTTCAACGGTCACGACAGCGTGCAGTTGGGCGTCGTCATGGCCAAGGGCTTCAAGGTTACCGACGTCGGCAAGGATGTCGAGGCCACCTACAAGCGCTTCGAGGAGGCGCTGCCCTACGGCGTTTCGGTCGACCAGATCTCCGACCAGCCGGGCGTCGTCACCGATGCGGTGGCGGAGTTCATGCATGCGCTTGGCGAAGCGTTGCTGATCGTGCTCGTCGTCTCGTTCCTGTCGATCGGTTGGCGTTCCGGCCTGGTCATCGCCATCGCCATCCCGCTGGTGCTGGCCGCGACCTTCGCCATCATGTACGAGCTCGGCATCGACCTGCAGCGCATCTCGCTCGGCGCGCTGATCATCGCGCTCGGTCTTCTGGTCGACGACGCGATGATCGTCGTCGAGATGATGGAGCGCAAGCTTGAGGAGGGGATGGTCAAGGTGGAGGCGGCGAGCTTCGCCTATTCCTCGACCGCCTTCCCGATGCTGACCGGCACGCTGATCACCACGGCCGGCTTCATTCCGGTCGGCTTCGCGGCCTCGACCGCCGGCGAATATGTCCGCACCCTGTTCTATGTCGTTGGCATCGCGCTGATCGTCTCCTGGTTCGTCGCGGTCTATTTCACGCCATGGCTCGGCAACATGATCCTCAAGCAGCGCAAGCATGCCGGCAGCCATCACGATGTCTTCGACACGCGTTTCTACCGCCGGCTTCGTGCCACCGTCAGCTGGGCCGTGCGCCATCGCATCATCGTCCTGGTGATGACGCTGGTCACCTTCGGCACCAGCCTGTGGGCTTTCCAGTTCATTCCGCAGAACTTCTTCCCGCAATCGTCGCGGCCGGAAATCCTCGTCGACCTCTGGCTGCCGGAAGGCACCAGCATCAAGGAAGTCGAGGCGCAGGCCAAGGCGCTCGAGACCAAGATGATGGACGACAAGGACAAGCGTTTCATCGCCACCTATATCGGCGAGGGCGCGCCGCGCTTCTTCCTGCCGCTCGACCAGCAGCTGAGCAACCCCAACTTTGCCCAGCTGCTCGTCATGGCCAATGACGAACCGGCTCGCGAACGTCTGATCGTCAAGTTGCGTACCGTGCTGGCGCAAGACTTCCCGTCCATCCGCGCCAAGGTCGATCGTCTGTTCCTCGGCCCGCCGACCGGCTGGCCGGTGCAGATGCGCGTCATGGGGCCGGATCGCCAGGAGGTGCGCCGCATCGCCGACCAGGTGAAGGCGAAGTTCCGTGAGGATCCGCTGCTTGGCGCCGTGCATGATGACTGGCTGGAGCCGGTTCCGGCGATGAAGCTGGTCATCGACCAGGATCGTGCCCGCGCACTCGGCGTCACCTCGCAGCGCATCCGCCAGATGCTGCAGGCGACGATGTCCGGCGCGCCGCTCGACGACTTCCGCGACGGCGAGGAGACGGTGTCCATCGTCGCCCGCGAGCCGGATGCCAGCCGCAGCCTGCTGTCCTCGGTCAACTCGGTCTATATCCCGACCGACTTCGGTGGTTTCGTGCCGCTGTCGCAGGTGGCCAAGGTGGTGCCGGTGCTGGAGCAAGGCATCGAGTGGCGCCGCGACCGCCTGCCGACCATCAGCGTGCGCGCCACGCTGCCCGACGGCGTGCAGTCCAACGACGTCGTCACCAAGATGTACAATGACATGAAGGACCTGCGTGCGGGTCTGGCGCCCGGTTACAAGATCGAAATCCAGGGCGGTGCGGAAGATTCGGCGGAAAGCCAGGCTTCGATCGCCGCCAAGGCACCGATCATGCTGGCCGTCATTGTCGTGCTTTTGATGATCCAGCTGCAGAACTTCGGCAAGGCGATGCTGGTGCTGGCGACCGGTCCGCTTGGCATTATCGGTGCTGCCGCGGCACTCCTGATCAGCGGTGCGCCGTTCGGCTTCGTCGCCATTCTCGGCGTCATCGCGCTGCTCGGCATCATCATGCGCAACTCGATCATCCTGGTCGACCAGATCGACCAGGACATCGCCGCGGGCATGGACCGCTACGAGGCCATCATCGGTTCGGCCGTTCGCCGTTTCCGGCCGATCACGCTGACGGCGCTGACGGCGGTTCTGGCGCTGATCCCGATCTCGCGCGGTGTCTTCTGGGGTCCGCTCGCCTACGCCATGATGGGCGGCATCCTGGTTGCCACGGTGCTGACCATCCTGGTCCTGCCGGCCGGTTACGCCCTGTTCTTCGGCCGCGAGCCGAAGAAGCGCGGGGCGGAGGGACGGACGGACGAACTGGAAC
>NZ_RZQL01000406.1 GCF_003997935.1 Mesorhizobium sp. M7A.F.Ca.US.006.01.1.1
GCTTGCCGCGGTTGCCGCCGCCGTGGAGAAGGTTGATGAGGTTGAGATAGTCGATGAACCCGCCGAAGAAACCGGTGCCGCCGGCCGCATAAGGCCCTACGCGATAGCTCTGCAGCGGAAAATATTGTTCGTCGGCGTGCGCGGGGGGCAAGGCCACCGACACGATCATCGCCGCGGACAAAGCCGCCGCCTTGATAGTGCTGAGGAAAGACATGGTTAGGGTACTCCCGGTATGGGCCGCGTTGAGGCCCTTGTTCATTTTCGGATGTGGTTCAATTTCGGGCGCATCAGCTCAGGTCGACTGCCAGGCGAACAGGAGCCGTCTTCGGACCCTGTCCCACAGCGCCACCAGCCCGTCGGGTTCAAGGATCAGAAACAGGATGATGAGCGCGCCCAGCACGATGCGCTGGCTCATGTCGAGCACGCCCGAATCGAAGAGATCGCCAAGCAGGAAGCCGCCGAGGCGCGACAGAGCGAGTGGAAAGACCACGATGAGGGCGGCGCCGAAAAACGCGCCGCGGATCGAAGCCAGGCCGCCTATGATGATGATGAACAGGATCTGGAACGACCGATCGAGATCGAAGCCATCCGGCTCGACGGTCCTGAGATAGGCGAAGGCCCAGATGACGCCGGCAACGCCGATGATGAAGGACGAGATGGCGAAGGCCAGCAGCTTGGTCTTCAGCACCGGGATGCCGATGATGCGGGCGGCGGTTTCATTGTCGCGGATAGCGATGAAGTTGCGCCCGGTCTGCGACGAGACCAGCCGATGGGCGAGGAAGGTCAGGACGGTGACGATGGTCAGTGCGAAGAGATAGCGGCCGATGGCGCCGTCGAGCGCGAAACCTGAAATCGACAGTCTCGGCGCGTCGATGACGCCTGACGCCGAGTTGTTGGAGAACCAACTGAACTTGGTCAGCGCCCATTGCACGAAGAACTGCGCGGCAAGCGTCGAGACCGCGAGATAGAAACCCTTCAGACGCAGGCTCGGCAGCCCAAAGACAATGCCGATCGCGGCGGCGACGATGCCGGCCAGGAAGATGCTGCCGATCAGCGGCAGGCCCTCGACGCGCAGGTTGAAATTGTAGGCGGCAAACGCGCCCGCCGCCATGAAGGCAGCACTGCCCAGCGAGACCTGGCCGGCATAGCCGGTCAGGATGTTCAAGCCCACGCCGGCGAGGCTGAGCGCCAGGAACGGCAGCAGGATGGCTTCGAACAGATAGCTCGAGCCGATCAGCGGCACGACGCCGTAAGCGAAAGCGAGCAAAAGCACGGGCACGATCCATTTCGGCAGCACCGGCGCGGCGGCGAAATCGCCTGTTATCGCGGTCATCGTTCAGATCCTCTCGACGAGCTTCTGGCCGAACAGGCCGGAAGGGCGGATCAGCAGGAAGACGAGCGCGACGACATAGGCAAACCAGCTCTCGATGCCGCCGCCGAAATAGTCGCCGATATAGACCTCGGCGAGCTTCTCGCTGGCGCCGATCAGAAGCCCGCCGACGATGGCGCCGAGGATGGAATCGAAGCCGCCGAGCACCAGTACGGGCAGCGCCTTCAGCACCACCAGCGACAGCGAGAATTGCACGCCGAGGCGCGCACCCCAGAGCAGTCCCGCCACCAGTGCGACAAGACCGGCGGCAGCCCAGACGGTGGCCCAGATCAAGGGTAGCCTGAGGCCGACCGCGAGGGCCGCGAACTGATCGTCGGCAACGGCGCGAAAGGAGAGGCCGATGCGGGTGTAGCGGAAGAACAACGACAGCAGGAGAACCATGCCGGCGGCAACCACCGCGGCAAAAATGTCGAACTGGCTGATCAGCACGCCGCCGATTTCCAGCGGCACGTCTTCGATGCCGAGGTCGAGACCGTGGACCTGCGTGCCCCAAATCAGCTGGGCGGCGCCCTCGATGATGTAGGACAGGCCGAGCGTCGCCATGAACAGTGTGATCGGCGGCTTGTTGGTCAGCGGCCTGAGCACCGTGCGCTCGATGGCGACACCCATCGCCACCATGATGGCGAAGGTGACCGCCAGCGCCAGCGCGAACGGAATGCCGCGTTCGACAAGGCTGACGAAGGTGAGTGCCGCAAACAGCAACATCGCGCCTTGCGCGAAATTGAGCACGCCCGAGGTCTTGTAGATGAGCACGAAGCCGATCGCGACAAGCGAATACATGACACCTGAGAGCAGGCCGCCGACGAGCACTTCGATGAAGAACTGGTAGTCGAAATCGGCGATCATATGCCTGCCCCGTCCTCATTGTCCGAGGCGACGCCGAGATAGGCATCGATAACGCGCTGGTCGTTCCTGACTTCATCGGGCGTGGCGTCGGCGATCTTGCGGCCGTAGTCGAGAACGGCGATGCGATCGGACAGACCCATGACGACGCCGACATCGTGCTCGATCAACACCACGGTGGTGGCGAAGCGATCGCGCGCGGCACGGACGAAAGACGCCATCTCGCTTTTTTCGCTCGCCGTCATGCCGGCCATCGGCTCGTCGAGCAAAAGCAGGCGCGGCTCGGCCACCAGCGCGCGGGCCAGTTCGACACGCTTCTGCAGCCCGTAAGGCAAGGTGCCGACAAGACGGTCGCGAATGGCGGTGAGATGGAGGAATTCGAGGATCTGTTCGGCACGGCTGCGTGAATCGCGCTGCTCGCCGCGCGAGCGGCCGATGCCGAGCACCTGGCCGGCAAAGTTGGAGCGAACCTTGTAGGCAAGGCCAGAGGCGACATTGTCGAGGACGCTGAGGCCCTTGAACAGTGCAAGGTTTTGGAAGGTTCTGGCGACGCCGAGATGGGCCAGCCGCTGCGTCGGGACCTGGGCATAGAAGGTACCGTCGAGCTGGACATGGCCACGATCCGGCCGGTAGACACCGCTGATGACGTTGATCAGCGAGCTCTTGCCGGCGCCGTTCGGTCCGATGATGGCGCGGATCTCGCCTGACAGAACCGACAGGTCGACGTCGGCCAGCGCGACGACGCCGCCGAACGACAGGCTGATGCCCTGAAGCGCGAGCAAGGGAGAGGCGGCGTCGGCAACGGACCCTGCCGGCTTGGCGGCATCTTCGAACGACTGCTCCGGCCGCTGGTCTGACGGCAAGCCGCGTGCAAAGACTTCCGGCGCATAGGCGGAAGCCTCCATCACTCCGAGCGTATAACTGGGCAGAGGCATTCCAATCGTCCTCGATTGCTTCAGCAGGCGCGCAAATCCTGATTGCGGCTCGATGAATCGAGCGCGCCGGGTAGCTTTCATGCGTGTGCTGGCCGGAGCCTGTCCGGCCAGCCTGTGGGGGTGACTACTCCGCCGCCAGCGACGCTGCCGCCTCGGCGTTTTCCAGCTCGCGGACGAGCGGGATGACATGCTTGCCGAAATACTCGACCTCTTCCTGGAAATGCAGGAAGCCGAGCAGGATGAGATCGGCGCCGGCGCGCTTCAGGTCGACGATGCGCTCGGCGACTTGCCGGGGCGTGCCGATCAGGTTCGAGCGGAAGCCGTCATTGTACTGGACCAAATCGTCGAAGGACGATTTCGCCCAATTGCCCTCACCTTCCGGCGAGGCCTTGCCGGCATTCTTGACCTCGTGGCCAAATGCGTTGACCGCGTCGGGATTGGCCTTGGCGATGATTTCGGCGAGCACCGCCCTGGCCTCGTCCTCGGTCTCGCGAACGACGGCGAAAGCGTTGACGCCGACCTTGACGGAATGGTTGCTGGCCTTCGCCTTAGCCCTGAGG
>NZ_RZQL01000407.1 GCF_003997935.1 Mesorhizobium sp. M7A.F.Ca.US.006.01.1.1
GACTTCACACCTTTCGAGGAGATTTTGAGGGTCATCAGCCGGCCCTTCGATGAGCAGCCGGACATGGAACGCTATGCTGACCCGCCACGCCCGGATGAACGCGTCCTACAGACATTCTGCGGCACATGAGACATTGAATGATGGCCGGTTAACATGTGCAAATGCGGAAGACCCTTCGCAAGCTACCGTCGTGAGTAGTCGGAAGCGTCTGATCTATGACGATTATGGACTCACGGAAGCTTGTCGATCACCCGTGCCGATGCTTCCACCGTTGCAGCTAGGACTACCTGAGCGTCGGGCGGCTGGTGCTGGGAGACAGATCTTGAGCGTCAAGGCTCCGCAATAAATTGGTCGCGTTCAATTTCACTGCAATCAGAGAACGCTCTCCGGAACCAGTTGCCCTGCATCGAGTTGCTATTCCGCCTCGCTTTTGAGCGCGAACGGGAGAACACAGGATGGCACCCACTAAGAAGGCATCACCGAAGGGCCTGAACGAACTTTTCCACGACACGTTGAAGGACATCTATTTCGCCGAAAAGAAGATCGTTGCGACGCTGCCGAAAATGGCAAAGGCCGCTCAAAGCCCAGATTTGAAGGCGGCGTTCGAAAAGCACCGCGAGGAAACGAAAGAACACGTTGCCCGGCTCGAACAGGTTTTCGAAGTGATCGGCAAGAAGCCGCAGGGAAAGACGTGTGCGGCTATTGTGGGCATCACCGATGAAGGTGCCGAGATCATGGAGGAATATAAGGGCACACCTGCCCTGGACGCTGGCTGCTGGCTGCGGCCCAGGCTGTGGAGCACTACGAAATCTCACGCTATGGCACACTGAAGACCTAGGCCTCCCAACTGGGGCTGGATGAAGCTGTTTCGCTCCTCAATTTAACCCTTGGAGAGGAAAAGGCGACCGACGAGGCGCTGACACAACTCGCTGAACCGGCTGTCAACATGGCTGCCGAAAACGTGTAGTAGCCCCACCAGGCGAAGACTGGCCCGTCGCTACGCGAATCTCACGGGAGGTATCAATGGGATATCTAGGTACGCTCGTTTCAAGACTACTCGGCAAGAAGCCCGGCCCCGCTGGCAACGGCGATATGCGCAAGTCGACTGGCGCGGGTCCTGCAATAGCAGCGCATTCGAAAGACGCGAAGACAACGGCGCCGACCGGCCAGAACCGATCGGCGGCAGCAAAAGAAAAATGACCGACGCCGTAGGAGCGTAGTCACTGGACAGCCAACAATGCGCCCATTTCCGGTCAACCCTTTGAAGCAGGCGGTTCGGTCCTGTCCAGACTGCTCCGTCAGGTCGACTTGCAAGGCCTGCAACCAGTAAAATAACAGTGTCATCAGTACAAACATCGACAAACGGTCTAAATGGTTGATGGAACGTATGTTATATTTCCTTCCTCTCTAATTCGACCGATGCGCAATATTATGCCCTACAGAAGACCCACTGAATGAATTACGCAGGTCCAAAGGATCGTAATTAAACCTCTAATAGGCCATTCCAGATTTCGAATGCAGTTCAACTCGGGAAAGAGGGTGGCAAAACCCAATCCCGGAGGCGTCTGGACCTTTAGACCAATGCCATCGGTAGGTAGCGGATGATGATCTCGTCCTGCCGGAAACGGCGCTCCAACTCCGCTCGGCGCCTTCGCCAATCGGGCAGATCGACTTCTTCCGTCATCACCTCGAAGATGACAATCTCGTCCATGTCGGACTCTTTTCCCTCCCTCCAAACCCCTTCCGCGGGCGTCCGAAAATACGCGGTGACACCTTTGAACGTATTGGCGAGTTCGTCCTTCACACGATCGAAGTCTTCCTTGGCGAAGGGCTCACCCGCGTTGTCGGAACGAGGAAGCAGGATCTGGACAAGGTGCATGCGGCCGCCTCCAAGCCCTTCCAACGGCGGCGACCGGCATCATGTTCCATCGGCTGACGCTGCGGGCAAAGGCGTAAACGTGAACCAGGCTGACGGGAAGTTCCTGCTTCCGTGACTGCAGATGGAAATCCTGGCCTTGCCTGAAAGTGTGCCACGACAGCCAGTCCGTGACACCGCCGCAGTTGGCGGCGTGTGGTTGGATGTAGGCGAGCCTCGACCAAGCAAAGGGGCGTGCCCGACTCCTCGATGACAGGCAGGTTTTCTCCCATTGCCAAGGGCCGACAGGTTGCCTTGGCAATGCTGGCGCAACGTTCATAGGTGCCGGCACAATGGGCAGGGATCAGTCAGCCCGTCAACTGCCTGTTTTGGCTACGTTTATTCCTTCTCGCCGGGTGTCGTTTGCATCACAATACACGTATGACAGTAGGTACCACGATCTCGGCCGCGGATATTGCGCCGGCGACACGGACAGACGGCAACCTTGCATCGGCGCACGCGGCTGCGCAATTTTTTGCAAAAGCAGGAACATAGCTGCATCGCCCAAGTTAAATAGCGACGGCATTGGACCACGGACTCATTTTCGCATTTTCCAGGCTGCCAGAATGCTCCGGGGTTCTTTGATGCTCGAACGAATGGGCAGGACAATGTATCGCTGTCGGCGTTTGCTATCAGCCTTTGGTCTGGTGTTGTTGACGAGTGGCCTGTTCCCACAGGGCCAAGCCATGGCACAGGCGCCCTGCCCGGCCGACCACGATAAGCTGCTCGCCGCACTCAAGGCCAATGTGAAAGCAAGCGGCGGACCTGCCAACGGTGGCTTTGAGACCAACGAATGGGCCGCTGTCGTTGCTCGCGACGGCGCGGTGTGCGCGATCGCTTTCAGCGGTCCCACCGCCGATTCGCAATGGCCAGGCAGTCGCCTCGTCGCGGCGGAGAAGGCTAATACAGCCAATGGGCTCAGCCTGGCGCAAATGGCCCTATCGACGGCCAATCTCTACGCGGGGACGCAGCCGGGCGGGCCGCTTTTCGGCTTGCAGGAGACCAACCCGGTCAACCAGGCCGCAGCCTATGCGGGCGATCCCAAAACGTTTGGAAGTGCCAGCGATCCTCTCGTCGGCAAGCCAATCGGAGGCGTCGTCGTGTTTGGCGGCGGGCTTGCCCTCTATGACGGCAAGAGCATCGTCGGAGGCCTCGGGGTCTCAGGAGATTCCTCATGCGCCGATCACAATGTCGCCTGGCGTGTTCGCGCGGCGCTTGCCCTCGACAAGGTTCCCGCCGGGGTCAATCCCAATCGCAAGGACGCCATCGTCTACGATGTCGATCCCGGCGGCAAAAGCGCCTCGGGCTGGGGCCATCCGCTTTGTGCCGGCACCGAGGCTGACATCGCGGCGGAGCTCGGCGCCGGCGTGGGAGGCTCGATCCACAAATGAAAGGCATGCTGCACCCGGCACCAGCGCGCGTTGACGCAGGACACGGCGCCCGCGCATTGGCGACCGAGAATTCCTTTCGCACGGGCATACTCTCGGTGATGCTGCTGGCATGCGGCCTGTTTCTGAGCGGTGCCTCGGAGCCCGCATCGGCGGCGGCTATCGCGCCGCCCGCCGCCGCGGCGCCACCCGATGACGGGCAATGGACAATGCCGGCCAAGAACTACGCGTCGACCCGCTTCAGCGAACTCAGCGAGATCAACGAAGGCAACGTCAAGAACCTGCAGGTCGCCTTCACCTTCTCGACCGGCGTAAACAAGGGCCAGGAAGCAGCGCCGCTGGTCGTCGGCAACAACATGTACATCGTCACGCCCTTTCCCAACATCGTCTACGCGCTCGACCTTTCCAGGCC
>NZ_RZQL01000408.1 GCF_003997935.1 Mesorhizobium sp. M7A.F.Ca.US.006.01.1.1
GTCCGAGGAACGCAAGGCGGCTTCGATGCGCGCCCGCGTAGCCGGCTTCACGCTCGCCGGATCGTCAAAATATTTGGACAGCGTCGGCCGGGACACGCCACATGCCTGGGCGAAGTCGTCCATCGTGCGGTGTGTCTTCTCCGCCATCGATATATTCCAGATCCCCTGCCAACGATCGGCCCGCCGCCAGTCATGCGGCCGTTGACCGGATGCGACAATGCTCGACGGAACTTATTCAGTCAATTTTCACAGTTCCCAATAGAGCGCAAAAATATTGCATGCGTCAAATTATTTGTTAACGCTTCAAAAAATGGCGTCATGGCGAAAACTGACGCAGCTCGCCATTTTCCCGCCAACGCCTTCGGACGGCGCTGTTTCGTCGACTTCATCGTCAGTTCGACGACCAAGGGATAGCTGCAGAAGCTTGCCGCTCAGCCCTCGGCTACGCGCGTGCTTGCCAAATATCGCCATGCCGCCCATACACGGCTTGGAAATCGCCCCACCCGTTCGCCCCCACCTACCAAGGATGCCGTCCAATGTCCGTGACGCCGTGGTCAAAGCCGTGACGGATCACTCCACGCCATCGCTCGCCAGCCTGGGCTGGACCGAATTTTTCGGCGACCAGCTCGAGCCCGGCGATGCCAATCTTGTCCCGACGCGGATAGCCACCGTCCACCGCGACCGCCTGACCGGCCTGTCCCAGGCAGGGCCAGTCGATCTGACGCTGCCGGCGCAGGCGAACACCGGTGACTATGCCGTCGGCGACTGGGTGCTGGTCGACGGGCATGACCACCTTGTGCAGCGCCGCCTAACCCGCAAGACGGTGCTGGAACGCCGTACCCAAGGCGGCCGGGTGCCGCAGCTTGCCGCGGCCAATGTCGACACGCTGTTCATCGTCACCTCGTGCAATGCCGACTTCAATCCGGCCCGGCTCGAGCGTTATCTGGCGCTGGCCAACGAGGCCGGAACGACGCCAGTGATCCTGCTGACCAAGGCCGATACCGCTGAAGACGCCGAGACATATGCACGGCAGGCTGCCGCGTTGCAGCGTGGATTGCCGGTCGTGATGCTGAACCCCCGCACATCGGATGCGGCAACCGTCCTGGCTGCCTGGTGCGGTGTCGGCCAGACGGTGGCGCTGATCGGCTCCTCCGGCGTCGGCAAGTCGACGCTGGTCAACACGCTGGCCGGATCGGCGCAGCAATCGCCGCAACAGACCGCAGGCATTCGCGAGCACGATGCCAAGGGACGCCACACCACCACGTCGCGATCGCTGCACGCCATTGCCGGCGGCGGCTGGGTGATCGACACGCCGGGCATGCGGACGCTGCAGGTCAGCGACGTCGGCCATGGCATCGACACGCTGTTTGCCGAAATCACCGAGCTCGCGCCGCTGTGCAAGTTTCGCGACTGCACGCATGTGCATGAGCCGGGCTGCGCTGTGCAAGCCGCCTTGAAGGCAGGAACGCTCGATCCGGAGCGCCTTGCCCGCTGGCGCAAGCTGTCCGACGAAAACCAGAACAACACGCCGGTTCAGAGCGGCCCTCGCGGCGCCAAGTCTCCCGGCGGGCGTGGGAAGAGGCGTTGAGCCGCGAGGATCGGAGCGCTGGCGTCAGAGCCGCGCGGTACCGAAGATCCGATCCCAAAGTGCCGACGTAACACCGAAATTGGCCGTTTCGTCGATGTGATGATGCACGGCGTGGCGGCGCTTGAGCGTGTAGAGGTAGCTCGGATGACCGGGATGCCAGTGATGGATCATGTGGTGGATGCTGATGTACCAGAGGTATCCCAGCATCAACCCGCAGCTCACCGCGCTCGCGGTGGCGAAATCCGAGATCATCCATACTGGCAGGAACGCGACCAGTGCATGCACGCCGAGACTGAGCCAGGTCGGCGTGCCCACAGAACTGCGTTCCTCGACATGGTGACGGTCGTGCAGGTCCTTGATGTAAGGAATATGGTGAAGAACGAACCTGTGCAGCACATACTCGATCAGCGTCCAGAGGCCGAGACAGGCGAGGACCGTGCCGATCCAGCCTGGCGCACTCTCTTCGCCGGCCTCGAGCAGCCCAGCCACTGCCAGCACGGCGATCACCAGCGGATACACCACGAAGTCGCTGTAGTAGCCAATAAGACCGAGTTGCATCGTCACCTAGCCTTCGAGCCGCCAAATAAGCGATGGTATCAGATTGCCGGACTCGCGGGTGAGGTGCAATGCAGACGCAGCTGACATAGCGTCGCAATCCCTTAGTGCAAGGTTCGCGTCAACGATTCAAGGACCATCGGCAGGCTGCCGCCTTCGCAAACGGACGTTCAAAAATGGCAAAACGCAGTGCGGGATTGCTGATCTATCGCCGCAGCGACGGCGATCTCAGGGTATTGCTGGTTCACCCGGGCGGACCATTCTGGGCGAAGAAGGACGATGGTGCCTGGTCGATACCGAAGGGCCTCGTCGGCGAGGACGAGGACGAGTTGACGGCAGCGCAACGCGAGACCGAGGAAGAGCTCGGCATCAGGGTCAACGGCACCTTCGCTCGGCTTGGCGACTACAGGCAACCGGGCGGCAAGATCGTCTCGGGCTGGTCCGTCGAGGCGACCATCGACATCGATTTGGCCGCCATCAAGAGCAACAGCTTCACTATGGAATGGCCGCCAAGGTCAGGATCCCTGAAGGAATTCCCGGAGGTCGACAGAGCCGGCTGGTTCACCTTGCCCGAGGCCGAGGTGAAAATCCTCAAGGGGCAGCGCCCGATGCTTTTGGATTTTGCCAGGCAGCAAGGCGCCGGATGATCCGCAGCCTTCAGTAAGGCAGGCCGACATAGTTCTCGGCGAGCGCGGTCGATGCGGCACGCGACTGCACGAGATAGTCGAGCTCGGCCTCCTGGATGCGCTGGCCGAACTGGCCGGTGTCGGGAAAGCGGTGCAGCATCGTCGTCATCCACCAGGAAAAGCGCACCGCCTTCCAGACCCGTGCCAGCGCCTTGCCGGAATAGGCGTCGATGCCGGCCACCGATTTGTCCCGGTAGAAGTCGCGAAAACCGGCAGAGAGGTAGCGCACGTCGCTGGCGGCGAGGTTGAGGCCCTTGGCGCCGGTGGGCGGCACGATGTGGGCGGCATCGCCGACCAGGAACAACCTGCCGAAACGCAGCGGCTCGGCAACGAAGGAGCGCAGCGGCGCGATCGATTTCTCGAAGGATGGCCCGGTGACGACATTTGCGGCTGTCTGCTCCGGCAAGCGGCGGCGCAACTCGTCCCAGAAGCGGTCGTCGGACCACGCCTCGACGCGATCGTCCTGCGGGCATTGGACGTAGTAGCGGCTGCGATGCGTCGAGCGCATCGAGCACAGCGCAAAACCTCGCTCATGATTGGCATAGACCAGCTCGTGATCGGCCGGCGGCACTTCGGCCAGCACGCCGAGCCAGCCGAACGGATACTGCCGCTCGAAGATTTCTAGCGCACGCTCGGGCACCGATTTGCGGCTGACGCCGTGATAACCGTCACAGCCGGCAATGAAGTCGCAATCTATCCGATGCGTGACCCCATCCCGGTCATAGGTGACGAAAGGCGCGGCGCCGTCGAAATCGTGCAACGCGACATTTGCCGCCTCGTAAATCGTGGTCAGTCCTGCCGCATCGCGCTTGTCCATCAAATCGTGAGTCACCTCGGTCTGGCCATAGACGGTGACATGCCTGCCGCCGG
>NZ_RZQL01000409.1 GCF_003997935.1 Mesorhizobium sp. M7A.F.Ca.US.006.01.1.1
CTCCTGCTGCAGAACGAAGTGCCGGAAGCCGCCAACATTGCCGCCGCACGCGCAATCAAAGCACGGGGCGGTCGCGTCGTGCTCAACGCGGCCCCCGCGCGCAAACTCTCCGAGGAGTTGATCGCCCTGGTCGACATATTGGTGGTCAACGCCATCGAGGCGGAGTTCCTGGCCGGCGTGGCGGTGGTCGAGACACTCGACGGTGCGGCGCAGGCCGCACGGCTAATGGCCGATCTCTATCCGGTAGCGATCGTCACGGCGGGTGGCGAAGGTGTCGCCTGTTGCGATCGGACCGGCAAGGCCTTTGCTCTGCCTGCCATCCCGGTCAAGGTCGCCAGCACGCATGGCGCCGGCGATGAGTTCGTTGGCGCGCTGGCCGCGGGGCTTGCCCGAGGAGAGACCATGCGGGCAGCCATCACCGCCGCCAACACGGCTTCGGCCTTGCTGGTCTCGACGCCAGAGGCCGATCGCGACATCTGACCGGCTGGTTTCCGTCTTGCCGGACCGCAGCAGCGGCCGCCTATCCTTGCGGCTTCGCGCGAATTCCGCTAAGGCGCGCCTTTGTCGCCGGGGAACACGGACTTGGACGATCAACGCGCCGACGTCGCCATCATCATGGGCAGCCAGTCCGACTGGGCGACGATGCGCCATGCCGCCGAAACGCTGGAAGCACTCGGCATCCCGCACAAGCGGCTGATCATCTCCGCGCACCGCACGCCAGACCGGCTCTATGATTTTGCCAAGGGCGCCAAGGCAGCGGGTTACCAGGTGATCATCGCCGGCGCCGGCGGTGCGGCGCATTTGCCCGGCATGACGGCGGCGATGACGCCGCTGCCGGTGTTCGGCGTGCCAGTGGAATCGAAAGCGCTTTCCGGGCAGGATTCGCTGCTGTCCATTGTCCAGATGCCGGCGGGCATTCCCGTTGGAACGCTGGCCATAGGTAAGGCTGGCGCCGCCAACGCAGCCCTTCTGGCCGCCGCCGTGCTGGCCCTGAACGATGACAGCCTTGCCGTCCGTCTGGACGCTTGGCGCGCCGCGCAGACCGCCAAGGTAGCTGCCGAACCGACGGATACGCCGTGAGCCTGCCCGCCGGATCGACCATCGGCATCATTGGCGGCGGCCAGCTCGGCCGCATGCTGGCTGTTGCTGCCGCCCGCCTCGGCTACCGCACCGTGGTGCTGGAGCCGCAAGCGGATTGCCCGGCCGCACAGGTCGCCAACCGGCAGATAACAGCCGCCTATGACGACCCGGCCGCCCTTGCCGAACTGGCAGCGTCGAGTTCCGTCATCACTTACGAGTTCGAGAACGTCCCGGTCGCGGCGGCCAGCGCGCTGGCCACCAAGGTTCCGGTCTATCCGCCGGCGCGTGCGCTGGAAGTGGCGCAGGACCGGGTGGACGAAAAAACATTCCTCAACGGCATCGGCATTGCCACCGCCGATTTCCACGCCGTCGACAATGATGACGAGCTGACGGCGGCGCTGAAAGCATTCGACGGCAGCGGCATCCTGAAGACGCGCCGCATGGGCTATGACGGCAAGGGCCAGCGCGTCTTTCGCAACATGGAAGCCGGCGGTTTTGCCGGCACATGTGAGGCGATGGGCAATGTGCCGCTGATCCTGGAGTCCTTCGTGCCGTTCGAGCGCGAGATATCGGTGATCGCGGCGCGTGGGCTGGACGGTGCGGTCGTCGCCTATGATCCAGCCGAGAATATCCACCGCAACGGCATTCTCCACACATCGACCTTGCCGGCCGCCATTATGCCGGAGACGGCGCAAGCGGCCCGAACGGCCGCATCGAAGATCCTGTCGGCGCTGAACTATGTCGGCGTCATCGGCGTCGAGTTCTTCGTGCTTGCCAACGGCTCGCTGCTGGCCAACGAGATCGCGCCGCGCGTGCACAATTCCGGCCATTGGACGGAAGCCGCCTGTATCGTTTCGCAGTTCGAGCAGCATATCCGCGCCATCGCAGGCCTGCCGCTCGGCAGCCCGGACCGCCATTCCGACTGCGTGATGGAAAACCTGATCGGCGACGATGTGCTGCGTGTCCCGGAGCTTCTCGCCGAGCCCGATCTGATGCTGCATCTCTACGGCAAGGCCGAAGCGCGGCCCGGCCGCAAGATGGGTCATTTCACTCGGATCAGCCGTCGCGCCTCATAAGGCTGCCTACTGCAAATCGTCGCTCTCGTCCTCGCCTGGATTGGCGCAACTCACATCGCCTTCCTCGCAATTGGCCGCGGCAGCGAGCTGCTTGACGCGATCATTGGTCAATCTGGTCAGGCATTGCGAAACTTCCATCGAATGGATCGATCCGCCTTCGCTGGCGGCGGTGGAATGCGCGCACTCGGCATCGCGAAAAGTGATCCAGGCGCGTTGCGCCACCTGCAGCAGTCTCTTGCCGCCGGCATCATCCGAGTTGGTGAGGTTCTGATAGGCCTTGTTGAGCTTGGCGTCGGCCGCCTGATAGTCTTCGCCGGCACAGATGTTCATCATCTGCTGGCTGTCGTCGCTGCGGTCGCATTCCTGCGCGTGAGCAACCGAAGCTGCCGCCAGCAGGACAAGGCAGGCGGACAGGAACATTCGGCGCATGGTTCTCTCCAAATCACTTCACGGCGGCCGCATCATCCCAGCCGGCCCAGGGCCGCACAATGCCGCAAGGCCGACATGGCGGATAATTGATGACAGGGATGATTCACAGCCGCTATGGAGCACGCTTGCGGTTGACAGGGACAAGGCTCCTCGTTTATGAGCCTCCCACAGTTCAAAGGCGCGTCTTCTGGCGCGCCTTAAAATTTCGACCCGGACCGGGTCCGCACCGACAGGCAAGACCATGAAGATCAAGAATTCGCTCAAGGCGCTGAAGGCGCGTCACCGCGACAACCAGCTGGTTCGCCGCAAGGGCCGCGTCTACATCATCAACAAGACCGCCCCGCGCTACAAGGCACGTCAGGGCTGAGCTTTTGGCTGGAGGCGTTGCCTCCGCCAGTTGATGCTTGTCGCCGGCCTGCCGGCTTCTCACGCTAAAATCACTTTGATGTTCCGCCGCCCGGGACTAGAGTCCGGCGATGCGGATTCTTTTTGCATTTTTGACATCTCTGCTTGTTTCCGGCGTCATTTATGGCCCGGCATGGGCGGATGATGCTGTCGCGCCGCCGGCCACCCAGGACGCGCCGCCCGCCGCAACGACGAAACAAGGCCGCCTCGACCAGCTGTTCAGCGACCTGAAACGCGAGCGCAACGAAAAGGCGGCCGAGCGCATCGCCGGCAACATCTGGAGCGAGTGGTCGCAATCCGGCAGCGCCTCGATCGACCTGATGATGCAATGGTCGCAAAAAGCCGTCGAGGGCCAGAAGTTCGACGTCGCACTCGATTTCCTCGACCAGGTGGTGACCTTGCAGCCGACCTATGCCGAAGGCTGGAACCGGCGTGCCACCGTCCATTTCATGATGAAGAACTACGGCAAGTCGATGTCCGACATCGACCATACGCTGCAGCTCGAGCCGCGCCATTTCGGTGCGCTGTCCGGCCTGGCGCAGATCATGGCGCTGACCGGCCACAAGCAATCGGCGCTCGAGGCCTGGCAAAAAGTGCTGGCCATCTATCCGATGATGCGCAGCGCCCAAGACCAGGTCGGCACGATTTCGGAGGAACTTGCCGGTGAAGGCATTTAAGGGATTAGGCAGTAG
>NZ_RZQL01000410.1 GCF_003997935.1 Mesorhizobium sp. M7A.F.Ca.US.006.01.1.1
GCGGGTTCGAGGTGCCGGAAATGTTGCGGGTGCCGCCGGCGCCCGAACCCATCTTGCCTGCGGTATTCTGAAACGCGGTGATGACGTCGGGATGCTGGCCCATGCCAAGATAGTCGTTGGAGCACCAAACGGTGATTTCCTCGGCGCGGCCATTGGAACGCCAGATGGCGCGCGGGAACTTGCCCGCAATGCGCTCCAGGTCGGCGAAAACGCGGTAGCGACGCTCGGCATGGAGCTGGTCGATCGCTTCCTCGAAGAACCGCTGATAGTTCATGTCGACTTCCCATGTGCTGATGGACGCGGGTCCATACCTACGCGCTCACGCGCCCTGCACGCCTTTACCCACGAGTTTGCGCGGATCGACGACTTCGATGAAGGTCTTCTCATCGACCTTGCCGGACTTCAGTGCGGCATCCTTCAACGTCGAGCCATTGGCGCTCGCAGCCTCCGCGATGTGCGCCGCATTGTCGTAACCGATGACGGGCGATAGCGCCGTGACCAGCATTAGCGACTGGCCGACTGCTGCATCGATGCGTTCGCGATTGAGTTCCGTCCCTTCGATCGAATATGTCCGCATCTTGTCGCACATGTCGCCGATGATCCGAATCGAGTGCAGCGCGTTGTTGATGATGATGGGGCGCATCGCGTTGAGCTCGAAATTTCCCTGACTGCCGGCGAAGGTTACAGCATTCTCTTCGCCGATCACCTGGATGCAGACCATGACCATGGCCTCGCACTGGGTCGGGTTGACCTTCCCCGGCATGATTGAGCTGCCAGGCTCGTTTTGCGGCAACAGCAGCTCGCCCAGGCCGCACCGCGGTCCCGAAGCAAGCCAGCGCATGTCATTGGCGATCTTCATGAGCGCCACCGCAAGACCCTTAACTGCGGCCATGGCAGCTACCATTGCATCCAGCGATCCCTGCGCCGCGAACTTGTTGGGGGCCGTCACGAAGGGCTTCTCAGTGAGGTCGGCGATGGCCTTCGCGATGTCGACGGAGAAGCCTTCCGGCGCGTTCAGCCCGGTGCCGACGGCGGTGCCGCCGCAGGCGAGCCGGTATAATCCACCCAGCGCGTGACGAACCACGTCCATCGCATCGCGCACCTGTGCCGCATATCCTGACCATTCCTGTCCGACGGTGAGCGGCACCGCGTCCTGTAGGTGAGTACGCCCGGTTTTGACGACATCCATCCATTTGTTGGCCTTCGCTTCGATGGCCGTCGCGAACCGATCGATCGAGGGGAGCATTTCGTCTTCGATCGCCAACACGGTGGCAATGTGCATGGCGGTCGGGAAGCTGTCGTTCGAGGACTGCCCCAGATTGACATGATCGTTAGGATGGACGGGATCCTGCTTGCCGAGCGTTCCACCGAGCAGTTGAATGGCTCGGTTCGAAATCACCTCGTTGACGTTCATGTTCGACTGGGTGCCGGAGCCAGTCTGCCAGACGTAGAGCGGAAAATTGTCGTCAAGCGCGCCCGCGATCACCTCGTCGGCCGCCTTGATGATGGCATCAGCGCGCCATTGATCAAGCCGGCCGCCCTTCGCATTTACCAGTGCCGCCGCCTTCTTCACATAGCCGTAGGCGTGATAGACCGGCTTGGGCATATAGTCGTTGCCGATCGAAAAATGTTGCAGCGAACGCTGGGTCTGTGCGCCCCAGTAGCGGTCCGCAGGCACCTCGACGGTGCCCATCGAGTCGAATTCCTGGCGCTGTCCGCGCGCTTGGATGCCGACCGGGACGTCCTTCATCACGGGGTGATCGCCCGTCCTCTGGGGTTTGGTCATTGTAGCTTCCTCGACTTGAGAGAGGGCCGATCCTGCGGGGGGCGCGGCTCAATACTTCGGCGTGTAGGTCATCGCCTTGATCCACGCGCGGACGTCTTCGGGGCGTGCGACCGTCGCCAGGCCGCGATCGAAGATGTGCTCGGCGATGCGTGTCGCCGTCGTGATCTCGACCTCCAGAATGTTCGCCTGCCCCGGAAACAGCATCCCCTTGTCGCGCGCCGCTTGGTCGACCTGGTCGGCCGACCCTTTCGCCGCCGCGATCCACATCTTGTCGTCGATGCGCTTGGGCTTCGTGGCGTAGACGGCCAGACCGAACGCAGGGAAGATGTAGAAATTGTTCGCCTGTCCCGGATGGAAGGTCTTTCCACTCACGGTGACATCCGGAAACTGGACACCGGCCGCGAACAGCACCTTACCGTCAGTCCACTCGAACGCCTGCTGCGGCGTGCACTCCGCCTTATCCGTCGGGTTCGACAATGGGAACACAATCGGACGGTCCGTATTCGCTGCGACGGCTTTGACCACCGCTTCGGTAAAGAGACCCTGCGTGGTGCTGACGCCGATCAGGACCGTGGGCTTGAAGGACTTGACGGATTCGGCCAGGTCCGGGGTCGCCGGCAGGTCTTTTGCGTACACCTTCTGGGAAGGGCTGAGATCGTCGCGCCCCGCGTCGAGCAAGCCGTTGATATCGTACATCGCGATACGATCGCGCGCGTCGTCTTCGCTGAGGCCTTCGTCGACCATCGCCTCCACGATCATGTTCGCGATGCCGATGCCGGCCGAGCCCGCGCCGGCGAAAAGTATCTTCTGATCCGCGAGCTTCTCGTTCTTGATCTGCAGGGCAGTCGCGAGGCCGGCGATCGTTACGCTAGCGGTGCCCTGGATATCGTCGTTATAGACGAGATAATCATCCTTGTAGCGGGCCAGGAGGCGGATGGCGTCCGTGCCCTTCCAATCCTCGAAATGGACGCAAACGCCTGGGAAAACCTTGTTCGCGGCCTGCATGAATTCGTCAACCAATGCGTCTACCTCGTCGGGCGATGGCGGCTCGCTGCGCAGGCCCGTGTAAAGCGGGTCGGCCCGAAGGGTCGCGTTGGTTGTGCCGATATCAAAGTGGATCGGCAGAAGCGCCTCAGGAGGCACGCCCGCACACGCCGTATAGAGCTGGAGCTTGCCAATAGGAATCGGTGCGCCATTGGCACCGATATCACCAAGACCGAGGATGCGGCCGCCCGACGACACGCAGATGAAGCGGATGTCGCGTGTCGGCCAATGCCCGAGCACTTCGCGGAGGCGGCCCTTCATCTCCTTGGTCAGATACATCCCCTGCGGCCGGCGATAGATGTGGCCGTAGGTCAGACATGCATCTGCGATGGTCGGGTCGTACACGATCGGCACGAACCGCGCCGGATCGCTCATGAGGACCGCATAATAGAGAGTCCTGTTGCGGTCGGCGAGCTCCTGGAGGTAAACATATTGTTCCAAATCGGTGGGTTTGGCGGCGAGATGTCCCATGACACGCTCGACCTGCGTCTCGAGATCCTCGATCGCCGCCGGCAGAAGACCTTCCAGCTTGCCAGCAGACCTTTCCTCCGCCGTGAATGCCGTTCCCTTATTCTCGATGGGGTTTTCGAGCAGTTCGACCCCAACACCGTGTTTGGCCATGTGGTTCTCCATGAAAAGTCTCTGCGGCATCGTTCCACGGGGAAGCGGCGCCCGCCCGAGAGACGTATCGGCAGATCATTCGGAAACGGGGGTCTCCGGCTTCATCTCAAAGGATTTTTGGAGCGCAGGCGGCCGGGTTCCTAGTCCGTCCCTGATCTTCTTCGTCCAGACATTATCGATATTGGCCTTCGTCTCCTCGAGCATGGACTTGGGC
>NZ_RZQL01000040.1 GCF_003997935.1 Mesorhizobium sp. M7A.F.Ca.US.006.01.1.1
ATTCGGCCTGCCGCCAGCGCGCGGCGGCGGCGCCAGCCGCCTGACCTCGGATTACACCGCGATCGCTGCCGACGACGGCGCCGTCAGCGCCATCAAGGCCGGCAAGATCACCGTCGTGCCCGGCATAAGGGAATTCACCCGCGACGGTGTGGTCCTGGCCAATGGCAGCCTGATCCATCCCGACATCGTCATTGCCGCGACAGGCTACCGCACCGGGCTGGAGCCCATGGTCGGCACGCTCGGCGTGCTCGACGCCAAGGGCGTTCCGCTCTTCAACGGTGGCCAAGCCGATCCGAAATTGCCCGGTCTGTGGTTCACCGGCATGCGGCCAAGCATTCGCGGCTGTTTCGCCAATGCCGGTATCCTGGCCAAGGCGATCGCGAGACGGATTGCAGGGTCGGCCTCGCACCAACCCGGCGCATCACGCTGATCTCGGTTCCAGCCGCCGGAAACCGACGGCTTCCATCAGCATGTCCTCTTCCACCATGCCGGCATTGTGCAGGGCGAGCAGGTTAAGCGCGATTTCCCGCGCTTCGGCGGAATCGGGATGTGCCTCGCGCCGCCGGCAAGCCTCGTCGAACACGCGCTGCAGCTTGGCGATATCGGCCGGCTTGAGCAAGCCACGGTCATAGACGGACTTCGACATGGCGATCTCCTGATAAAGACCTAGGGCGCCACGTTTAAATTGCCAATCTTTCCCGAGGCTTGACCGGCTTCGCCCCGTCGCCTCGTCATCCAGGGATCTGCGCCGCGGCTTCAAGGCGCAGCAGCGGTGCAAATTCTGCTCCGCTGCACCCCATGCTGGTGGGCAATCAGACCGCGATCTTGCCGCCGCCCTGTCTGGTGATGGCGACCACCGACGGCCGCACCGGCATGTCGGGCTTGAAGTCGGGCCAGCGCGTCGACAGATCCTCATAGTAGGACGGGCGACCGAACGCTTCCCAGTCCTCGCCGCCATCGCCCGGATGCTGGACGGCAACGAAAGCGGTCTGGTTGTCGGGCGCAAACAGCGGACCGCACATTTCGGCGCCAATCGGCACGCGGAAGAACAGTTTCGAGGTCGCCCGCGCCGCCCCCTCCGTGTCCACCGCCCACAGACCATCCGTGCGGCCGGTGGCTTTCGGGCCTTGGCCGTCGGTCGCGACCCAGAGACGCCCGGCCGAATCGACCGCGCAATTGTCGGGCATGCCGAACCAGCCATTGGCCGTCGTTGCCGTCGAGAAGGTGGCGCCGACATCGGCAACCGCCGGATCACCGCATTTCAGCAGCACTTCCCACTTGCCCTTGGCGGCAGTGAAATCACCGCCGTCCTCGGCGATCTCGATGATGTGGCCGAAGGCGTTTTCGGCGCGCGGGTTGGCGGCGTCTATCTGGTCGGCCTTGCGCTTCGAATTGTTGGTCAGCATGACATAGACCTTGCCGTTGACGGCATTGGGCTGGATGTCTTCGGGACGGTCCATCTTGGTGGCACCGAGCAGGTCGGCGGCGCGGCGCGTCTCGATCAGCACGTCGGCCTGGCCAGTGAAACCGTTTTCAGCCGTCAGCGGTCCCTGGCCGAAGACGATCGGCAGCCATTCGACCGTGCCGTCTTCGGCGAACTTGGCGACATGCAGCGTGCCATCGTCGAGCAGGTCCTTGTTGGCGGCGTGGTCGTTCGGATCGAACGCTGCCTTGGTCACGAACTTGTAGACATAGTCGAAGCGCTCGTCGTCACCGAGATAGAAGACGACGCGGCCGTCCTTGGCGACGATCGATTCGGCGCCTTCATGCTTGAAGCGGCCCATGGCAGTGCGCTTCCTCGGCGTCGAGGTCGGGTCGTTGACATCGACCTCGACGATCCAGCCGAAGCGGTTGGCCTCGTTGGGTTCCTTGGCGAGGTCGAAACGCTCGTAATGCGCCGCCCATTCATAGGCGCCTTCGGGAATGCCGAGACGCTTGTAGTTCGCGGCTTCCTTGTGGCTTTCCGGCAGCTCGCCAGAAAAATAGCCATGGATGTTCTCCTCGGCCATCACATAGGTGCCCCAGGGCGTGACGCCGCCGGCGCAATTGTTGAACGTGCCGAACACCTTGGTGCCGGATGGATCGGCATTGGTCTTGACGCGGTCATGGCCGGCAACCGGACCGGACAGCGCCATTTCGGTGTTGGAGGTGATGCGGCGGTTGAGCTTGCCGTCGCGCACCACCTGCCATTTGCCTGATGCCTTGCGGATCTCGACGATGGTGCCGCCATGGGCGGCCATCTCGACATCGACCTGCTCCTTCGAAAGGGGTGCGACTTCTGCCGACTTCTTGCCGTCCTTTTCGACGATCTTCACGATGCCCGGGAACATCAGATGCGGATTGGTATATTCGTGGTTGACCACCAGCAGGCCATGTTCGGCCGAGCCGTCGATCGGGATGTAGCCGACATAATCATTGTTGTAGCCGAACTGTTTGGCTTGGGCCTCGGCCGACTGTTTCGTCGGGTCGAAGTCGGGCGAATCGGCAAACAGCGGATCGCCCCAGCGCAGCAGGACATCGGCATCGTATCCCGGCGCGACATGGTGCTTGTCGTCGATGCCGGCCTCGAGTTCGTCGAACGTGAAGGCCGAGCCTTCCGCTGCCCGGGCCTCGTCGGCACTGATCAGCGCCAGCGGGCTGACGGTCGCGGCGATGGCCGAGACAGCCAGCGAACCCTTGAGGAAGCCGCGACGCGAGAACCGCGCGGCGATGATCTCGCCCATGGTGCGGTTGTCGGAAGCGTTGATGGCCGGGCCGTCGTTTTCCTCGAGCAGGCTGGTGCGGAATCGGGCGTCGGGGGAACGAAGGTCAGTCATGGTGGCTTGCCTCTGGCTGTTGGATTGGCTGGAGCGTGGATACCTGTTTGACCCCCTTATAATCGCCGGATCACATTTTCGTGACATCGGGAGACCTTTCAGACGGCGACAGGCATTGCGCGCGGCCCTGGCCAAGCATTCCCCGGGAGACCGTGGACCGCTCCGGAATCGTCGTTTCGAAATAGAGGAGACCTTCGGCGGCATGTTCGGCCGCGCATCCTGCGACATCAGTCGTTGCAAACAACGGAGTCAACGGGCCAGCTCGACAAGTCACCTCCGCCGCCCCCGGCGGAGGTGACTTGATGTTCGGCGTCTGCCGTCGTCAGGCGACGGGAAAGCCAGTCTCCCGTTTAGCGATGGCGGTCGCGGCGCCGTTCATGCAAAGCTAATATAGCATATGCTTGGGACTTTAGTCCAACCTTGCGCTTGCAATGGTCCTAGTTGACAACCGCAACGGTCGGAGGTCGCTTCCGGGCGCCGCGTCTTTCGGCAATGTTGGTTGCACTGCAACGTTGGGGTGGGGCGCGCCGGGCTCAGTCGTCGGAGATCAGAATGCACAGATCGGTCACGATCCGTTGTTGCCGACTGGCGCTCAAATCGGCAGCGGCGCTGGCGTTGACGATTGCGCCCTATCAAATTGTCCTGGACGGTTCCGTTTCCGGCATCCACACCGCCAGCGCATACGCCAAGGGCGGCGGTAATAGTGGTGGCGGTGGCGGCGGCAACGGCGGCAATTCCGGCGGGGGCAATGGCGGTAATAGCGGGAATAGCGGTAACGGCAATGGGAATGGGAACAGCGGCAATAACGGCAATAACGGCAACAACGGCAAATCGGGATCCAACCAGGGTAAGAGCGGGAGCCATGTCAATGCAAAGACCGGTGACAAGGTCGACGTGACCGGCAACAAGATCACAGTCAGGCATCCCGATGGCATAACGGAAAAGCTCGAGAACGGTCGTTTCAGCATGAAGGACGCTCTCGGTCGCACGATCATCGACCGCCAGGCCACGCCGGCCGATGCCAATCGTCTCAAGGCCTTGTGAAGCTGGCCAACAGGCAACGGTCAGCTTTGCACGTCACCTCCGCCGCCCCCCGGCGGAGGTGACCTCGTTTTCGGCCGGCGTCGTCCCGGTTTTCGGCACCGCAATAGCTGCAGCCCCGAGACGCGGCGCGCTTTTGCGCAATCCGGGACGGGAAACCGCTGCGCATTTTCCCCGGATCTGGCCTAGGAAGAAGGCCTGTCGCGGTCGCGCAACTCACGCATCATCAAGGCCGCTTCGGTGCGGTTTCGCACATTGAGCTTCGACAGCACCCCGGTCATGTGATGCTTGACGGTCTTCTCCTGCAGCTCCAGCCGCAAGGCGACTTCCTTGTTGCTCAGCCCCTCCGCCACCAGCCGCAGGATTTCCGTTTGTCGCTCGGTGAGCTGCCGCAGCCGTTCCGCCATGCCGTCGGTCGGCTGCTGGGATTGGAGATCCGAAAGCAGCCGGGCCGACAGCGTCGGCGAGAGGTAGCTTTCGCCGGCTGCGACATTGCGCAGGATGTCGGCGAGCCCGCGCGACCCGACGCCTTTGAGGACATAGCCATTCACCCCTGCGTTCAGCGCCTTGGTCACATCGGCATTGGCCTCCGAAACGGTCAGCATGACGATCTTCTGGGCGGGATGGCTGGCGAGGATGCTTGCGACCGCGGTCAGCCCGCCACCAGGCATGGAGATATCGAGCAGCAAGATGTCGGGCCGCACCGTCGCGGCGAGGCGTTCGGCATCCTGCGCCGTGGCGCCCTCGCCAACCATCTCGAAGCCCCCGATCTCGGACAGGCTGCGCGTCACACCTTCGCGAAAGAGGGGATGATCGTCGACAATGGCGATGCGAATGGTCCCAGTCATGCTTGCTCCTCGACCGACAGACGGATCACCAAACGCGTACCTTGCGGCCCGGTCAAGGTTTCGAACTGTCCGCCAATGCTTTCGACCCGCTCCCTGAGGCCGGCGAGGCCGAGGCCCTCGACCCGTGCCGCCGGATCGAAACCCGGCCCGCCGTCCGACACTTCGACAAAAAGCCTGCCACCTTTCATCCCGGCGCTCACCGCCTGATCCTTGCCCAGCCCGTGGTGATAGGCGTTGTTCAGCCCTTCCTGAACGAAACGATAGATGCTGATCTTCTCGGAGGCGCCCGGTTCCGGCAACTGTCCGGCCAGCGTCAGCTTCACCGACGTTCCCGTCCTCTGCTCGTGTTCCTTGACAGCCAGCCGCAGGATGTCGGTTGCGGCAGCCGTCTCGATCTGCGGCAGCACAAGGCCGGTGCAGATGCCGCGTATTTCGCGCATCGCATCCTCCAGCGTTTTGCGGATCATCGCGACCTCGGTCGAACGGCTTTCGCCCGAATGGCTATCGCTGGAAAATATCGGACTATCCATGCGCAGCGCCGCCAGGGCCACGAGTTGGGCCGGGCCATCATGGAGGTCGGCGCCGATACGGCGCAGATATCTTTCGTTGAGCGCGGTTGCGCGGCGAGAGGCCTGTTGCACGCGCAGTCGCAAGGCACTGTTTTGCGTCACCAGGCCCTGCAGCTCCGACACCTGGCGGCGCAGCGCTCCACGCTGGTCGTCGATGGTGCGGCTGCCGCGCAGGACGATGCCCGACAGGAGCAGGAATGCCGCCAAGGTCGCGCCGGCCACGATCAGCCAGCTCGACCACAGGGCGGACGCCAGGGTGGCCTGGAAATCGTCGGCGATCTCATAGAACTCGGTTACCGCCACCACCTCGCCCGACCAGGGCTCGCGCACGGGATTGTAGATCTCCAGCAATGGCAAGCCGGTAGCCTTCTCCTCGCGCTCATCATCATCGAATGTATTGAATTCAGCGACGACATTGCCATCGAAGGCGGAACGCAGATTGTCGCTCGGAGCGAAGCGGCGGCCGATCAGGGCCGTCTCCTTCGCGTAGAGAACCGTCCCGTCGCGGCGCCAGAGCACGAACGATTCGAGGCGCTTGCCAAGCGCGCCCTGGCCAAGCGTCTCGTCCAGCGCCTGCTTGACGGAATCGCTGAGCTCCTGCTCCTTGCGCAAGTCGGGAAGCAGCGGCGCAATCACGCTGTCGACATAGAGCGCCGTCGTGGCGGCCGAATTGCGGATGACGCCGTCCCGGATCTGCGCCGTCACCCAGGCGCCCACCACCAGCATGACGGCCAGCAGGCCAAAGCCGCCGGCAACGACGAATTGCAGGGCAAGAGAGAGTTCGCTCCAGCGTCGCGTCAAGTTATGAAGAATACGAATCATGAACCCCTGACCGCCCTTCAATCGACAGGCTGGGCGATTACAGCACATTGAGCCTCCGTCTTGCCATTGCCAAGGGCTTCGTTCGGTCGAGCGCTTGACGTCCCGGCGCGCTTCGGAAACAACGTCCGCGACACATGCGGCGGGAGCCGCTTCGAGAGGGGACGGAGGGTTGAGTTTTTCAGGACTGCTGCAGCTCGGCTTTTCGACGGTCATTTTCCTGCTGGCGGCGACAGCCGCCAAGCAATGGGGCCTGGCGCCGAGCCTTGGCAAGATCGCGCTGACGCTGGCACTCTATTCGCTGGGCAATCTGATCATGCTTCGGCTGATCCGCGAATTCGGCATGTCGGTGTCGTTCAGCCTGTCTGCCGTCATCCAGCTGGTCTCGGTGAACGTCGTGGCACTGGTCTTCTTTGGCGAGCGCGTCAACGCGCTGCAGGCGACCGGCATCATGCTGGCGATCGCCGCAGTGGCGCTGATCACGCTCGGACCCTATCTGCAAGGCCGGCTGTAACGGGCGAATTGCCGATGAAGAACGCCGCGAACGCTTTGCTCAACCGGGTTGAATTCCCGGTGCTGTTGGCCGGCCTGGTCATCGCTGCCGGCCTGTGGGGCTTCGAGGAGCTGATGGAGATGGCGCGCGCCACCACGCCGCACGCCTTCGACACCGAGATCCTGCTCGCCTTCCGCCAGGCGGGGCGCCCCGACAGCCCGATCGGCCCGCTGTGGCTGCAAGGGGCGATGCGCGACATCACAAGCCTTGGCAGCGGCAGCGTGCTGGTGCTGATCGTGACGGCGGTAATCGTCTATCTCCTGCTTATCCGCAGGCCGGCGACCGCCCTTTTCATCTTCGTGGCGGTGGCAGGTGGTCAGGTGCTGTCGAGCCTGCTGAAAGCCGGCATCGACCGGCCGCGCCCCGAACTCGTCTCGCATCTCGTCAACGAAACGACGCTGTCTTTTCCGAGCGGCCACGCCATGCTGTCGGCGGTGACCTATCTGACGCTCGGCGCGCTGGCGGCACGCTTCCTGTCCGGTCGAACGACGAAGATCTATGTGCTGTCGCTGGCGGTGCTGACGACGCTGCTGGTTGGCATCAGCCGCATCTATCTTGGGGTCCACTGGCCATCGGATGTGCTGGCCGGCTGGTGCGCCGGCTTCGTCTGGGCGATGCTGTGCTGGCTCGCTGCTCGGGCGTGGCAGCGATGGCGTGGGCAGCACCCGGACGGCGAGACTGGAGACTAGATCAGCCGGTTGATCAGCCCGTGCCCGCAGCCGGCCAACAGGAAAACCGCCAGCAGCAAGGCTGCCGATGTCATGAAAGTTTTAAAGATATTCAACCGCGTTTTCTCCCACCCCAGATGGAACACCCTAGCTCGCAATCCCGGGAAAGTATCTGAAAAATGGCCAGCCAGGCGCTACGCCTCACGTATCAGACGTTCATATTAATGCTTGAAACATCACAATGGTAGTATTATACCTTATTCCTGCAGACTCAGACGGGGATTCCGGCCGATGATCACTGCCGCGCAGATGCGCGCCGCAAGGGCGCTGGCCGGCATCGATCAGAAGACTCTCGCCGAGCGCGCCGGCGTTTCGCTTCCGACTATCCAGCGCATGGAAGCGAGTGATGGCGTGGTCAGGGGCGTGGTCGACACGCTGATGAAGGTCATCCAGGCTCTCGACGAGGTCGGGGTGGAATTGATCGGCGAGAATCAGGCCAGCGAGCGCGGCGGCCGGGGCGTGCGCCTCAAGCCTGCCGTGCCGCCGGATCCCAAGGCTGAGCCGGCATAAAGTCGCGACGGCGACCGCCGACAGTCCTGCCGACGATCCCGCCGCCTTTCAGGGTGCGAAAGGCAGTCCATGGATCAGACGCAGCGGGCAGTGCATGAACCGGCCCACAGGTCGGCCCACGGTCCGGCAAAGCCGACATTTTCCGAATTGTTCACGCCGAAGCTCGTGACGGTCTGGCGCGAGGGCTACACCTTCGCCGACTTCAAGGCGGACGCCATTGCCGGGCTGACGGTCGCCATCGTCGCGCTGCCCTTGTCGATGGCCATCGCGATCGCATCGGGCGTGACGCCCGAGCGCGGCCTCTACACCTCGATCGTCGGCGGCTTCATCATTTCGGCGCTTGGCGGCAGCCGCTTCCAGATTGGCGGCCCGGCTGGCGCCTTCATCGTGCTGGTGGCCGCGACGGTTGCTCGGGTCGGTATCGATGGGCTGCTGCTGGCAACGATGATGGCAGGCGTCTTCCTGCTTGCCATCGGCTATCTTCGTCTTGGCACCTACATCAAGTTCATTCCCTATCCGGTGACGGTCGGCTTCACCGCTGGCATCGCCGTCATCATCTTTTCGGGACAGATCGTCGAACTGTTCGGGCTGAAGCTTGCCGGCAAGGAGCCGGGACCGCTGGTGCCGAAGTTGATCGCGGTCGGCGAGGCGGCCGGCACCATCAACCTTGCGGCGACCTTCGTGGCAGTGTTGACCATTGTCACCATCGCCGGCCTGAAGCGCTGGCGGCCGACATGGCCCGCAATGCTCATCGCCATCGGGCTGGCATCGCTGGTCGTGGCGCTTCTCTCGCTGCCCGCCGAGACGATCGGCACCCGCTTTGGCGGCATCCCGCGCAGCCTGCAAATGCCCGCTCTGCCGCCGGTCAGCCTGGGCAGGATGATTGACGTGCTGCCGGATGCCATTGCCTTCGCCCTGCTGGGCGCCATCGAATCGCTGCTGTCGGCGGTGGTCGCCGACGGAATGACGGGCCGCCGGCATCGTTCCAACTGCGAACTGGTGGCGCAAGGCTTCGCCAACATCGCATCCGCCCTGTTCGGCGGCATTTGCGCCACCGGCACCATCGCCCGCACGGCGACCAATGTGCGGGCCGGCGCCCACGGGCCGGTTTCGGGCATCGTCCACGCCGCCATCCTGCTCGCTTTGATGCTGGTGGCCGCGCCGCTCGCCAGCTACATCCCGCTCGCCGCCCTTGCCGGCGTGCTGGCGGTCGTGTGCTGGAACATGTTCGAGAAACAGGCCTTCGCCACCTTGCTGCGTGCCTCGCGCGGCGATGCGCTGGTGCTGATGGCGACCTTTCTGCTCGTCATCTTCCGCGATCTCACCGAAGGCATCGTCGTCGGCTTCGTGCTGGGCTCGATCCTGTTCATCGACCGCATGGCCAAGTCGATTGCGGTCGAGGCCGATCAGCCGCTGGTGCAGGAGGATGTCGCCGACAGCACCAACGCCTACGATGCCAGCGAGGCGACCGACGCCGACACCGTCGTCTACCGTATCTCGGGCGCGTTCTTCTTCGGCGCCGCGTCGACCGTCGGCACCGTGCTCGACCGTATCGCCGACCAGCGCAAGAACTTCATCCTCGACTGCTCGGCCGTACCGTTCTTCGATTCGACGGCGGCCAACGTCATCGAAGGCGCCGCCCATAAGGCGAAACGCGCCGGCGTCCGCTTCATCATATCGGGTGCCGCGCCGCAGATCCGGCGCATGCTGATCAACCACGGCGTGAAGCGCCCGCTGGTGACCTACGCCGCCTCGATCAAGGATGCGAGGGCGCAGCTGAAAGGCAAGCTGGAGGCGGAGTAGGGGCCACTGCGGATTTGGGGTACGCAGGGCTGTCTCGAAGCTACCGCCCCAGACGCCGCCAGCCCGATATCAGCTTGGCCAGATCAAGTGGAAATCAACGGTGAGCCTGGAAACCGGGCTGCAGAAAGCGATCGACTGTTTCAGGGATCGCTGTTGGATGTTGCGCTGCGGGTGCGCTGATCCATGGCCGTCAATCGGTCAGCCTGGCAGCAGCCCATAGGCATAGGCCATCTTTTCCGTCTTTGCCGTCCTGCCTGGCGAGGCGTCTACAAGGATGCGTGTGCCCCAACTGTCGATGCGATCAATCTTAAAGCCAACGTCGCGCACCATGGCAAAGAGACAATCCCTATTGGGCACCCAGAAATTGGTGATGTCGCCGGCAAGGGAAGCCGCTTCGTAGTATTGCGCGACCGCGACGCCAGGCATCAGGGCCGGCGCAAATTCCGTTTCAACCAGCAGGCGACCCTGACACAGTCCGGCAACGATGTTCAGCGCGCGCACCATGTCGGGCAAATGATAGAGAACGCCCAGAAAAAGCACGATGTCGAACGCGCCAATGTCTGATGCAGGGATATCGTACAGGTTCATTTGGCGGTAATCGAAGTCCAAGGCGGTCAACTGCTCCATGGCTCCGAAACCATGAACGTTCTTGGCCCGATAGTCGACGACCGTCACCCGCGCGCCGCGACGCGCCATGTTCATCGAAAAAAAACCGTCCGATGGACCTATGTCCAAGACCTTGAGGCCAGCCATATCTTTCGGCAATTGGAGTTTTTCAAGCAGGAATCCCGGGTCATAGGAACCCGGAGTGACCACGCCTGGGAACACTTCAAACTTGTGGTGCCAGTGGGTTACCTCTGCAACGATCGCCCGAGCGCGGTCGCGGTCGAGTGACGTCGAAGCTGGTGCTGCCGGGTACATATCTCTAATCTCCAATCAGGTCCTGCCTCACTCAGGAGATAAATTCTTGACCCGAGCCTCATATGCCGGCGATGCGCGCCAGGCCGCGACTATGCATGCAGGTTCCACCGTTGCCAACAGTGCAACCGCCTTCCCCAACAGTTGCGATGGGCGAATGGACACCCCCTTCAGCAACGACCGACTGCTGCGAGAGCGCTTCACCGTTTCACGCCAACGGTCCTCATCCGCCTGCTTTGAAACAACTTTGGACGTACAATCGTTTCCTTGGAGGCGTCATGACCAACAGAACCGCCATAGTTGTTGTCGGTATGCACCGCAGCGGGACGTCTGCGCTGGCGCGGGTGCTCAGTCTTCTCGGCGCAGCCTTGCCACGCAACCTCAATCCCGCGGGATTGGGCAACGAGATCGGCCATTGGGAGCCGGAGGCTGCTGTTCGCCTCAATGACCAGATTCTGGATCTGGCCGAGTCCCCCGTGAACGACGTCCAAGGGCCGGCCGGCGAATGGCTGCAACGGCCTGAGGCTCTCGCCTTCGTCGACAGGCTGGCGGATCTGATTGCCGATGAATATGGCGACGATCCGCTGTTCGTGCTGAAGGATCCCCGAATCGCGCTACTGTTTCCCTTGTGGCGCGTCGCGCTGGGTAGACTGAAGATAAGGTGTGCCGCTGTCGTCATCTCGCGCAATCCAGTGGAGGTTGCGCTCTCGCTGGCGAAGCGACAGGGCGTGGCAGGTGATTGGCAATCGTGGCCGCTGGAGAGGGGTGGACTTCTGTGGTTGCGCTACAATCTTGCGGCCGAGGAATACACGCGCGGCGTCGATAGGGCGTTCTGCGACTATTCGAAATTGCTCGAGGACTGGAGATCGGTCGTGCGCCGCCTGGGCAATGAACTCAATATCGCATGGCCGAAATCCATCCCGGATGCCGCTTCCGAGATCGACGGCTTTCTTTCGCGCGACCTGCGGCACCATCAAGAGCCCGAAGACTTGGTTCACCGCCATGGGGTGTGGTCCGAATGGATCGCGCCGATTTTTTCGGAGTTGCGTGGCGCAACCGAAGGTCGTGGCCCTGACCCGGCCATTTTCGGCGCAGTGAAGCAGTCGTTCGGCGATATCTATACCGATATCTATACCGGCATTGAGCATCCTCCGGCCCAGCAGACACCGTCGGGGCGATCTCGTCTGCGTGTCATGCGCCGGGGTAGGGGCAGGCGAAAGATATGCCTTGCCGGCGGCCTGTTTTGGAAGGCTACCCATGGTGACGGCGCGGCGATGGCCGCGGTCGAAGCCGCGATAGCCGACGACATCGAAATTTCCATCGTCGACATCGGCGCCTTCACCGATGCAGATGAGACCGCCTTTGCCGCCTTTGCCGAAAGCCATTCCTTCGACATCGAGTATCCCGACGAGGACGACCAGCCAATCGAGCCATCCTTCCTGGCTTCAACGATCCGATTGTTGAGGTACGTCCGGGCGCGGCGTTTCGATGCCATTCTCTTTCAGGACCAGGATGGCCTTGGCAGCGCAAGCGCCGTGGCAAAGCAAACCGGATTGACGCTCGATGGCATTTCTCTGGCCGTTGTTGCCGCGGGGAGCCCCGACTGGATCAGGCAAAAGAATGGTGCGCTTCCATCAACTCTGGTGACGATCGGCATCGAACGCCTGGAAAAAATGGCAGTCGAGCGAAGTACCGCTCAAGCGATCATTGCCGCAAACAGCAATGCGCTGAAGGGCGAGGTCGGCCGGTATGTACACAGCCTGCGGACAGCCCTCGAGGAGCGATCGAAAGATGCCGCAGAGGCGGCACGTTATGCGAACTCCCTGGAGGACACAGTGGCCCTGTTGCGGAAGGCGAACGAGACCGCGGCCGAATACGCCAGAAGTCTCGAACAGTCGCGAGCTGAAACCGAGGAGTATGCCAGGTCGCTGGAGGCAGAACTAGAAAAAGTCAACCCGACTGCACAAAGCTGACGGCGAAGAGCTTGGAAACCGGCACATTTGACCAAGCCACCCCATTTATAACCGGCTAGGCATCGGCATTCCGTGCCTGACGCCGCGCTGGTTTTGCCTAGAACCATGGCTCGGTATGCTTGGCTGCCGTCGGCGGTTTAGGAAAAAAGCCGGAAACGGGCGAGATACCAGATTGCCTTGACACCATCGCGCCATCCGATTTTCTTGCCCTCCTCGTAGGTGCGACCGAAGTAGCTAATGCCCATCTCGTAGATGCGCCAACGGCCTGCAAGCGCGATCTGGGCACTGAGCTGGATTTCACAACCAAAGTCGTTGCAGGTCAGACGCAGACGGCTCAACACGTCTCGCGTGAACATCTTGTAGCAGCATTCGATATCGGTAAGTGTCTGGTTAAAGAGCAGATTGAACGCCAGAGAGATGAGGCGATTGGCCAGATAATGGTGGAAATAGAGAGAGCGGTGAGGCCGGCCGTAGAAGCGTGAGCCATAGACGACATCAGCAACTTTTCGCCTGACAATGAGGTCATACATGACGGTCCAATCCGCAGAATCGTATTCAAGGTCGGCGTCCTGGATGACGATGACGTCGCCCTTGACTTCCGCCAGCCCGGTCTGCAGCGCGGCGCCTTTTCCGCTATTTCTGTCGTGATAGAACACGCGCACCGCAATTGGAGCACTCGCCTGTTCCTGGGCGAAGACGAAACCTCCTTCAACGCCGACTGTTAGGGCCGTGGCGCAGCGGGACCCGGTTGGAAAATTGGCTTGGAGCCACTCGCGAGTGCCGTCGGAGGAGCCGTCGTCGACGATGATGATCTCCTTCGCCACCTCGGGAAGTGCGATACTCACCATCGCCAGAACGTGTGGCAATGTCGCTGCTTCGTTGAAGACCGGTACGATTACGGAGAGCATGGAACCTCGAGGCCGGCATGTCAGCCGTTGCGGTGGAACCCGACACCGCCGGCTAGGATAGAGCGACCATCAAGATCATGCCGATGCCAATGGTGGCGAAGAGCGCCCGATAGCACCGCTGCAGTCGACGCAGGCTCTCGGACGTCAAGCCAGCCCGCATGGCGCGGCGGGACGCCAACAGATGCAACGGGATGAGCGCAGCGGCAAGGACGAGAGCAAACGGAACGAACCCGAGTGCAGCCAGCGCGACCAGGTAGATGTAGGAGGAGATAAAAAGCACCAAGCCGGCGACGAAGCTTTGCGTCTTGCCGAACGCCACGGCGTTCGTGCGTATGCCGTTGATCAGGTCAACCTCGTGGTCCCGCGCCTCATGCGTGAAATGGCCGGCAGTGAAGACCAGTCCAAAGAAACAACTTAGGACGACGCCCTGTCCATCGATCGCGCCAAAGGCCGTGTATCCAAGCAGGAAATGCAGGCAACCGCCGACAAAATGCAGGGCCGAATTGAACAGCGGCGCCGCCTTCAAATGCAAGGCGGGGCTGGAATACAAGGCACTCAACCCGGCGATCGTTGCTGCGATAAGAAGCGTTCCCGTACCGACCAGCGTAAGGAGGAGCAGACTGACCACCAGTAACGAGCCGGCGAGATAGCCGACTTCCGTGCGCGTCAGGCCTTTTGCAGCGAATGTCCGGCCGGCCCGGTCCGGGTCCTTGAGATCGCCGAAGATACCTGACCAGTCGTTGAGAACGAACACATGAGCCATCAGGCACAGATTGCCGGCCATCATGATGGCCCCGGTCAGTACATGGCCGGCCGACAAGGCTCCAACGGAGAAAACGGCTCCGATGAAAGGCGTGGCCTGCAGGGCCGCGACCTCGTCATAACGGATGCAAGAAAGCCAACGCAGCAACGACTGCGTCGCCGGGAGGCGACTTCGAGGGGCTGCATCGCCGGCGATTTGCGTCACTTGTCACCACATTCCTGTTTCGAGCCGCAGGCAAGCTTCGAACGCATAAGTTCATTCTCGAAATAGAGCCGCAACCAAAGGGCATAGCCGAAATCTTGCGACCAGTAGAATCGTCTTATCGTCGCGCTAAGGTCATTGTGATACAGAAGCGGAGGTGTGTGGCTCAACAAGGAAAAGTCATCGGCCGCAATATCCTTCAGCAACTGGGCCGTGCGTTGATAGGTCTCGGATGAGCCGGCATGGCTTTCCATTTGCCGAAGCGCGCCTGCGGCCCGAACCCAGATGTCTTGGCCGGGAATGTCGGACTGCAATCGCGATTGCGGAACCGGCGGCACGCAGCCGGCTTTTTCCAGGTCCGCCAACCGCAGCGTCGGCATGAGGGGCGCATCGGCATAGTAAACCCAGATATCGTCATCGCCGGCCTTCTTAGAGAGGGCTTCGCACAGCGACCGCGCGGCGGGTTTGTCCACTCGGTCAAGAAGGAGGAAGATGTGCATCTGGATTGCGGCATCCGCAGGATTAGGGTCGTGCCCCGGGTCGAGGCATTGGTACTTGTCCCTTGTCGCAAGCCAGGTCTGGTAAAGCCCGTCAGCCCGCCTGAATTGCGTGATGGTGGCAAGCGCGGGTTGCAGCAGTTCGCGCTTGTCGCTGGGCGCAACCCGCCACGCCAGGGCTGTGTCGTCCGAATCGGGCGTGATGGCGCAGCCAAGCGTGCCGATCGTGGGCGCATCCGGCCGACCATGATAGCGCACAAGGCCACTTTCCTCGATCTGTGCAGACAGGAACTGCCGCGCTCCTGCAAGCATGTCGCTCACGCCGGCGGCTTCGGCCACCGGGCTCGCCACGTCAAGCATGACGGCGTTGAGATAGGTATTGAGTTCCAGGCGCGGCTGCTCGAACCGGCTCGCGCTGGTATAGGATGTAAGCCAGTAGCCGCCGGCCTGCTGATCGTTCGCGAGCATCTGCCTGGCGTGCCGCGCCGCGCTGGGCAGATCGCTGACATGCTCAACTGCAACTTTGTCCTCAGGAACAAGGAAAGAGACCTGCTTGAGCAGGCGCGGGTCGCCACCCTGGGTCGCGCGCACCAGAACCGCCAGCAAATGCTCGCCCGGCGTTATATGATCAATCGGGATGGTCACGCGCCAGCCAGCCGGGCTCGATTGTCCCAAAGCCTTCTCTACATCGGCTCTGCCAAAGAAATCCCTGGTTCCACCCAGCTGCCGGCCGTCGATCAGCACACCGACATCGGCTGGAGAGTGATTGTTGGTGAGCGCCCATCCCAGGATCTCGAGCTGTCGGCCTGCTTCGGCGCCGACGGCTTGACCTGCGGGCAAGATGTTAACGGCGTCGATGTTGCCTGTTAAATCGACAACGAGGTCGGCGCGCACATGCGGGTGAGAGAGTTCGGCGATGAAGGCCGCGTTATGAATGTCCCAGGCCGGCCGCATTCTGTCCGGGCCCTGGGTCGAGATAACGGGCATGTCGAAAATGCCAGTATACCAGAAAGCGCCGATCGCCTGGGTTGAGACCGCCGCCAGCGATGCAAGGCCGAACGCCGCGCGACCGCTGCGCAACAGAGCTGTCACAACCGGCGGGAGCATCCATATCAGCATGGGCAACATATCGGTAAGCCATCGCGGCCCCCACGACATGCCTTGCCGCCAGTCGATCATGGCGTAGAACAACACCTGCACGATCATCGAGCAACCGACTGCCGCCGTTAGACCTCGTCCCGGCTGTTCAGCCGCGATGCGGCGGAAAAAAATCGGGACAAACAGCAAGAACGGGGAGAAGACGAAGAGGCCTCGAGTCGGGCTGAAAAGCAGACCCGCGATACCGCCCATCAAGCTGTCATTTAAATCGCCGACCCCGACATGCACTGCATAAGCACCCGCAATATTGCCGACGAGCATGACATTGTAGGCAAGGGTTAGAGCGACGGGGACCATGCCTGAAAAAACGAGCAGTGCTCTCATGCGGCCAGCCCACCACAGGCCATAGATACCCAAGCCTGCAGCCAGTATGGCATCCGGCTGGCGGTTGGCCGCAATAAGCGCGCAGAGCAGACCGGCGAGCAGGACCCGCCACGGCTTGGCAGGGCCTGTAAGCAAAAGCATTGTGCCTATGACCAGCAACTGCGCCAGGCCATGCATCCAGAGGGCCTGACTGCTGATGACCCATGTCGTGGTGCCGAATGCATAGAGCAAGCTCAGAATGGCTGCCCACCCTTCATCGGTCCTGCGCCGAAGCAGCAAGTAGAGCAGCCCCACAGAGACCGCCGCTATCGAAGAAGCGCAGAGCTTTTCCATGATGCGGGCGAGCTTGTCCAACAGCAGCGGGTCGGAACCATGTCGGTCCAGATAGATGACAGCCGGCAGATAGAGTGGGGAGAGGACGACGGGAACAACGATGGGAAATTTCGATACGTAATCGCCCCCCCGAACCTTCACGATCCAATGGGCATTGTAAGTCTTGTCCGGCGTTGACGGAGGCTTTCGGCCCTGAGCGACCAGGTCTAGGATCGGGTTCAGGGTCAGGCTGTGATTCTGCCAGATTGAAAAGGGCAGATAGCGCGCTGCGAAGCTGTCCGCTGCCGCGATCGAGCGCATATTCGCGTTGAAGACCAGGAGGGAGAGGAGCCCGAGGAGCAAAGCGATCGCAACATCGCGTGCGCGGATGCGTCGAAAAGCCGGCGTCGATACCATCTGGCTCGGAACGCGGGCGGTCATTGCCACGATCAACGATCTTTCCCGTTCAAAGCTCATAGACGTGTAGCGCTCGTACAACGATCGCGTTGCGGCTTCAACCCGACATAAAAATATTTAGATCATACCGGGTTGCCGGCGATTTGGGGGATCAAGATTGCCACTGTTGAAAGCGCACACTGTGAGGCGGGTAAATCTGATAGGCATCGGAGCCCCAAGGACCGCAACCAGCAGTCTGGCATGGATGCTGCGCGGGACGGGAAAGGTCTTCGTCCCCGAAGAGAAAGAGATGAATGGCTTCGGCATCGACGCGAATGTAACCGAAAGCGTGTACGACATGCGCTTCTCGGAGGCGACGACTGAGCATCGCTATCTCGCCGACATTTCTCCCGTCTATCTTTCAAGCATCCCGGTGGCGGAGGCGATAAAAGCCTACAATCCGGACGCGAAAATCATCGCAACGCTCAGGGACCCTGTCAGCCGAGTGATTTCACAGTACAGGCACATGAAGGGGAAGATAGATCCGTCTTTGGGTCCCGAACTTAAACTCGATATAAATTCCTATATCAGAAAGGGGGTGGCGGATATATATAATAATAAATTGGAAGATAACTCGTGGTATTCCGCAGCAATGAATATAAACCACTCATTTTACGGAAGGCATTTGCAAGCTTATTACCAGAGATTCCCCAAAAACCAGATGCTTGTGCTGGTCTATGAGGACCTAATGCGATGGCGCCCGTTCCACCGGGGTCTCTGGGCTCGGCAATTGCAGCGCTTCCTGGGAGTCAATGTAAACCAGGAGTACCGCGACAACCGCGCCGTAGGGTTCGAAACGAAAATCGCTGACGATATGGCAGTCGATTTGAAAAAGCTGTTCGCGGCGGACGTGTCCACGACCAGCGACCTGATCGGCCGCGACCTGGCCAGGCTATGGGGATATTAGATCGCTGCTGCTAGAACCCTGCCGCATGGTTCGACGAGACCCGTTGCATGTCAGCCTCAACCATCTCGGCGACCAGATCCTCCAGTCGAACCGTGGGACTCCAGCCAAGCACCTCTTTGGCGCGCGAAGAGTCGCCGACAAGTAGGTCGACTTCCAATGGCCTGTAGAAAGCCGGGTCAACAGATACAACGACTTTTCCGGTAGTCCGGTCGATACCTTGCTCGTTGTGCCCCGTTCCTTGCCAATCCAGAAAGATGCCGCAGGCTTTCGCGGCCATCTCGACAAATTCACGAACCGTGTGCGTTCTCCCGGTCGCCACAACGAAATCCATTACAGGCGTCGTTTGCAGCATCCTCCACATTGCATCGACGTAATCTCGCGCGTGGCCCCAATCTCTTTTCGCCTCTAGATTTCCGACCCGCAGAGGCCCTTCGCCGCGCAACGCATACTTGGCCATACCAAGTGTTACTTTTCGAGGAAGAAACTCCACGCCCCTCAGAGGCGACTCGTGATTGAAGAGGATCCCGCTACAGCAATGCAAGCCATACGCCTCTCTGTAGTTCACAACAGTCCAATGCGCGAACAGCTTGGCCACTCCATAAGGGCTGCGCGGATAGAAGGGAGTTCTTTCGTTTTGCGGGACCTCTTGCACTTTACCAAACATTTCGGACGTCGAAGCCTGGTAGAATTTAGCTTCTGGGACGACAGATCTAACGCCTTCCAGCAGTCTCAATGTTCCGATCGCGGTCACCTGAGATGTATAGATTGGCTGTCTAAACGAATCTCCGACAAAACTCTGAGCCGCAAGATTGTATATCTCATCAGGCTGGACATTCTCCAGCACCGCACGCACGTTTGAGTCCTCGGTCAGTTCCATCGACACGAATTCGATATCTCGCAGAACCTGCAGATCCTGGAGACGCCATGTGCCTATCCCCGACGTGCGGCGCATGGAGCCCACCACACGGTATCCCTTGTCGAGAAGCAGCTTTGATAAATAAGCTCCATCCTGCCCCGTGATGCCCGTTATCAAAGCGGTCTTATTTGCCACAGCCCGTTTCCTTGCGATTGTGGATTTCCCCTGTCGTGGGCTATGGCAACGTTTGGATGCCAAGGCAAAGGAAGATTCGGGCCCAGCATGAGGAATGCGTTCTTTACGATTTCATCGTGGAACTATCTCCACTATTCGCGGACGCTTGCGTCTTCGTTTGCTCGCCACCATCCAGACTTCTCACGCATACTTGCCATCGCTGACACACCTCGAAACGACATGCAACAGGGCGCCTTCCCCGAATTCGACGCTCATATTTTTTTCGACGAACTCGATCTGCCGGATCGTCGTTCCTTCAGTTTTCGCTACGATGTGGTGGAACTGAATACGGCCATCAAGCCTACGGTATTCCGGCGGCTTTTTGCCGAAGGTTTTGACCGCGTGATTTACCTTGATCCGGATATCTTCGCCTATCGTCGCTTCGACGAAATATTGCGGGCATTCGACGAGGGAGCGACTTCCATCCTGACGCCGCATTCCCTCGCCCCCAATCTCCATTCCGAGAGCCCAAACGACCTGACCTTTATGCGATCCGGCATTTACAATCTGGGATTTTTGGCCCTCGCCAGGACAGGCGAGACGTCGGCTTTGCTGGAATGGTGGGAGTCGCGTCTGCAAAACGAGTGCGTCACCGATCGCCTCAGCGACGGGATTTTCGTTGACCAGAAATTCATGGACCTGTGGCCCGCCTATTGCCCAGGCACATACATCCTGCGCGACCCAGCTTACAACGTGGCGTACTGGAACCTGGACACCCGCACGATCAAAGCCAAGAATGAGAACTACGAGGTCAACGGCTCGCCACTCGCCTTCTTCCATTTCAGCGGGATCACTCCCGGCGACAGGGGCGTCCTGTCGAAGCACCAGCAGCGATGGAAGCCAACATCTACGGAAGCGTTGGCAAGCCTCACAGCGGGTTATCATGACCAGTTGGAAGGTTTCGGGGCAAGCAGTTTTTCTTCAGTTCCCTATGGCTTCGGGACGTTCTCCGACGGCACCAAGATTCCGAAACTGGCGCGAATTCTCTTTCGTGAGAAGCTCGAGCCTTTCGAGGGCGATCCTTTCACTCTGATGCCGGACCATCTGGACCGTCCAGCCGGCATCAAGCCCAACCCCGGTGGTGTGGTCACACAGCTTGCGCACGCACTCTGGACGACGAGGCGCGACCTACAATCCTACTTCCCTCTCCAAGAGGGGAAATCCCAGATAAACTACGCCGACTGGTATATCGCCGGTGGCGCGACGTCGGCAGGGATTCCTCCCAGGTTCACGCAAACTGTCGCCAAGAGAATCCGCCAACTAGGTCACGGAACTGCAGATGTTTCCGCCACAGAAAAATCGGTGATCGCGCCGCGTATCGCGCGCCGCGCTTACCGGACTCTCATGAAAGCCCAGCCTCACATTCGCTGGCTCTATAGAATGGTACCACCGGCCAAGCGAAAGCAATTTCTCGATGCGATGTTCAGGCATGCGTGGCCCGCAAATTTCGACACGACATCGAAGGCCACCCTTGGGCCCGGCCTGTCCCTGATCGGTTATCCATTTTCAGAAACGGGCGTGGGTGAAGCAATGCGCTCGCTCGCTCGTTCAGTCGACGGTGCCAACATCACCTATGATGTCACGAACTTTGACGAGCAGGTTCTTTCGTCAAGGAGGGATAGAGCCCTGACGTCTCGTATCGTTGTTCGACCGTCCAAAATGGTGAACGTTTTCTGCGTAAACGCCGACATGCTGGGGTCAACCATTCATGGCATTGGCGGGGGTGTTCTCCAAAACAGATACAACATCGTCAGGCCTTTCTGGGAACTGCCTTCGATCCACCCGCAATGGCTGAACAGTCTGCAACATATGGACGAAATCTGGGCCCCGACCGCCTTCGTTCGGGATGCCTTCATGGCCGGTACCGACCGCCCCGTTGTGCATATTCCGGTGGCTATATCCGTCCCACCCGACATCGAGGCGAGTCGTGAGCGTTTCAAGATTCCAAAGAATTTCACCGCATTTCTGTTTTCATTCGATTTTTCGTCCTACCCGGACCGGAAGAACCCGGACGCTGTTTTACAAGCCTACCTGCGCGCGTTCGGGCATGATCGAAATCGACGGGTTTCTTTGGTTATCAAGACGATGGGTAACAGCCCCCACAAGCGAACAATTCTGAATTCAATTCGTAGCCTGGCGCAGACCGACAACAGGGTTGTGTTGATTGATGAGGTTCTCACTCGAACCGAAACCTATTGTCTGACAAAATCGTGCGATGTCTTTGTCTCGTTGCATCGCTCGGAGGGCTTCGGGTTGGGAATTGCCGAAGCCATGGCCATGGGCAAAGCCGTTGTTGCAACAGACTTTTCGGGAAGTAAGGATTTTGTTGGCACGCAGACGGGGTTTCCTATTCCATACCGATTGATCGGCGTCGAACCCGATCAATACCCCTATTTCATCGAAGGCCAGAAATGGGCCGATCCCGACATAGATGAAGCCGCTCGGGTCATGGCGCAACTTGCCGACAACGTTGAGGTCGTGGCCGCTATGGGCGAGCGTGCTCGGAGGTACATGGCCGCGGTGCACAGCCCCGAGGCGGTCGGCAAGGTGATCGCTAGTCGCCTTCAAGACATCCAAGGATATAGGAATTCAATTTTGGATACCTATTGACGTTCGCCAGGGACGTCAGCGGACCGGCAGCTTCCCGGTAGTTGTTCCAGAACCGGACAGGTCCGCTTCCGGCCCCCAAAAAGGCGACATCAAAGCATCTGCTCGGTAACGTCTGCTGTTGCGCTTGGCACAAGGTGGGCCGATCCGGGGACGTCATTTACTAGCCACAAGACGAGTTCGGGTTGGTGATCATCGCCGACGAACGACCTTTCACCTCACGGCTGCGAACGTCTCGCAGCTCGGCCCTGAGGCGCGTGGCCCTCAATCGAGCTGCAGTGCCGCCACTTCGCCCTGGTTCATCAACGGCACATAAAGGATAGATTTTCCATCCGTGCCGATGTCGGCGCTGCCCGGCTTGAAATGCGCCACCGCTTCCGGTGCGGCGCCGGCTTGATAGCGGTAGAGCGCGCCGGTCATGTAGGCGGTGGCGTAGATCGTATCGCCGATGGCAATGACGCCGTCGAGGTCGGCGAATTTCTGGGCGCCCGGCAAGGGCGAAACCACCTTGCTTGAAAGGTTGACCGACAGCAGGCCACCTGGCTCAGCCGTGCTGAAGTCGGGCTTGATGCCCTTGCCCCAGGAGGCGACGATCAGCCTATCGCCATCGGCGAAGACGCCGTTGGGCGAAGCCAGCATCGCGTTCTTGACGAATAACTCCGGCCGGTCGCCGTCGATGCGGTAGATGGCGTCGGCCAGCATATCGGTGACATAGACCTTGCCGGATTGGTCTGAAGTCATGTCGTTGAGGAAGACGGCGTTCGGCACCGTGATGCTGGCGATGAGCTTGCCGCTGGCGAGGTCGACGACGCGGACTTTGGTGATGTCGGCGACATAGAGCTTGCCGCCCGAGATCGCCATGCCCTTGGGTGCGTCCATGCCGTCGGTCCAGTGTTGGGTGACCGTCTTGCCGTCCAGCGACAGCACGGAGAGATAGCCGTTGCCGTCGGCGTCGCCGGGATTGCCTGATATGTTGGAGACGATGATGCGCTTGTGGATGGCATCGAACAGGGCTGATTCCGGCTGTTCGAGACCGGTGGCGCGCCAGAGTTCGCCGGCCTCGGCGGCAGGCGCGGCCGCGATGCCGATGACGGCGAGAAAGGCCGAGGTAATGAAGGTGTTCATGACTGCTCTCCTGTGATGACGGCGAATAGCTATGATTTTCGATACTTTCCGGAAAGGTCGATTAGCGCTAGTATCGAAATTCGATACGAAACCGCCGGCTAGAGGTGCATCCGATGAACGGTCTGATCTTCGAGGCGCTGAAGCGGACGCTGAAGGCCAAGGGCGTCACCTATCGCGCGCTTGCCGAACGCATGGGCATTTCCGAACCGACGGTGAAGCGCATCTTCCACGAGCGCAACTGCAAGCTCGACCGGCTGGTGGAGATTTGCGAGGCCGCCGGCGTAGAGCTGGAAAACGTGCTCGGCTCGATGAACCGGGGGCCGGGGCCGATCAACCACATCGCACCGGAGATCGAGCGCAGGCTCGCCGGCCGGCCGGCCTTGCTGTTCATCTTCGTCATGTTATCGGAAAAATTCACGCCCGAAGGCATCATGCGCTCGCAAGGCCTGAGCGAGGCCTCGATGTTTCTCTATCTGCGCGATCTCGAGGAGCTCGGCCTGGTCGCGCTCGGCCGGGGTCTGACGGCGAGAGTGCTGGTCGAGACGCCGATCCAGTGGAATTTCGAAGGGCCGCTCAGGCCGCTGTTCGAAATGACCAACAAGAATTTCATCGGCTGGGCGATCACCCATATCGACAAGGAAGCGACCTTCGTCAGCTTCTCCAGGCGGATGCGGCCGGAGACGGCGGAGATGGTGCGGCGCGAGGCGGAGGATCTCGCCGACCGCGCCAAACTGCTCGCCCATCACGACCAGCACACCACGCCGGAGGACGGGCTGGTCGGCTACAAATGGACGTTTGCGTTCGGTGCAACGCCGTTTCCGGCGATCATGCCGATCGGGCCGCATCCGCGAGATGCCGGTGCGAGAGCAACCGACCCGGCCGCCAAGACACGGCGGCCACTGCCGGCCTGACCGGACACCACGCCAATCCTCTCAGCATGATTGCATCTGATGGCTGAGCTTGCCGCGCACGGCCTTGGCGGTGCCGACCGCCACCATTTTTGCCGCTGTCTTGCCGCCCGGACCCGCCATGCGGCCGGCGATGCCGACCGCGCCGTTGACGGCGCCCATAGTCTTCATCTGCCCGGCCGTCTCGTTCATACGCGCCCGGCAATCCTGCATTTTCCTGGTCGCCTCGACTGCAGCCAGGGCCTCGCCAAGGCCCTCCGGCGAGTCCGGGCCGGCCGCCAGCTCCGCCAATTGCGCATGCTGGTCGGCGGTGATCGGCGGGCTGGCGGCCGTCTGGCTGCAGCTGGACGCCAGCAGGCAGATAAGCATCGCGATCGGCCTGCCCCGCCTGACACGTGCCGTGGCTGGAAAAATGCCGCGATGTTCGACCTTGAGGTTCCCGCTCGGAGTTGCTTTTCCCGCCACCCGTTTCCTGTTGCCCAACATCCTATCGCCCCATCGCCGGGCCGAGGATGAGGCTGCGGATTTTCGGCGTCAGCGGCCTGACGACATCGGCGAAGGGGTCGCCCTCGGCCCGCAAAGCCATCAACCCTTCGACCTCTTCGTCGATGGCGGCGATGGTCTCTGTCTTCTGTGCGTCGGTCAGCTCCCTCATGCCGGATATGGCATCCCTGAGCTTGGCGAAAATGGCATCGAGTTCTGCGACCGGCATCGTCGCCAGGAACCCGCGCATGGTCTCGCCAAGCGCGACCTTCCAGCTGTCGGCGGTGAAGCCGGCTGTGCCGATCAAGCCGTTGTCCGCGGCATCGCGCTCGTACCAGTCGGCGGCGATCTCCTCGTCATAGGCGAACTGACCGAATTCGGGCTGCAAGGCCTCGATCAGGCCAACGACCGTCGACGCATCCCGCGCTGTCAGCGCCAAGGCCTGCGGGCTGTCGAAGATCATGCCGGCAAGTGCGAGCGCGCCGGCCAGCCGGCGCATGGCTGCGAAACGCCGCTCAGCCATAACAATCCTCCGCAGCGCCGGCCCGGGCACTGCTCGTGGCCTGGGACTGCAGAACCGAGCCGCCGATCGAGGCGGCCTGACCGGCAATGACCCCACCATTGCCAGCCAGACCGCCAAGACCCCCCGCCATCGACAGGACACCGCCGAGCAGAGCCGCATTGGTCTGTGCCTTCGCCGCCTTCTTGGCGGCAGCGGCGCAGGCCGTTTCCGTCGTCGGTTCGTTCTGGGCCTTCTTGCTGCCAGCCGCACTCGCGATCGATGCCGGGTTGTCGTCGACCTGACCCGTTTGGCAGCCCGCCAGGGCAATGGTCAGGGCCAGGATAATGCTCTTTTTCATGGTGCTGCTCATCATCGGGCAGCGCGCGGCGGCAGCTTGGCCTCGCGATGATCGGTCACCGCGTTGCCCAATGCGATCGACAGCAGATAGACGCGCGGATTGAAGCCCGCCGCGGCCAGCGCCGACAGCGTCTTGAACAGTTGCAAATGAAACATCGTGCCCCCTTGGATTGCCGCCAATGCGGTTCCGTTTCGGAATCGCGCCGCAAAACTAGGGGCATCCAAGGGGGTCAGCTTGGACAGAACGGCACTGAAAGCGGCCAAAACGGCCCGGGATTGACGTTTTGCAGGCTGCAGCGCATATGACCGCGCTCTTGGGCTAGGGGGTGTCGATGACTGCGACGATGGGGCCGTCAGCTTCGTTCAGACTGGCGACGGAGATGTTTCCGGAGCGGGATCGCGTCGAGATCACGCGCGAGGTTTACGGCCGCACGGTTCTGAGGGTGGACCTCGATCCGCTGGCGCCGGCGCAGATCGACATGCGGGTGCGCGCGTTGCCAGGCCTCGGCATAGCCACCGGCAGCTCATCGGAATTCCGGGTGCATCATACGTCGTCGCTGATCGACAACGACGACTTCGTTCTTCTGGCGGCGCTCGACGGGGGCAGTGTGATGAAGCATCGCGGCCGCGAGGAGGCGGTCGGGAACGGCCAGGCGCTGATGATGAGCGGCGAAGAGGTTGGCCTCAACCTGATCGGCGCCGGCGGGTTCCGCTTCATCAATCTGAGTTTCTCGCGCAAGCAGCTTTCGCCTCTGATCGGCGATCCGGCCGCGGTTCTTATGCGGCCCTTGCCGACCCAGAGCGGGGCGATGCGGCTGTTGCTCGATTATATCGGCTCGATCCAGGAGGTCGGAGACGAGTTGACTGCGGAGGCCTGCCACCTTGCGGCGACGCATGTCTTCGACCTTGCCGCACTCGCCATGGGCGCGACCAGGGATGCGGCCCAGATCGCGCGCGGCCGCGGCGTCAGCGTTGCCCGCTTGCGCGCCATCAAGGCAGATATCGTAGCGCATGGTGGCCATGTCGACCTGTCGGCGCAGGACGTCGCCGCCCGCCACGGACTGTCGGCCCGCTATGTCCGCAAGCTGTTCGAGAGCGATGGCACATCCTTGATTGATTTCATGATGACCCAGCGGCTGGCGCGCGCCCATCGCATGCTCGGCGATCCGCGCCATGCCGGACGCAGCATCACCGCGATCGCCTACGAGGCCGGCTTCAACGACCTTTCCTATTTCAACCGGGCGTTCCGTCGCCGCTACGACGCTACACCCTCGGACGTGCGGGCCGCGGCTTGCAAGCACTGACGCCCGGCCGCCGGCCAGCGTTCCCGTGCACGCGGCTGGACTCTTTTGATCGTGTTTATTCGGCGGCCTTCGCCCCTGTATCGGCAAGCTTGTCGTCCCAGGTCACCGCCCGGTAGTCGAAACCATATTCCAGCGTCGGCTTGACGATGCGGAAATAGGGCGACAGGTCGAAATCGCGCGGCGTGTACAGCGAGTGGTGGCGGATGTGCAGGATTTCCTTGCGCGAATAATTCGACTGCGCCGAAGCGCGGCCGGGCGCACGGGTGATCTCGGGCAGGATCGGATAGCGGATCTGGCCATAGGCCTCGGCGATCAGCGTCGAGCAGATCGCCCGTGTCGGATCGCCGGAGCCGAAGGCCAGCATGCGGCGGCGCCAGCGCACCGGCACCGGCGGTGTCGGGAAGAAAAAACGCAGCATGTCGAAAATGTTCTTGAGGTCGTATTTCAGGCCGAGCTTGCCGATCATGAAGGCGACGACCTTGTCGCGATCCTCCGGCGCCAGCCCGCTCGCCCGGCAGATGCGGGTGTTGTAGGTGCGGTAGCGCGACAAGGGCACGGCGACGCAGCCTTCGCCGATCGTGACCTCGATCAGGCGCCGCCGTTCCGTTCCGTCTTCCGGTTCGGCCAGCGCATCGCCGACATAGAAGGCCGCATGTGACCAGGTCGACTGGGTCAGGTACTTGATCGCCGCCGAGATCTTCTGGTTGCCCTCGATCAGCAGGATGTCGCCGGGCTCAAGCGTGCGGCGCAGCGTTTCGGCATCGGACGGGGTGTAGGGCTCGTAGCCAGACGATTCTTCCTGCAGCCGGCCGGCAAGCCAGCGGCCAAGTCGATCCAGAAGCGTGTCGCCGGGCTCGGTCATGCTCCATGGCGATTAGCATGGGCGGGTAATGAGGGCTAGCGCACGCCTTTCCTCCCCCTGTCCGGACTAAGAGGAAAAGCGCCAGGTCAGCCTACGATGCCGCGGCCTCTTCCGGCGGCGCAGCCAGATCGTCGCGCGCCTTGCGGGCCAGTTTGCGTGTCGAGCGTTTGGGGCTGTCGCCGAACAACTCGGCCGCTTCGGCAAGGCACCTCTTCTTCAGCTGCTTCTCCGACCGCTTCAGCAGCTTGGCCAGAAATTTCGTGTCTTCGGGCGGCCCGAGCGGCTGGTCGTCGGCCTCGAGCAGCGCGCGCATCACCAGCACATCGTGCAGGTCGCCCAGCCGCTCGCCCAGTTCGTCGACCGCCTTGCGCCTTGCCTTGATCGGTGTCGGCCACAGCCGGCCGAGCAGCGACAGATGCATGCCGTGGGTCTTGGCCGCCTTGCGCAGATCGTGGAAATCATCGGCCGCTCCCCGCGATCCGGCCTTGTCGAGCGCCTTCCTGGCACGGCGCAGCGTGACGCGGGCGCCTTCGGCAAGCACGTCGGCCGCCTGTTCCGGCTGGTCGGGCAAGGCCAGCGTGTCGATGCGGTGCAGGCCCTCCTCGCAGGCGGCGGTCGCAGCACCGATCGCCGCCTCGAGGCCGGCACCTTCGTGCAATTCATGCTGGTGGGCGATCAGCCTGTCGCGAACCGCGCCCAGCCCGTCGTCGCCGCTCTCCTTGGGAAAGCTTGCTGCCAGTCGGTCGATGGTTTCGATCAGCGCTGTCGCCTCGCGCAGGCCGGCAAGCAGGCCGGCCACGTTGCGGTAGCACTGGTTTTCGGTCTCGCAGAATGTTTCGTTTCCGGAACGAACAAGCCGCAGCAAAGCCCGGGCGCTCTTCAGCCGCTTGCGGCATTTGTGCAGCGCCTGTTCCGGCCGGCTCCGTGCGGCGTCAAGATGATGCAGCGCCTTGCCGATCTCCTCGGCAAGGATCCTCCTGACCTCGCCGGTCAGCGGCAGGCGCGGATCGATGCGAAAGCTCATGCGGCGATCTCCGGAATCCCACCAAGGGCGAGCGACGCGTTGTAGAATTTCTGCTCGCCGGTGACTTCACGGCCGAGCCAGTCGGGCAGCATTTCGTCCGGCACGTCCTCCGGCGTCTCAAGTTCGGCGACCACAAGTCCCGCAAGCGGACCGCCAAAAACATCGACTTCGTAGAGATAGCCACGGTGCCTAACATGGTGACGTGTCTTCTCGATGACACGTCCGATGGCGAAGTCCAGCATCTCCACCGCCTCCGACAGCGGGATCGGATACTCGAATTCGTCGCGCTCGCGCGCCTTGCTGCCGAATTTGAGCGTCAGCTTGGCGGAAGTGCCATCGCTGATGCGGATGCGCACCGTGCGTCCGGGGCCGGCCGCGAGGTAGAACTGCAGGATGCGGATATCCGCCTCGGCCAGCTCCCGCCACGCGGTGCTGGTGACCAGGAATTTTCGTTCGACTTCCTTGCCCATGGCCGCGCACTAAAGCGGTTGCCGCCGTCGATGGCAAGGCAACGACGAACAGAAGTTGACTTTAATCAATCGATTGATTAAAGTGTGCTCATGATCAAACTGCCTGAGCCTAAAGTTCTTCGCCGCGAGCCCGCCGAGATGACGCGCGCGGCCCTTGTCCAGGCGGCGTTGAAGCTGTTCGGACGGCAGGGTTTCGATGGCACCTCGACGCGCGAGATCGCCGCCGAGGCGCAAGCCAACATCGGCTCGATCGCCTATCATTTCGGCGGCAAGGAGGGTCTTCGCACGGCCGCCGCCGACTTTATCGTCGAGACCATCCAGACGGTCGCCGGCCCGGCGCTCGGCAACGCACAGGCGCCCGCGCCGGTCGGTCCCGAGGCAGCGCAGGCGCAGCTCTTCGCGGCGCTGGAGCGAATGATCGGCTTTGTGGTGGCCAGTCCGCAGGCCGGCGAGATCGTGCAGTTCATCCTGCGCGAACTTTCCCATCCCACGGCGGCCCTCGACCGCATCTATGACGGCGTCTTCGAGCCGAGCCATCGCCGGCTGTGCCAGCTCTGGGAACAGGCAACCGGCGAGCCCGCCGAAAGCGAGGCCACAAGGCTCACCGTGTTCACGCTGATCGGCCAGGTCATCTATTTCCGCATCGGCCGTGAGGCGGTGATGCGCCGCATGGGCTGGACCGATATCGGCGCCGCGGAGGCCGCCAAGGTGGTGGCGGTCACTTCGGGCAATCTCAGGGCCATATTGGCCGCCAGAAAAGGGGCAAAGCCAAAGGGGCAAAGACCATGAGCTTTCTGTGTTCGCTGCCGCTCGCCGCGCAGCTCTTCTCGGCCTGTGCCCCGGCAGCACCGCTGGCCGTCGGCTATGTCGAAGGCGACTACGTGCTTCTGGCGCCGATCGAGGTGGCGCAGGTAGAAACCGTCACGGTCAAGCGCGGCGACCGTGTCATGCCCGGCACCACCGTTGTGACGCTGGAAAGCGCCGATGCAAAGATCGCTGTGGCGCAGGCGCAGGCAAGCCTTGCACAGGCGCAGGCACAACTCGCCGACCTGCAGATCGGCAAGCGGCCGGAAGAGATCGCCGTGCTGAAGGCCGAGGTCGACATGGCCAGCGCCCAGGCCGCCGACGCCAAGCGCAAATACGACCGCGCCGCCGATCTGTTCAAGCGTGGCGCCGGTACGCAGGCGGATTTCGACACCGCGTCGGCCACGCTCGAAACGGCCAACGCGCAGGTCGGCCAGGCCAATGCCAATCTCGCCGTCGGCGGCCTGCCGGCGCGCCCGGAGACGATCAAGGCCGCCGACAACCAGGTCAAGCAGGCGCAGGCGGCCCTGGAGCAGGCGCAATGGCGGCTGTCGAAACGGGTGCTGGCCGCCCCTTCGCCCGGCCGCGTCAACGATGTCATCCGCAATCCGGGCGACACATCAGGTCCGACCGCGCCAGTCATTTCGATCCTGCCCGACGGTGCGGTCAAGCTCAGCGTCTACATCCCGGAGAGCGCCTTCTCCTCGGTCAAGGTCGGCACCTTGCTCGGCGTCCATTGCGACGGCTGCGGCCCGGATGTGAAGGCACGCGTCAGCTACGTGTCGCCGGATCCGGAATTCACCCCGCCGGTGATCTATTCGCTCGAGAACCGGCAGAAGCTGGTCTATCTGGTCGAGGCGCGGCCGGAGGGCGATGCCGGCCCGCTGCAACCGGGCCAGATCGTCGATGTCGATCTGGCGGACAGCGCAAGATGAACGCCATCGACGTCCACGGCCTGGTCAAGCGTTTTGGTGACAAGACCGTCGTCGACCATGTGACGATGTCGGTCGCCGAGGGCGAGATCGTCGGCTTTCTCGGCCCCAACGGTTCGGGCAAGACCACCACCATCCGCATCATGTGCGGCCTGCTGACGCCGGACGAAGGCGAAGGCACGGTGCTCGGCTTCAACATTCGCACCGACAGCCTGCGCATCAAGCGTGAAGTCGGCTACATGACGCAGAAATTCTCGTTCTACGAGGATCTGACGATCGGCGAGAATCTCGAATTCGTGGCGCGCCTCTATCGGCTGAAGCCGGTCGAAGAGCATGTCGCGCGCACGTTGGAGGACCTCGGCCTGACGTCGCGCCGCAACCAGCTGGCCGGCACCTTGTCGGGCGGCTGGAAGCAGCGGCTGGCGCTGGCCGCCTGCATCATGCACAAGCCGAAATTGCTGCTGCTTGACGAGCCTACGGCCGGTGTCGACCCGAAAGCGCGGCGCGAGTTCTGGGACGAGATCCATCGCCTTGCCAGCGGCGGGCTGACCGTGCTGGTCTCCACTCACTACATGGACGAAGCCGAGCGCTGCCACCGCATCAGCTATATCTCCTACGGCAAGATGCTGGCCACCGGAACCGTCGCCGAGGTGGTGAAAAATGCCGGGCTGACCACGTTTGTCCTGCAGGGCCCGCGGCTCGATCAGGTCGCCGAAGCGCTCCAGGGCCGCCCCGGCGTCGATCAGGTGGCGCCGTTCGGCGCGACGCTGCATGTCGTCGGCTCCGACAGGAAGAAGCTCGAAGCCGCACTCGCCGACGTCGAGAAAGAGCACAAGGGCGTGAAAGTTTCGCCCGGCGAAACCAGCCTCGAGGACGTCTTCATCCAGTTCATGTCCGGCTCGAAGGACAACATGGCATGAACAGCGTCTTTTCCTTCGCCCGGCTTGGCGCCTTGCTGATCAAGGAGTTCATCCAGATGCGGCGCGACCGCATCACCTTCGCCATGATGCTGGGCGTGCCGCTCATACAGTTGGTGCTTTTCGGCTACGCCATCAACAACGACCCGAAAAGCCTGCCGGCGGCACTCGTGGCGACGAGCAACGATCCCTACACGCGTGCCATTGTCGCGGCGCTGCAGACAACCGGCTACTATCGTTTCGACCATGTCGCGCAAAGTGCCGCCGAGGCCGAGTTCCTGATATCGCGCGGCGACGTCGCCTTCGTCGTCACCATCCCCGCCGATTTCGCCAGGAGGGTGGAGAGCGGCAACAACCCGCAGATACTCATCGAGGCCGACGCCACCGACCCGTCGGTGGCCAGCGGCGCCATCTCGACGCTCGGCACCGTCGCCAGCCAGGCGCTGCTGAGGGCTCAAGGCATGCAGGAAGCCGCCGCCGAGGCCGCCAAGGGTCAGCTCGATGTCGTCGTACACCGGCGCTACAATCCCGAAGGCATCTCGCAATACAACATCGTGCCCGGCCTGCTCGGCGTCATCCTGCAGATGACCATGGTGATGATGACCTCGATCGCGCTGACCCGCGAGACAGAGCGCGGCACGATGGAGAACCTGCTGGCGATGCCGTCCAGCCCGCTCGAGATCATGATGGGCAAGGTGCTGCCCTATCTGGCGGTCGGCGGCGTGCAGGTGGTGGTGGTGCTGGCGGCGGCGAAGCTTCTGTTCGCCATCCCCTTCACCGGATCGATGTCGCTGCTCCTGACCGCCGTGCTGATCTTCGTGCTGGCGCTGGTGCTGCTCGGCTATACGATTTCGACCATCGCCCGAACGCAGATGCAGGCGCTCCAGCTCACCTTCTTCTTCTTCCTGCCGTCGATCATGCTGTCGGGTTTCATGTTCCCCTATCGCGGCATGCCGGACTGGGCGCAGGCCTTCGGCGAGATCTTCCCGCTGACGCATTTCCTGCGCATCACCCGCGCGGTGATGCTGAAGGGGGCCGAACTGCCGGCGGTGTCCGGCGAGATCGGTTGGCTGGTGGTGTTCGTGGCTTTGTTTGCCGGCGTCGCATTGGTGCGATTCAGGAGGACGCTCGACTAGACGCCGCACGACCTCCAGTCTTGGTACCAGCCTTTGCGGCGTCGTCATCCTATGGCGGAGCAAGGAGCGTAGCGACGCAGCGCAGACCATAGGATCCATGCCGCGACCCGAACACCGTTTCAACGGTTCAGAATTCTGCTCCGCTGCACTTTACGAGGGAGTCACGGAATGGACCCTCGGGTCTGCGCTGCGTCGCTTCGCTCCTTGCTCCGCCCGTGGATGACGAAGGGAGAAATGCTTTCCCCAATCTCCATGGTTTGTAACTGCCACTAACCGTTGAGCGATTTCGGGCCGCTGACGAAGGCGCTCCCCTTGACGTAAAACCGTAGCGTGCGATCCGCGTCCTTCGTAATGCCGATCCGGATGCCCTGCCCGACGTCGCCGGCTTGATGATCATCAACTGCCAACCATAGCGGGCCTTTGCGGCAAAGATCGAGTCCGTCGAGCGAACGATCGATCCGCAGTGCCTGGGCCAGCCTTCCCGGTCCCCGCGCGAGGTCGCGCAAGCGCTCGATGCCGCGATTGAGCCGCATGATCGCAATGCCTTCGAGCGGCTCGAGCGCCCTGATCAGCACGCCGGTTCCGACCCCTGCCATCTCGCTCGAGACGTTGAGCATGTACGAGATGCCGTAGGCGAGATAGACATAGGCGTGCCCAGCGTCGAGAAACAGCGAACGGTTGCGCGGGGTCATCCCCCGGTAGCCGTGTCCGGCGGCATCACCGGTCACATAGGCCTCTGTCTCGACAATGCGGCCGCTGGCGATGCCTTCGGGCAACTCGCGCACCACGAGCTTGCCGATGAGGGTGCGGGCGAGAGCTGCCGTATCATCGGGCAGCTCGGAACGTGTGAGCGGGCGGTAGATGACCATCCTTAGGGCGGCCACGATTTGGAGGGGGGCGAGCAGTAATCCAAGGCGGAGCCTGTCGGCAGATCCTCCATATCAGATCCCCTCGACATCGCCGGCTCAAGCCGCCGCCATGATCCCGGCATAGGTGCCGAAATCGACATTGCCGCCGGACAGCACCACGGCAATGCATTTGCCCGACAGCTCGATCTCGCCCGATGACAGTGCAGCCAGCGCCACGCAGCCGCCGGGCTCGACCACCAGCTTGAGATAGGCCATGGCGTCGCGCATCGCCTGGGCAGTCGCCTTGTCGGTGACGGCGATGCCGCCTGCCAGGTTCCTGCGGTTGATTTCGAAGGTGATCAGGCCGGGTTCGGCGGTCAGGATCGCGTCGCAGATCGAGGCATGGCCGGGTTCATTCGACACCCTGGCGCCGGCGGCCAGTGACCGGCGGGTGTCGTCGAAATGCTCGGGCTCCACCGCCCAGACCGCGGTGTCGGGCGAGGCGTCCTTGACGGCAACGGAGATGCCACTCGACAAGCCGCCGCCTCCACAGGGGACGATCACCGCGTCGAGGCCGACGCCAAGCGCTTTTGCCTGGCGCATCAGTTCGAGGCCGATCGTACCTTGCCCGGCAATGATGGCCGGGTCGTCGAAGGGCGGCACCAGCACCATGCCTTTCTCGATGTAGGGCCGCACCACGGTCATGCGGTCGTCGCGAAAGCGGTCGAACGGCACCACCTCCGCGCCCATCTTGCGCACATTGGCGATCTTCATAGCTGGGGCATCTGAAGGCATGGCGATGACCGCCTTAACGCCGAACATCGCCGCCGACGCCGCGACGCCCTGCGCATGATTGCCCGACGAGAAGGCGACGACGCCTCGGCTGCGCTCCTCCTCGCTGAGCGACGATAGCTTGTTGTAGGCGCCGCGGAACTTGAACGAGCCGGTGCGCTGCAATGTCTCCGGCTTGAACAGGATGCGGCCGCCGAAGTGCTTGTTCAGCTCCTGCGATTCGATCAAGGGGGTTTCAACGATCAGGCCGGAGAGGCGGGCGGCGGCGGCGTGGATGTCGGC
>NZ_RZQL01000411.1 GCF_003997935.1 Mesorhizobium sp. M7A.F.Ca.US.006.01.1.1
AGGTGGAGGTGCGCGTGATTGCGACCGATGAAGAAAGTGTCGTTGCGCGTCACAGCCGCAAGGTGATGCAAGCCTGAAGGCTCGCCATTGGCATCGGAAAATCGAGTCGGTTCGATCCGATGAAAGCGCGGGTATTCCCTGTACGAAAATTACCAAGCAAGCGGTTGGGGGAACCAACTGCCCATGGAAATATTGTGCGAGCGATCCCGGCTAATCCCGAGATCGTCGGCCGATGATCAGGCCGACAGCCTTACTTCAGGCATTGGCTGAGGAATCCATGTTTACGGACGACGTTGCGGTGAGGCGCCTGAAAATCCTGGTCGAGCAATATGTCGAGACACGCAAGAAACGCCACGATGTGATCTCTACCGCCAAGGCCGGGACCGCAATTCGAGAGGTGATGCCAAGTTGCCCGCTTTCCGGAAAGGCCTTCGATGATCTGATAGCGGCCTGCGCCATCGAGCATGGCCTCGCTGTGCTCTTCGACAATCCGGGGACGCTTCCGATGCCACCGTCGCGATGAGCAGGAGTTCAGTCGGCATGTCCAGGTATTTTTTCGACCTTCGAGATGAGAGCGGAAGCTTGCAGGAGGATCCGGAGGGCCAGGAATTTCCTGATCTCGCGGGCGCCGAGGAAAACGCAATGGCGTCGGCGAAGGAAATCCTCGCCGAGCAGCTGCTGCATGGCAAGCCGCTGCGTATCGGATTGACCTTCGAGATTTTTGACGAGAACCGCAACCTGGTGCTGCGCTTCCCCTTTGCGCTCGCGGCCGAAAGGGCCGGGGCGCCCCCTTAATCTCGAATTACTGGCGGCCGATCGCTTGCAGGGGTCATACAGGCCCGGCGTCAATGAACCCTATCCTTCCGCCTTGAAGTTTCTGGCTTCCTTCTCCACCTTGGGGCTGTCCTTGCCATGCTTTTGCATCAGCTCCTTGGCCTGCTTGGGTGAGACGTCGGTGGTCTCCGCCAAGCGCAATGCTTTCTTGTCCTTGCTTTCGGTCTTCTGCTTCTTGGCCGTCATGGCTCTTGAACTCCCTTGAAGCCTTTTCCGATCAATCTTTGCCGGTGCCAACACGAGCATGTCCAGATGAATTGTCATTGCCTGGTTTGCTTCGACGAGACGTCAACGAGACGATGCCGGTCAGGTTCCGTGCATCGCCTGCTCATGTCCGAACTTGTCACGCCACGCGGCGGTACCGATGGCGATCTCGGATGAATTCATTGAAGAAGCGGCCTTTTGAGGAAGCTTTGGTGAAAGCGGCATAAGTTGCCGGCGCAACATCCTCATAGTCGTAACGTTTGCCGCTCGGTACAAACCAGACCGAGAGGATCCTGGTGGCGGGATCGTACTGTGCGTTTCGGATCACGGTCGATGGCATAGTGGCACCCGACGGGTCTGCCCGAATAACCCGCCAGCGATCGTCAGGTTCCGCGATGTCTTCGCGCGTCGCACCGCGACTACCGGTCGCGCGGGTTGCCGAACTTCGGGTCGCGCTTCCTCGAATATCGGTCGATGCGTGGCAGGCTGTCATCAAACTCGATCCACGGCAGCCTCAGGTCCCAATAGGCATGGCCTTGCGGCCGAAAACCTTCAGGTTTGTCGAGGAAGCCGATCGTCACATAGAACTCGTCCGGCAGGCCTTCGTCGCTATAGCCTATCGAGCTTCCGCAGTTCGGGCAGAACGTGCGGGTGACGCTTGGCGTTTTGGAAAAGACCTTCGGCGTTCCCCTAAGAAGCTGAAATTGCTTCGGCCGGTAACCGACCCAGATCGTCAGCGGACTTCCGATGGCCCGGCGGCAATCGTCGTCGTGATCGTAGCATATCCAGAAAGGCTCTCCGTCCATGGCTGCGGCGATCCCTCCGCAGAAGCAGGCTCCGGTCTCGCGCCGCATCGTCTATCCATCCTGTCGTGCCCAAGGGACGTTGAGAGAGCGGCCAAGCGGCCGCTCCCGTTCAAGGTGAAGTCCTCGAAATCATGCATCGTGATGCTCGGGCATGCTCTTGAGCTGATCCTTGGTCCAGTTCGTCACGGCGTGAACGTCGCCATCTTCATCGCGCATGAATTCCAACTGGCTCGCAGGGACGGCGACCGGCTTGGCGCCTATGCCGAGAAAGCCGCCGACATCGATGACGACCTGACTGGCGGCTCCAGAGCCGTGAACATGCGAAACGCTGCCGACCTTGTTGTCGTCCGCGTCGTAGATCGTGGCGTCTTCGAGAATGTCTGGCGTCAGTTCGGTGCTTGTGAGGCGTACGTGGTTGGTGTGATCCATGGTTTGAGAATCCTGTTGGGTGGAATATTTGAACCTCTCAGCCGGGCAATCGTTCCGAAAAATTCGGGGCGACGGACGGACGACGCAAGTTCGCAGGAACCTCAAATCAGCCTCGGCCCGAATTGACTCGCAAAGCTGTGTACGGAAGCGTACAAAAGGAAATCGTCAGCAGCACAATTGGGCGCTGACGCTTGGGAGTGACCATCGCTCTTGCCCATCATGAGGCATGGCGTTGCATGGCGAAGGCGCCCGAGCACCCCGGTCTGTCAGTCGTCGCGATAACCGCGCTGGCGCGGGATACAGGCACCACTGAACAGCAGATACGCGAAATCATATCGCTCCTCGGGTTCGATCGCGCCTCTATCCTGCGGGAGACTCGTTTGCTGGCGAAAGATGGTCAGCCAACAAGGCCTTCGAGTCTTCAGCAGTAACTGTCGGTTTCATACCAACACGCCCGCCCGTCTAGTGCTGCGCCAGACGAAGTCTATGGTTCGTTACCGTCCGCTCGTTCGACGGTCGCGGTCGGCTAAGAGATCCCAGTGCTCTTGCCCAAGGGAAAAGAGTCTCGTGGATTACCAGATCCTGCAAGCCAAGAGCGAATTGCTTCGCCGCATGAGCGCGGACGATTTCGCGCGGCTAAGGCCGCATCTGGCGAGCGTTTTCCTGGAGGTGCGCGCGCCGCTGGAGAATGCGGGGCAGAAGATCGAAGCCGTCTATTTTCTGGAAAGCGGACTGGCCTCGGTGGTGGCGCGGACTTCGCCTGCGACCGAAGCGGAGGTCGGAATCATCGGGTTCGAAGGACTGACCGGTTCGGCCCTGATCATGGGCGACGACCAGGCGAACTTTGATTGTTACGTCCAGTCGACATGCGAGGCCCTCCGGATAGAGGCACCCCGATTCGTCGAAGCCCTGGAGAACAGTCCTACATTGCGGCCGTTCCTGTTGCGCTATGTCCAATATTTCCATGTTCAGACAAGCTATACGGCATCGATCAACGCACGGCAGAGCCTGGAAGTCCGGCTGGCGAGATGGCTTCTGATGTGCAGCGACCGCACTGTCGGCGACCGGCTAATGATAACCCATGAATTTCTGTCTATCATGCTTGGTGTCAGGCGTCCGGGGGTTACCGTTGGCCTCCAGATGATCGAGAGTTATGGTTATATCCGGGCGCGCCGCGGAGAGATCACGATCCGCGATCGAGACGGTCTCATGAAGTTGGCGCGGGACTCTTACGGTCCGCCCGAAACCCAATACCGCCGGCTTATCGGAGATTTGGGTTCGAAGCATCCCGCGAGGCAGCAGCGGCCTCTCGCTTGAGCGCCGGGGTCAACAGAGGCTTCTCCGCCACTGAACCGCCAAGACGACATTTTCGAGTGGCCGACGC
>NZ_RZQL01000412.1 GCF_003997935.1 Mesorhizobium sp. M7A.F.Ca.US.006.01.1.1
TTGTGGCGGGCCCGCGCCCGCCGCTGTCGATGCCTGCTGCGTCAGGGATGCGGACACCAAGGCCACCGGCGCATCGGGTTGCGGCTGCGCAACCGCGCCGGCCACCGAGACGCGAGAGAATATGGCGGCCGGCGTCGATGCCTGACCGATCCGTCCTGCGCAAGGCGATCTGGGCGCTTGGGCTGACACAGATCATCGGCTACGGCACGCTCTATTACAGCTTCTCGATCCTGGCGCCGGCGATGGCTGGGGAGTTCGGGCTGACGGAAGGCTGGGTGTTCGGCGCCTTGTCCGCCTCGCTGTTTGCCGGCAGCCTGTTCGCGCCGACTGCCGGGCGGTGGGCCGACCGCTTCGGCGCCGGCCGCATCATGACCGTCGGCTCGGTTGCGGCAGCGGTGGCGCTGGCGCTGTGCGCTGTCGCGCCCGGCCGCGTGAGCTTCGTTCTGGCCTTGCTGGCGATGGAACTGGCCTCCAGCTTCGTTCTCTATAGCGCCGCCTTCGTTGCGATCGTGCAGATCGGGGTTCCCCGGCCGCAGCGCAGCATCACCCATCTGACGCTGATCGCCGGGTTCGCCTCGACCCTGTTCTGGCCGCTGACCTCGGCGCTGCATGCGCATTTGACATGGCGCGAGGTCTATCTCATGTTCGCGGCGCTCAATCTCGGGCTCTGCCTGCCGATCCACGCCTGGCTGATGCGCCTGTCGCGCCGCCATGCGACGGCCGCGAGCCAAGAGCGCGGGTCCGCTCCTTATGAAGCGGGCGCTCCGCTCGATCCGAGGCGCGGCCGGGCCGTGTTCCTGCTCATGCTTGCGGGGTTCGCCAGCGAGGGCTTCGTGCTGTCGGCGATCCTCATCCACATGGTGCCGCTGACCGCAGCCCTTGGGCTTGGCACCGCCGGCCTTTTCGTCTCGACCATGTTCGGGCCGGCGCAGGTCGCCAGCCGGCTGATCAACATGCTGTTTGGCGGACGGCTGCAGCAAACGCATCTCGCGGTCATCGCAGCTTTGCTGCTCACAGCCGGGTTGTGTGCGCTGCTGCTGACCACGCCATGGCTGCCCGGCGCTTTTCTGTTCGTGTTGCTGTTTGGCCTCGGTTCCGGTCTCACCAGCATCGTCGGCGGCACCTTGCCGCTCGAGCTCTTCGGCCGCGAGGGCTATGGCGCGCGGCTCGGATGGGCGAGCGCTGCCCGCCAGTTCACTTCGGCCTTCGCGCCGTTCGCGCTCGCCTTCATGATGGCGCGGACATCCGTCGCCAATTCCCTGTGGGTGCTGGTGGTTGTCGCCGCGAGCGGCGTGGTTGCCTTCCTCGCCATCGCGCTACTCAGGCGGCGCGGCCGGGCAGCGTTCGCGATTGGCGGCAGACCGGAAGAGGCGACCTGATCGCCGGCTCAATGCCGCAGAATCTTGCTCAGGAAAGCGCGGCTGCGGTCGGTCTTGGGGTGCGAGAAGAATTCTTCCGGCGTGCCGCTTTCGACGATGGCGCCGGCGTCCATGAACACCACGCGCTGGGCGACCTTGCGGGCAAAGCCCATCTCGTGCGTCACCACCATCATGGTCATGCCTTCCTCCGCGACCGCCACCATGACGTCGAGCACTTCGGAAATCATCTCGGGATCGAGCGCCGAGGTCGGCTCGTCGAACAGCATGACCTTGGGCCGCATGCCGAGGCAACGGGCGATCGCCACGCGCTGCTGCTGGCCGCCGGAGAGCTGTGCGGGATAGGCATTGACCTTGTCGGCGAGGCCAACCTTGGCCAGCAATTCGCGGCCTGCTTTTTCAGCCTCGGAGCGCGGGACCTTGCGGACGTGGATGGGGGCGAGCGTGACGTTTTCGAGTGCCGTCTTGTGCGGGTAGAGGTTGAACGACTGGAAGACGAAGCCGATCTCGGTGCGCAGCCGCGTCATGTTGGTGGCGGGGTCGCCCAGGCGTTGACCGTCGACGACGAGGTCGCCGTCCTTGATGGCCTCCAGGCCGTTGACGCAGCGGATCAGCGTGCTCTTGCCCGAGCCGCTCGGGCCGCAGACGACGACCACTTCGCGCGGCTCGACGCTGAGCGTGATATCCTTGAGCACATTGAGCGTGCCGAACCATTTGTTGACGCCGCGAAAGTCGATCATGCCGGTTTTGGCAAGGCCCGTTTTGGTCATGTTTTCTGGACCTTTGGGGTTGGAAGTCACAACTGCACCTCGCCATGCGCCGCGCCCATGCGCCGTTCGAGCCGGCGGGCCAGCATGATCAGGGGATAGCAGACGATGAAATAGCCGACGCCGACGAGAAAGAAGACCAGCAGACCATTGGGCACACGCTGCACCACCAGCCAGCCGACGCGGGTGAGGTCGGTGAGTCCGATCGCCGAGACGACGGAAGAATCCTTGATCAGCAGCACATACTGCCCGACCAGCGGCGGCAGCACGATGCGCATCGCCTGCGGCAGCACCACCTGGCGCATGCGTTGCCAGCGCGACAGGCCGGACGCCAGCGCTGCCTCGACCTGGCCTGTCGGCACCGAGCGGATGCCGGCGACGACGATCTCGCAGATGAAGCAGGCGGCGAGATTGGTCAGCGCGATGATGCCGGCGGTGAAGGCGTCGAGTTCGATGCCGAACTCCGGCAGGATGAAGAAGATCAGGAAGATCTGCACCAGGAACGGCGTGCCGCGGATCAGGTCGACCCAGGCCCCGATCAAGCCCGAGATCAGCCGGTTGCCGCCGGTGCGCAGGATGCCGAGGCCGAAGCCGAGCAGGGTGCCGAGCACAAGGCTGATCAGCGACAGCATCACGGTCATGCCGAGGCCGCGCAGGGCCAGCGGATAGGAGCCGGCGAGGCCTTGCAACTGTTGCCAGATCATGTCCGCGCCCCCGCCGTGCCGAGCCAGCGGCTGGAGACGCCAGCCAGTCCTTTCAGGCCGTAATAGAGCAGCAGGTAGAAGGCGGCGATGGTGAGGAAACCTTCCGCCGGCATGAAGCGGTCGGAGGCGAGCAATTGGCCGGCGCGCGTCAGTTCGGAAACTGAGATCAGCGACAGAAGGGCGGAATCCTTGACCAGCACGATCGCCTGGCCGAGCAGCGGCGGGATCGTCACCTTGAAGGCTTGCGGCAGGACGACCAGGCGCATGCGCTGGACGTAGGTCATGCCCGAAGCGACGCTGGCCTCGACCTGACCACGCGGGATCGACAGGACGCCGGCGCGAATGATTTCAGCGATATAGGCGCCGCTGTTCAGTGACAGCGCGAGGATACCGACTGCCAGTTCAGGCAGGACGAAGCCGAGCCGGGGCAGGCCGAAATAGAGGAAATAGAGCTGCGCCAGCAAGGGCGTGGCGCGCACGGCGTCGATATAGGCCTTGGCCGGCACGCGAAACAGCCAGCCGCGCTGCAGGTTCATGGCGCACAGCACGATGCCGACGATAAGCGCGCCGACAAAGGACAGCGCCGACAGCCAGACGGTCGTGATCAGACCCTGTCCGAACAGCGGCAGGTATTCGACAATGGTGCGGAAACTGAAATTTTCGAGCATCGTTGGGTGCAATCCCCAGAGTGCAGGAAACGACGGATGAAGCGAAATTCCAGGCGGTTCGCGGCGCTTGAGACGCGCGCGAAACCGCCCGGGGTCTATCG
>NZ_RZQL01000413.1 GCF_003997935.1 Mesorhizobium sp. M7A.F.Ca.US.006.01.1.1
GCCAAGCGAAGCCTCGCTGTCGCCCTCACCGTCAAAGTCCCAAGCACCGCCGGCTCGCTTGCCATTGGGACGTTTGATGAAGGCGGGAACTTCCAGGTCGCCAACTTCCTCCGCGTGGAGACGCCAGTCGTGGAACGTCCCCACGGCGCCGTCGGGCCGTCCGGGAGGTAAATCTCTTTGGTCGCAGCACTTGCCGGCTAGGCCAGTGAGTGGCTGCCGGTGAATTGAGTTCGAAGCCAACAGGAGCCAGTCATGGCCCGTGCCTCTGAAGTTCTTTTTGTCGATCCTTCAGTTTCCGACCTCCAGGCGATTCTCGGCAGCGTGCGACCCGAGGTTCAAGCGATTGTGCTCAACGGCCGCCGACCGGCGGCGCGGCAGATCGCTGCCGCGCTCGCAGGGCACGCAGGGCTCGATGCGGTGCACGTTATCGCACATGGTGGGTCTGGGCGTGTCGGCTTCACAGCAGGGGAGTGGTCATCAACTACATTGCAGGAAGAGGCCGAGGATCTTGCCGCAATCGGCCGTGCGCTTGCCAAGGACGGCGAGCTGCGGCTGTGGAGCTGCGAAACGGCATCGGGGGATACGGGCGAAGCCTTCATAGAGGCGCTGGAAGAGGCAGTAGGCGCGGACGTTCTCGCGTCCGGGTCGCTGATTGGCGCGGCCGCCCTGGGCGGCTCCTGGGAGATATCCTCACGCGTAGGCTCGTCCACGCCCTTGCCTCCAATGACTTCGGCTGGCGTGGCCAGCTACTCGGGGGTGCTTGCGGCTGATCTCACACTCAGTGGGGACATAACTGCCGGCGGCAGCTCTTCGGCTGTTAACACGTATTATGTAGTGGATACTCACGTGGCTCCGCCGACTAATCCGGCGCTTAATCGTGCGGATGATACAGTCGTTGGTAGCTTTCAGCTACCATCTGCAAACCAGGGCGGTTTAATAAATGACTTCTCTGCGACCATAACGATCCCCAACACTACTGATATTTATTTCGTTTATGACAGCAATTTCAAATTATACGGCACGCTTTCCCCGGTTGTAGGAGGTTATAGTTTTACACCCGTGCTTGCTAATAATGGCGATAATGGCAATTTCTTTGATACCGCTTCTTTTATCGCCACCACAGGTCAAGTAGGCGCGACCGGACCCGCCGGAGCGACCGGCGCGACCGGCGCCACGGGTGCGGGCTCGACAGGTGCCACGGGCGCGACCGGTGCCACCGGCTCTACTGGAGCAACCGGCTCGACTGGCTCGACTGGAGCAACAGGCTCTACTGGTGCGACCGGATCGACCGGAGCAACCGGCTCGACCGGCGCCACAGGTGCAACCGGTGATACCGGAGCAACTGGCTCGACCGGATCGACAGGTTCGACCGGCTCTACTGGGGCAACAGGTTCGACCGGATCGACTGGAGCAACAGGCTCTACTGGAGCAACCGGCTCGACCGGTGATACCGGAGCAACTGGTTCGACTGGAGCAACAGGTTCGACTGGCGCAACCGGCTCGACCGGCGCCACAGGTGCAACCGGTAATACCGGAGCAACTGGCTCGACCGGATCGACAGGTTCGACCGGCTCTACTGGGGCAACAGGTTCGACCGGATCGACCGGAGCAACCGGCTCGACCGGCGCCACAGGAGCAACCGGTGATACCGGAGCAACTGGCTCGACCGGATCGACAGGTTCGACCGGCTCTACTGGGGCAACAGGTTCGACCGGATCGACCGGAGCAACCGGCTCGACCGGCGCCACAGGAGCAACCGGTGATACTGGAGCAACAGGCTCTACTGGGGCAACAGGTTCGACCGGATCGACCGGATCGACCGGAGCAACCGGCTCGACCGGCGCCACAGGAGCAACCGGTGATACCGGAGCAACTGGCTCGACCGGATCGACAGGTTCGACCGGCTCTACTGGTTCGACCGGCTCTACTGGGGCAACAGGCTCTACAGGTTCGACTGGCTCAACCGGAGCCACCGGTTCGACAGGTCCGACAGGTGCGACTGGCTCGGGCGGCGGGACCGGTGACCGCGACCATGGCAACAACGGTGGCGGCAACGATCCTGATGGAAGCGACAGCAGCAACCCAGGCAAGGGGCATGGCAATGACGGGTCCGACAACGATGGTTCGCCAGGTAACGGCAACCACGCCAAGGTCTCGGCCGATACGATCGGACTCAAGGACACCAAGCAGTTCTTGCAATCGGGCCCGGCCGCCAGCAGCGACACCGATAGCCAAGCCTCGTTCCGGCAGCTCGTTGGCCTGGCTGGGGGTTCGGTGACGAGCGATCTCTTGAACGTTCTCCATACGATCAAGGGCCTTAGTCCGAACCAGAACAAGACATCCGGTGCAACGTCCGACTTGACTTCTGACAAGGGCAAGCAAGGCGCCGGATACACTAACACCGACGACACGCTGAAGAAGGCAATGAAGGATATTCTGAAACCTAATGACTGAGTCCAGGTTGAAGAAAGAACGCGCGGCCCTTGCGGGAACGCAAGTGCCGCGCGTTCACCATTTCCAGGCGGGCAAAGGGCCCGTGCGGCTGGCCTATTTGGAATATAGTGCGTTTTGTCAGCAGTCCCGGCTGGGCCGGCTTGCCCGGAGCATCCTTGAACCCTCGCTTGTGGGCCGGAGGGGAAGTGCATGGTGAGTATACCTCTGAACGCCGATGCACGGCCAACCTCGATCCGCGTGGACGCGGAGGCGACGGGCAAGGTTGGCAGCCAGAGCGAGGCGGGGAGGGCACCCGGCGGACCCGCCGAGTTCGACCGGATTGCCCCGCGCCTCAAGGCGGTGCTACGGGTCGCCCGCTACCATGGCGTCGAACTCGACCCGAACGAGTTCAAGGTGGCGAGCGCAAGCCCGGTTCCAAACGCGACCGATCTCTCGCAATGGGCCCAGAACGGCGGCATGTGGTCGCGTGCGCTCCGCATCCGCTGGTCGCATCTTCTGCGCTTCGAGCACACTGGACCGGTCGTCCTGCTGTTCAATGACGGTGGCGCAGGTCTCCTCACCGGGGCCAGTCCAGAGCGGAATGTCGTCTTCCTCAAAAGTGCGGATGCGCCCGAGGATGCCGAAGCCATGGCCATCGACGAGTTGCGGCTGTCGCAGGTGTGGGCGGGTGAGGCCGTGCTGTTGCGTCCAGCGCGATCCTATATCGCGGCCGATGCGCCTTTCACCCTCGGTTGGTTGATCGACCTGGTACGGTTCGAAAGCCGTTCTATGCGTGACATCGGTATCGCCTCGTTCACGCTCAGCCTCCTTACCGTTCTGCCGCCTCTCATGGTCATGACACTGGTCAACAAGGTGCTGCAGTTCAACAGCGTTTCAACCCTCGTGCTCCTGTCGGCCACAATTGCCGTCCTGTTCGTTTACGAGACGCTCCTCGGTCACGCCCGACGGCTGATCATCAACGTCGTCGGCGCCCGCCTGGATACCAAACTGAACTTGCATGTTTTCAGCAGGCTCCTGCGTCTGCCACTTGATTATTTCGAGCGTCATCCGGCCGGCGAGACGATGTACCATCTCGCGCAGATCTATCGCATCCGCGAATTCCTGACCGGAAAACTCCTCAGCACGTTCCTGGATCTGATCACGCTCTGCGTGCTGATC
>NZ_RZQL01000414.1 GCF_003997935.1 Mesorhizobium sp. M7A.F.Ca.US.006.01.1.1
CTTCTCGTCCATCGACAGCGAGATGTCGACTGCCAGCACCAGTTCGACGTCGACGGCGAGCGCATCCGGCGGCGAGGCGGCCGGGGCAGCCTGGGCGCAGACAAGACAGGCAAGCAAGCGCAGAGCATCGAGCACGGCCGTCGCCAGGGTTGTTTCTCCCGAGGAGCTTCCCTCGCGATCACGGCAAAATAAAGCTTTGCCTTCCTCGCCCGGATATCAGCTCATTTCTTGCGGCGGGCGGCGACAGGCGGCGGCTCGATCGCGCCGGCTCTGACGCGCGCGGGCTTCAGCGCTGGCGCACCGGAATCCTTGACGATCGTCAACGCGCGCGGGAAGAAGTGGTTGTTGTGCTGGCCGCGCCCGATGTTGAGGATCGCTGTCTCCGGCAAACGCTTCTCGAGCATCGACAGCACGCGTCTTAGCGATGGGCCGTCGAACGCATCCAGCGCCTCGTCGATGATCACCCATTTCGGCTGCCGCAACGCGAGCCTGGCGAAGGCCAGCGAGCGTTGTTCGTCATCGCCCAACTCATGGTCCCAACGCCCGGCGCGGTCGAGCGATGAGGAAAGCCGTCCCAGACCGACCTCGGCAAGCACCGCTGAAATGTCGGCGTCGCTCGCCGGCGCTGGTCCGGTCGGGTGATCGAGGACTTCGCGCAACGTGCCGACCGGAAAATAAGGCACGCGCGGCACGAATATGGGGGGTTCTCCCGCCGGCAGGCCGATCCGGCCGCTTCCCCATGGCCACAGGCCGGCAATGGCACGAAAGAACAGCGTCTTGCCCGCACCGGGGTCCCCGGTGATCATGACGCGCTCGCCGGGGCGGATTTCGATATGCGGGTCGGCGAGCCTGGTGCAGCCCTCCGGCGAGGCCACTTGGAGCTTCTCGAAAGTCAGGCTGCCATTGACGTTTTGGCCGAAGGCGATGCGCTTTTCGGTGCCGTGCAGCGCATCGGTTTCATCGAGCGCGATGCGGAAATCGGCCACGCGCATCAGCGTTGCGCGCCAATCGGCAATGCTGCCGATGTTGTTGATGAACCAGCGCAAGGAAGAGTGGACCTGGTTGAAGGCACCGACCGCCATCATCAGCCCGCCAAAGCTGATATCACCTGAGAAATAGACCGGCGAAGCAACCAGTATGGGCGCCACGACGGTGATCCAGCCATAGGTGTCGGTCACCCAGGACAGGTTGATCTGGGCGGTGTAGATGCGCCGCATGGCGCCCAGCACCGTGCCGAGATCGAGTTCGAGCCGCCGCCTGGCGTCGGCCTCGCCATGATACAACGCAATGGCATCGACATTCTCGTTGACGCGCACCATCGAGGAGCGCAGCTCGGCTTCGCGTGTATAGCGGTCGCTGTTCAGGCGGATGAGCGGGCGCCCGACCAGCCAGCTCAGCCAGGAGGCGATGCCGGCGTAGAGGATGGCGGCCCAGACCATGTAGCCCGGTATGGCCAGCGAAGTCCCGCCGATGTGGAACACGAAGCCCGAGGACAGCTCCCACAGCACACCGACGAAGGACACGAGCAGGATGCACGACTGCAGCAGGCCGACGCCGAGATCGGTTGACAGGTCGGACAGATGCGCGGCGTCCTGCTGCATGCGCTGGTCGGGATTGACGCCGATGGCGCCGGCATTGGCCAGCCGGAAGGCGCGCGCCGGCCGCATCCACTGATCGATCAGATCCAGCGTCAGCGCCTCGCGCAGCTTGAGCCTGATCATCTGGTTGAGCCAGGTCTGGCCGATATTGAGCACCAGAAGTCCCCCGGCTATGGCCGCGAAGACGAGAAGCTGGTGCAAAAAGGCCGCCATGTCGCGGCGCGCAAGCGCATCGTAGAAAGGCTGGTTCCAGCGGTTGAGCAGAACCTGGCCGATCGACGTTGCGATGATCACGGCCATGATGCCGACCGATGTCCACAGCAACCATTTGCGAACCGGCGATCCCGCCAGCGCCCGCCTGATCGTTATCACCTGATCGCGCAGGCTGCTGGCGTCGACCGCCACGGCAACCGGCTGAACGGCGGCGGCATTGTCCGGTTGATCAGCCATGGCCGAGGTCCTTGCGTTCAGTGCTGAAACCGGATGGAGAAACTTGGCAGGCGTTCGGATGGGCTGCCGGTCCGCTTGCGACAGATAGGCCGGGAAACGACGTCAGGCACGTTTGCCGCGATCACGAAGCCGTCACCTGCGCAGCCGAGGGCTTGGCATCGACTTGGTGACGGCCAAGCCGGGTGGCGCCATGCGGCGACAGCACCGGCACGAAGACGCGACGCGATGCGCGCTGCGCTACCGGCACGCCTTGATAGAGCCGCTTCTGCGCCTCGACGACGATGACCCCGGAAAAGATCGGCCACAGCCGCCGGCCAGCGCGTTCCAGCACATTGTGGAACCGCATCATGAAACGGCGCCTTGACGGCGGGAAGAACAGCGCATCGGACCAGGCGGCAGGCGTGAAATTGGCCTCGCGCAGCAGTTCCGTAAGCTGGCCGCGCGAAAAAGGCCGGCCATTGCCGAACGGCGTATGCTCGAAGCGCGCCCAGACGCCGCGCCGATTGGGCACGACGATGACCACCCGGCCGGCCGGCGACAGCACGCGCCAGATCTCGTTCAGCGTCTCACGCGGGTTCTCGACATGTTCGAGCGAATGGACGAGCAGCATGCGGTCGATGCAGGAATCGACCAGCGGCAGTTCCTCGTCGAAGACCAGTGCCGTCGCCGTCGGCCCTGTCGCCGGCCACACCACCGCGCCTTGCGTTGCCGGCATGAAGGCAAAGACCCGCTCGGCGTCGCTGCCGAACCGCTCCAGCCAGGGCAAGGTGTAACCCAGACCAACCAGCCGCTCGTTGGGTACAACCGCCCATATCGACGACAACGCCATGGTGATCGAACGCTCGGCGAACCGGCCGAGCGTTGTCGAATAGAAGGAGCGAAGATCGACGATGTCGGAATGCATGGCAGGGATGTAGCCGTGATGTCGCCAGGTTTCAACAAAAGGCCACGACGACCCGACATTCCGGGAATGTCATTCGACATCCGGGATGACATCGACCCGCAAGCGCCCTATGTCTGCGGCCACAACGGAGAGATGTGATGCCGGTCGAAATCGAACAGTTCATGTGCCGCAGCGACAATTTCGGCGTGCTGGTGCATGACCCCAAAAGCGGCCAGACCGCGATCATCGACGCGCCCGAGGAAGCGCCTATCCTGGCCGCGATAAAGCGCACCGGCTGGACGCCGACGATGATCCTGACCACGCATCATCACATGGATCACGTCGAGGCCAATCTGGCGCTGAAGGAGCGTTTCAAGCTGCGCATCGTCGGTCCGGAGGCCGAAAAGGCCAAGATCCCCGGCATCGACGAGACCGTCGAAGACGGCTCGGTCCTCCATCTTGGCGATGAGAGGATCGAGGTCATCGCCACGCCCGGCCACACCGCCGGCCACGTTTCCTATTATTTGCCGGCGTCGCGTGTGGCGTTCACCGCCGACACGCTGTTTGCGCTGGGATGCGGGCGGCTGTTCGAATGCAAGCCGCCGGTGATGTATGAATCGCTGAAGAAGCTGGCTGCACTTCCGGCTGAAACGGCCATCTATTGCGGCCATGAATAC
>NZ_RZQL01000415.1 GCF_003997935.1 Mesorhizobium sp. M7A.F.Ca.US.006.01.1.1
ACTCCCCTACTCCCCTCTTCCGCCGCAGCCTGCCGCAAATCGGCAATCACCGCGCGCCGGTCATGACGCCGCCAGGCGAGATGGAGTGAAACCGTGCGGTCGAACCACGGCAGGTCGCGAAACACGATCCGCGGCGGCGCGGCGGCACGCAGGCTGGCTTGCACCGTCGCCAAGCCGAGACCCGCGCTGACAAGGCCGAGCGAGGTCAGCGGGTCCGCCGTCTCATAGGCGATGTCGGGCAAAAAGCCGGCTTTGGCGCAGGCGGCAAGGAACTGGCCGCGATTGGTGTCGTCCGGCTGGCGCACGACGGTGATCCAGGTGCGACCGTCAAGATGGTGAGGCCCGATCTCTGGCACTTCAACGAGTGGGTCATCTTCGGGGATCGCCAGCACCAGCGGCTCATGCCGCAGCGCCATGGCGGCGACATCCGGATCATCATCGGGTGGCGAGGAGTAGACAAAGCCCAGATCCAGCGACCGCTGCCGTAGCCCTTCCAACTGCGCCGCCGAACGCAGGCTTCTCAGCTGCAGGTGGAAATCCGGCCGATCGCGACGGAACTGGCGCAGCATCCCGGCGACAAGCCCGGCATGAACGGCCCCTTCGACATAGCCGATGGCGAGCCGGCCGACGGCGCCGCTGGCCAGGTTGCGGCCGAACTCCTCCACACGTCGCGCATTGGACAGCAGCGCGCGGGCCTCGGTGAGGAAGGCGCGGCCCTCGGCGTTGAGATGGATCCGCTGCTTCGACCTTTCAAAGAGGGAAACACCCAACTGCTCCTCGAGCTGGATGATCTGCCGGCTGAGTGGCGACTGGGAAATATGCAGCATTTCGGCTGCGCGCCCGACATTTCCGGTTTCGGCGACCGTGACGAAATAGCGGAGCTGGCGCAGGTCGAACATTTATCCTCCAAGGCTCAAGTCCCCTTAGGTCTCAACTTTAACCTAATCAGTCTTGGACTGTCTGACCAGCCAAAAGCGATAATCGGCCATCCAACCAAAGGAGACCGCCATGCAGTTCTTTGCCCTTCTCGCTCGCAACACCGAAAAATTTGCCGATGCCGATTTCGCTCCGCTTCTGCCCGGCGAAGCCGAACAGCGGCGCACGCTCTACGCCGAAGGGGCGGTACGTCAGGTGTGGAACCGAGGCGACGTCCCGGGCAGCGGCATGATGCTCGAGGCTGCCGACGATGCTGAGGTTCGCGGGCACCTCGCCACCTTGCCGTTGGTCAAGGCCGGCATGATGGACATTGCCGCAATCGTGCCCCTCAAGCCCTACCCCGGCTTCGGCCCGAAGCACTGACAGGGCACATCCGGGGGTGGCGAAGGCGTCACCACCGGATTGACTCAGGTGATCGACAGACTGTGATCGACTGTCAAGAAACCGTCACACGGAACCGGGTTCGCTCGTGCTAGAAATCAAGGCCAGGCAGCCGCCGTGCGGTGCCATCTTCGGAACATGCATCTGGCACCGCCCCATGGATATCACTCTCGCCCCGGAAGGCACCGACCTGTCGCCTTACCTGCCCGACGAGCACGGACTGTTCTTCATCTATCACTTCACCGCTGAGGGCGTGCGAACCAGGGACGCCACCGCCGCGCACTGGACATGGCGCAGCTACCAGCTTTCCGACATGCGGGCCCGCCACGAAATCGGCGCCGATCAGGCTTTGCCGGCACCGGTGCGTGAAGCTTTCCTGTCCGCCAGCCATGGCTGCCACATCGACCTCGAGGACGACTGGCTCTATGGCGATCTGCCGGACCTGCGCCATGACTATTCGGCGGAAGCGGGCGGGCTTGGTCATTTCCGCTTCGCGCTCAACGACACGACGCTGGTCGGCGCTCGCAAGCAACCGCTGCAGTCGGTCGACAACATCCGCAAGGCGATCGAGAATGGATCGCGCAAGTTCCGCTCGCCAGCCGAGTTGATCGAGGCTGTCGTCGGCCAGTCGTTCGATGGCATGGTGGCGGAACTTGCGGCACTCGGCGACAGTCTCGACGGCATCGAAGACCGTATCGTCTGCGACGCATGGCACAATGAACGGCAATCCCTCGTCGACGCGCGCCGGCATCTGGTGGTGATCCACAGGCAGATGGCGACGCTGACCAATCTGTTTCGCCATCTCGATCATTCGCACCGCAACGACCTGCCCGATTCCATCAATGACATGGCGGCGCGGCTGTCGCACCGGGCGCAGACATTGCACTATGACGGCGAACAATTGCAGGCGCGCGCCCGGCTGCTGCAGGACGAACTGATGGCCAAGCTGACGACGCAATCGAACCGGCTGCTTTACGTGTTGTCGGTGATGACGGCGGTGCTGTTGCCGATGACCATCATCTCGGGCCTGTTCGGCATGAACGTTGGGGGCCTGCCGCTGGTCGACACGCCAATGGGCTTTTGGGTGGTGACGGCTGTGTCGATGGTGATCGCGGGCGCGACCTATCTCTTTGTCAGGCGGCTCGGACAGATGTAGCACCCACCGGCGGCTTTCACGCCTTGGCGCGAAGATCCTCGATGACGGTGCCGGCGGCCGCCACTTCCGCTTCGTGATCGGGCTCGCGCCAGGTCTCGGCAAGCCCAGCCGCATGCCATTCGCGCATCGCCGCCAAGGCAAGCAATTGCGCCGGATAGGCTGCAGCCGCACCCTCGAAGGAGAGCCCATAGGACTGTGCGCGGAACGCCACCGGGGCAAAGAAAGCATCGACGGCGGTGAAATGAGCGCCGGCCAGAAACGGCCCGCCGAAACGGGCAAGGCCATCGTTCCAGAGGTCACCGAGGCGAAAGAGGTCCTGCTTCAGCGCATCGGACATCGGAAACGGCTTTACCCGCACGCCGCAACTCATCGGACAGGCGCTGCGCAATGCGGTGAAGCTCGAATGCATCTCGGCGGCGGCCGAGCGTGCCCAGGCGCGCGCCTTGGCTTCGACGGGCCACACGCCATGGTGGCGTTCGGCGAGATACTCGACGATGGCCAGCGAATCCCAGACCGCCCAGCCGTCGTCGATCAGGCACGGCACGCGGCCGCTCGGCGAGAATGGCCGGTAGAGGCTCCAGCTCGAGCCGGTCGGGAATGGCGTCAGCCGCTCCTCGAATGGGATATCCAGCTCTCGCATCAACACCCAAGGCCGCAGCGACCATGAGGAATAATTCTTGTTGGCGATGTGCAGCAGGTACATCCGAAACCCTTACCGTGCGGGCTGCGGCGCGGCCCGGCGCGCTGTCGTCAACATCGACCAGGAATAGACCGCCAGTGCCGCCCAGATCAGCGCAAAGGCGATGGCCTGGATGGTGCCGAAAGGCTCGTCGAAGACCAGAACGGCGATCAAAAACACCATGGTCGGCGCGATGTATTGCATGATGCCGATGGTTGACAGGCGCAACAGCTTGGCGCCGAAGGCGAACAGCAACAACGGCACCGATGTGACCGGACCGCAGCCGATCAGCAGCGCCGTATCGGCACCACTGCTGGATACGATGTGGTCCTGCCCGGTCGCTATCAGATAAACGATGTAACCAAGTGCCGGCACCGAC
>NZ_RZQL01000416.1 GCF_003997935.1 Mesorhizobium sp. M7A.F.Ca.US.006.01.1.1
CGGCCAGGAGGACCAGCCGCAATTCTCGGTCGATATCGACCAGGAAAAGGCCAGCGCGCTGGCCTTTTCCTGGTCGATATCGACCGAGAATTGCGGCTGGTCCTCCTGGCCGTTGGGCCTTGTGTTGGCGAGCACCTTGCTCTGACCGGCCAGGGTCAGAAGCTGGTTGCGCGTCTGGATCAGCGCGTCATGGCCGGCGCCGTTGACGTCCTGCAGGTAGAAGTCGAAGCCGTTGGTGTTGCCGAAGCCCTGGATGGCGGGAGGCGCGAGCGCGAAGACCTGCGCATCCCTGATCTTCGAAAACGCGCCCATCGCCCGGCCGGCGATGGCCTGCGCGGCGGAAGCCGGCGATTTGCGCAGGTCGAAATCCTTCAGCCGCACGAAAGCGATGCCGACATTCTGCCCTGCGCCGCCGAAGCCGAAGCCGGAGGCGGTGAACACCCCGTCGACGACGTCCTTCTCCTGGTTGAGATAATGATCGGTCACTTCTGCCAACACGCGCTCCGTGCGGTCCTGCGTCGCGCCGACCGGCAGCTGCACGCTGGTGATCAGGATGCCCTGGTCTTCTTCCGGCAGGAACGAACTCGGCAGCCGGGCAAACATCCAGCCCACGGCAACGACGATGGCCAGGAACACGACGAGGAAGCGCCAGGACCGGTTGATGATGCCGTGCGAGCCGTCACGATAGGCAAGCGTGCCGCGGTCGAAGACACGGTTGAACCAGCCGAACGGACCGGTCTGTGTCGCATGGTCCTTGGGCGGCCGCAGGATGGTGGCGCAAAGTGCGGGCGTCAGCACAAGGGCGACCAGCACGGAGAGCACCATCGCCGAGACAATGGTCACCGAGAATTGCCGGTAGATGATGCCGGTCGAACCGCCGAAGAAAGCCATCGGCACGAACACGGCCGAAAGCACGGTGGCGATGCCGATCAGCGCGCCGGTGATTTCGTGCATCGACTTGCGCGTCGCCTCCTTCGGCGACAGGCCTTCCTCCTGCATCACGCGCTCGACATTCTCGACCACGACGATGGCGTCGTCGACGAGCAGGCCGATGGCCAGCACCATGGCGAACATGGTCAGCGTGTTGACGGAATAGCCGAACAGCGACAACACGCCGAACGTGCCGAGCAACACCACCGGCACGGCGATCGTCGGGATGATGGTGGCCCGCAAATTCTGCAGGAAGATGAACATCACCAGGAACACCAGCACGATCGCTTCGGCCAGTGTCTTGACCACCTCCTCGATCGACAGCCGCACGAAAGGCGAAGTGTCGTAGGGATAGACGACCTCGACCCCTTGCGGGAAGGTCGAGCTCAGCCGGGCGATCGTCGAACGCACCGCCTCGGCGGTGTTGATGGCATTGGCGCCGGTCGCCAAATTGACGGCGACGCCGGCCGCCGGCTTGCCGTTGTAATTGGCCTGCGTCGTATAGCTTTCGGCGCCGAGTTCGACGGTGGCGACATCGTTGAGGCGTACCAGCGAGCCGTCGGTCTGGCTCTTCAGGATGATGTTGCGGAACTGTTCGGCGGTCTGCAGCCGGCTCTTGGCCGTCACCGTGGCATTGAGCTGCTGGCCCTTGCGCGCCGGCAGGCCGCCAAGCTGGCCGGCCGAAACCTGCGTGTTCTGCGCCTCGATCGCCGAGGCCACGTCGCTCGGCATCAAGGCGTATTTGGCGAGCTTGTCGGGGTCGAGCCAGATGCGCATGGCATAGCCGGAGCCGAACAGCTGCGTCGAGCCGACACCCTCGACGCGCTTCAGCGTGTCGTTGACGGTGGCATCGACATAGTCGGCGAGATCGGTCGAGTTCATCTTGGCGTCGGTCGAGACGAAGCCGATGACCATCAAGAAGCCGGTCGAGGATTTGGAAACGGTGATGCCGTTGCTCTGCACCACCTGCGGCAGCTGCGACTGCACCAGCTGCAGCTTGTTCTGCGTCTGCACCTGGGCGGTGTCGGGATCGGCTGCCGTGGTGAAGGTCAGCGTGATCGAGGCCGAACCGGTCGAGGTCGACGTCGCCGTCATATAGTCGAGATTGTCGATGCCGGTCATGCCTTGCTCGATGACCTTGGTCACCGAGTTTTCCACCGTCGATGCATCGGCGCCCGGATATGTGGCGCTGATGTTGACTGTCGTCGGCGCGATCTGCGGATATTGCGAGATCGGCAGCGAGGTGAGCGCGAGCAGTCCACCCAGCATGATCACGATGGCGATCACCCAGGCGAAGATCGGCCGGTTGATGAAGAATACGGACATTGCTCAGTTCCCGGTCGCGGCGGCAGGCGCCGGTTTCGCTGCATTGGACGCGGCCGGCGCGGCGGACGTGCCCTGCCCGCGGTCCTTGACCTCGCCGGTCGTCTCGTCGATCGTCACTTCGACGCCCGTCGCGTCGCCGCCGGGACGCACCAGCTGCATGCCCTCGACGATGACACGGTCGCCGTCGCCGACACCCGAATCCACCAGCCAGTTGTTGCCGACGCTGTTGCGTACCGCGAGCACGCGCGTCTCGACCTTGCCCTGCGCATTGATGACCATGGCGGTGGCCTCGCCCTTGGTGTTGCGGCTAACGGCGCGCTGCGGCACCAGGAAACTGTTCTGGGCGACGCCCTCCTCGACCAGCGCCCGCACATACATGCCGGGCAAAAGCAGGCGGTCGGGATTGGGGAATTCGGCCCTGAGCGCGAAGGTGCCGGTGGTCTGGTCGACATTGGCGCCGGCGAATTCCAGCTTGCCGGTCTGCGTGTAGATGGTGCCGTTCTCGAGCTTCAGCTTGACGCTGACATTAGGACCGCTGAACTTCAGCCGCCCTTCCGAGATGGCCTGGCGCAGATTGAGCAGATTGGTGCTCGACTGCGTGACGTCGACATTGATCGGATCGAGCGCACGGATGGTGGTCAGCACTGTATCCTGGTTGGCGGTGACCAACGCGCCGGGCGTCAGCGTGGACTTGTCGATGCGGCCGGCGATCGGCGCCGTGATCGAGGTGCGGTCGAGGCTGATGCGCGCCGTCTCGGCGCTGGCCTTGGCCGAGGCGACATCGGCTTGCGCCTGTGCCAGCGTGGCGGCGGCATCGTCATAATCCTGTTTGGAAACAACGTTCTGCTTCAACAGGCCGGCATAACGGTCGAACTTGGCCTGTGCGGTGGGCACCGCCGCTTGCGCCTTCTGCTGGGCGGCGACCGCGCTGTCATAGGACGCCTTGTAGCTCGCTGGATCGATGAGGTAGAGCGGCTGTCCAGCCGCCACCTCGCTGCCCTCCTTGAACAGGCGCTGCTGGATGATGCCGTTCACTTGCGGACGCACCTCGGCAACCAGCGAGGCCGCCGTGCGTCCCGACAGTTCGGCGGTAATCGCCACCGATTGCGGATGCAAGGTGACGACGCCGACTTCCGGTTTGCCGGGCGCGCCCATACCGGCGGGGGCGCTACTCTCCTGCGAACAGGCGGCCAGCAGAAAGGTGGCTGCGAACATCGCGGCCCAGGGCGCCAGACGGAGTGCCGGCTGCGGAGACGGGCTAGACTGAATAGAC
>NZ_RZQL01000417.1 GCF_003997935.1 Mesorhizobium sp. M7A.F.Ca.US.006.01.1.1
AAGTAATAATCTTTGCGCGAATAGATATCGATGTCGTTGGGCTCGGTGTGGGAGACGATCGTCAGGTCGTAATCCTTCTTGGTGAACACCTGGTCCAGCCACTGTGCCCATTCGACCGGAATGATTTCCAGATCGATGCCGACGTCGCGAAGCTGCGAAGCGATGATCTCTCCGCCGAGACGGGCATAGGTGGGCGGCGGCAGTTTCAGCGTCGCCTTGAAGCCGTTCTCGAGGCCTGCCTCTTTCAGCAATTCCTTGGCCTTGGCGACATCATTCGGGTAGCGGCCGGTGAGGTCGACATAGTCCTTGTTGGCCGGCGACATATGCGAGCCGATCGGCTGGCCGAGGCCGGCCGAGGCGCCGTCGATGATCGCCTTGCGGTTGAGCGCGTAGGAGATCGCCTGCCTCACCTGCAGCTTGTCGAAGGGCGGCTTCTTGTTGTTGATCGACAGGATGGTCTCACCCTCGGTCGCGCCAATCACAACCTTGAAGCGCGGGTCGTCCTTGACCTGGGCGACGCTGTCGGCATCGAAGAACGGGAAAGCCTGGATGTCGCCCGAGAGCAGCGCCGGCACATAGGCCGCGGCATCCGGCACGATGCGAAACTCGGCCTTGTCGAGGGACGCTGGTGTGCCCCAGTAATTGTCCGATTTGACCAGCGTGATCGACGATCCCTTGGCCCAGCTCTGGAACTTGAACGGGCCGGTGCCGATCGGTTTCTCCTTGTTGGTGTCGGCAGATTCGGGCGCCACGATCACCGCGTCGCCCCAGCCCATATTGTAGAGGAACGAGCCCTGCGGGTTCTTCAGCGTGACCTTGACGGTCGCCGGATCGACGACGTCGACCTTGTCGATGGCTGCGAACAGGCCCTTTTGCGCGTTCACGGAGTTGTCGGCTCGCGCCCGGTCGAGCGAGAATTTCACGTCGCTGGCATCGAAGTCGGTACCGTCGTGGAATTTCACGCCGGTGTGCAGCTTGAAAGTGTAGACCTTGCCGTCATCGGAAATGGTCCAGCTTTCAGCCAGATCGGGCAGCACCTCGCCATTCGGCCCGATGCGGGTCAGGCCCTCGAACACATTGGCGTAGAGCACTTCGTCGATCGCAGCAGCGGCCCCGGCGGTCGGATCGAGATGCGGAGGTTCGAGCGGAATGCCGATGACCAGGTCGGTTCGCGCGGCAAACGCAGAGGTGCCGGCGGCCAGCGACAGCACCGCGGCCGCCAGAATGGTTTTCCACAATTTCATCGTGCAACTCCCCATGCGTTCAGACACGTGCTCGAACCGGGACGATAGAAGCGTGATTTCGCCACGGAGTAAATTGCGTTTCGTTCTGCCCGTTGGCGTGGCCGGGAATGTTTTTGTCCTGGCGGCCGCATCGGCAGGTCGAAGCTTGTCGCGGTGCGCACCTTATCCCGTGGCTGTGCCGCGCAGCAGCACGTTGAGCCCGATCGCCATCACCTTGGCCGATTCCACCATGTCCGATATGCCGACCCATTCATCCGGCCGATGGGCGAGGTCGAGAATGCCCGGCCCATAGGCGATGCAATCATAGATATGGCCGATGCGGGCTATGTGCTTCTGGTCGTAGGTGCCCGGCGATATGACGTAGTCGGGTTCGCGGTCGAAGATCGCCATGATGCCTTGCGCAACCGCCTTGACCACCGGCGCGTCGCGCTCGGTCATCAGGGGCAGCACTTCCATCAAGTCGCGTATTTCGTAGTCGAATTTTGTCCGCTCGCGCTTCAACCGGTCGAGAATGCCGGTCACTTCGCCTTTGACGGTTTCGAGATCTTCCTCGAGCAGGAAACGGCGGTCGATGGTCATCCGGCAGGAGTCGGGCACGTTGGGCGAGGGCAGGCCGGGCCGGAAATCCTCGGTCTGGCCGCCATGGATCGAATTGATGTTCATGGTCGAGCGTTTTGCTCCTTCTGGCACAACCGGCATGCGCGTCATCTTGCGGTCGAGCGCAGGGAACAGCTCGTCCTCGAAAGCCCGCAGCACGGCGCCCATATGGCGCACCGCATTGTCGCCGAGAAACGGCATCGAGCCGTGCGCGATCTCGCCCTTGGTCTCGATCTCCGCCCACCAGACGCCACGATGACCGAGACAGATGCGGTCCTTGTTCAGCGGCTCGGGAATGATGACATGGTCGACCCTGGGTTTGGAGAAATAGCCGAGCCTGGCCAAATGGGCGACGCCGCCGAAGCCGCCGGACTCCTCGTCGACGGTGCCGGATATTTCGATGGCGCCGGGAAAATCGGGGAAGACTTCCATGAAGGCCTCGGCTGCGATGATCGAGGCGGCAAGACCGCCCTTCATGTCGCAGGCGCCGCGGCCATAGACCCTGCCATCCCTGACGATGCCGGCAAAGGGATCGACGGTCCAGCCATCGCCGGCTTCGACAACGTCGATATGCGAATTGAAGTGGACGCAGGCGCCTGATGATCTTCCGTCGAAGCGGGCAACGACATTGACGCGCGGGTAGCGATCGGTGTCGCCGGGCGTGCCTTCGGCGCGGATGAACTCGGTCTCGAAACCGCTCTTCTTCAGCCGCGCGCCGAGATATTCGGCGCATGGCCGGTAGGCCTCGCCGGGTGGATTGATGGTCGGAAAACGGATCAGCTCGGCGGTCAGAGCGACGATGTCGTCGCGCCTGTCATCGATTGCCTGGAGGAGTCGCTGGTTCATGCGCGGAGTTGAGCAGCGATCTCGGCGGTTTTGCAAGCCCGCCGGCGATCAAACCGATGCGGCGTGTCGTTACGGCAACTATTGCGCGAAATCGTTCAAATTCGCTGCTTTGGATTGGCGAATTGGTCAAGGTGTGTGTGTTAGCCCGTGCATCTGCCATTAAAAAGATGAAAAACAATTAGAGGGCAGGCAGGTTAGGGGCAATCAAAGGGGTTTGATCGCATGAAAAAGACAGTTCTCACGGCAGCCATGTTTGTTGCGATGCTGTTCGGTGCTTCGGGGCAGGGCTGGGCAGCCAGCCTCGTTGCAAATATAGACGTGTCGTCGCAGACGATGACCGTCAGATATGGCGCGTCGGTTTACCGGTGGAGTGTCTCCACGGCCCGCACCGGCTATTTCACGCCGCGCGGCACCTATCGGCCGCAGCGCACGGCCAGGATGTGGTATTCGCGCAAATACCATATGTCGCCGATGCCCTATTCGGTGTTCTTCCATGGCGGCTATGCCATCCATGGAACCGGCGCCGTCAGGCAGCTCGGCCGCCCGGCGTCGCATGGCTGCGTGAGGCTGCACACGGCCAATGCCGCCACGTTCTATTCGATGGTGCGGGAAGTGGGTTTCGGCAACACGCGCATTGTCGTCACCAACTGAGGCGATTCAGGTCCACTGTTATCTGCTGGCGCAGGGCTAACACCCACGCCAGCAGTTCTGCTTAAGCGTTCGGGACCGCTTTTGCCTGCGAGGACCGCTTTCGACGCCCGCCGCTGATCCT
>NZ_RZQL01000418.1 GCF_003997935.1 Mesorhizobium sp. M7A.F.Ca.US.006.01.1.1
CTCATCATTTCCAGAAAGGCTTCGATGCGGGCGGCGCTGTTCATTCAGCTTTTCTTGTCATTCAGCTTTTTTTGGGATTGAGCTTTTCCGGGGGGATGCGCACGCTCATTTCCCCCTTCTTTGGCTCGACGAACATCACCAGTGCGAACATCGTACCATAGGCAATGCCAGCCAGAATCGCTGCTACCACGACAAAGCGAAACAGTGTCGGCATCAATTTTCGCCCGTCTTCTTGTTCTGCGTTTCCAAACCCTGTCCCCTTATGGGACGCCAATCCGGCCAATTCAAGGAAGAAGCGGAGGCCTGTTAGCAACTTCTGATGCAGACCCTGCCGGTCCATATCGGGTTCAAGGCACTTGCCACGCTTGACGCAAACGGGCTTTTCATGTCGATACGCCGGCAAAGAGGGCCTTCGAAACATCCGATGAACGCGCTGCCAGCAAATCCTCCAGACGAGACCCACGCCGCGTTACTTGGCAGGCTGGGCAGCCGTTCCGTCGTCTTCGTCGGATTGATGGGTGCAGGCAAGACGGCGATCGGCCGCAAGGTGGCAACCATGCTGGCGCTGCCCTTCATCGACAGCGACCAGGAGATCGAAAGCGTCTCGCGCATGACCGTTCCGGAACTGTTCGAGCGCTATGGCGAGACCGAATTCAGGGCGCTGGAGCAGCGCGTCATCCTGCGCGTGCTGGAAAACGGCCCGCAGGTGCTGTCGACGGGCGGCGGCGCCTTCATGAACGCGCAGACCCGCGAGGCGATTGCAGCGCACGGCGTGTCGGTGTGGCTGAAGGCAGAACTCGACCTTCTGATGGACCGCGTCTCCAAGAAGCAGAACCGGCCGCTCCTGAAAAGCGCCGACCCGCGCGCCGTGCTGGAGCGGCTGATGGGCGAGCGCTATCCGGTCTACGCGACATCGGACGTCACGGTGCCGACCCGCGACGACCGCAAGGAGGTCATCGCGACCGAGGTGGTGGACGCGCTGTGCCGGCATTTCGGCATCGATGAGGCGGCCGCGACGGGCGAGGTGGAACAGTGAGCATCGATACACCTGTTGTCGTCGAAGTCGGCCTTGGCGACCGGACCTATGACATTCTGATCGGCTCGGGGTTGTTGGCCCGCGCGGGTGCGGAGATTGCGCGCCGGCTGCCGGGCACACGCGCCGCGGTCGTCACCGACGCCAATGTCGCGGCAGCGCATCTCGATGCGCTCAAGGCCAGCCTCGAAACGGGCGGCATCCAGCCCGCCGTGATCACGGTGCAGCCCGGCGAGAAGACCAAGAGTTTTGCCCGTCTCGAAGAGGTGGTCGACGGTGTGCTGGCTGCGAAACTGGAGCGCGGCGACATCGTCATCGCCTTCGGCGGCGGCGTCATCGGCGACCTTGCCGGCTTTGCCGCCGGCATCGTGCGGCGCGGGATGAATTTCGTGCAGATCCCGACCTCGCTGCTGGCGCAGGTCGATTCCTCGGTCGGCGGCAAGACCGGCATCAACAGCCCACGCGGCAAGAACCTTGTCGGCGTCTTCCATCAGCCGAAACTGGTGCTGGCCGACACCGGGGTGCTCGACACGCTGCCGATCCGCGAATTCCGCGCCGGCTATGCCGAGCTTGCCAAATACGGGCTCATCGACCGGCCGGAATTTTTCGCCTGGCTGGAAGAGAATTGGGTGAAGGTGTTTGCCAGCGGGCCGGAGAGGGCGCAGGCGATTGCCAAAGCCTGCCGTGCCAAGGCCGAAATGGTTGCGCGCGATGAATTCGAGACCGGTGACCGTGCGCTGCTCAATCTCGGCCACACATTCGGCCACGCGCTGGAAGCCGCCACCCAGTATGACGGTAGCCGTCTCGTTCATGGTGAGGGCGTCGCCATCGGCATGGCGCTGGCCTACCGGTTCTCGTCACGGCTCAATCTGGCAAGCCCTGACGACGCTGCGCGCGTCGAGGCGCATCTGCGCGCCGTCGGCCTGCCCTGGCGGATAGCCGACATCCCGGGCGAATTGCCCGACGCCGAGGCGCTGCTTGCCTTCATCACCCAGGACAAGAAGGTATCACGCGGCGCGCTGACCTTCATCCTGACGCGCGGCGTCGGCCAGGCTTTCATCGCCAAGGACGTGCCGGCCTCGGAAGTGCTGTCGTTTCTGACAGAAAACCATCCGGACCAGCAGAAGATGCGGCCGAGATGACCAACGAGCCCGGCTGGATCGTCGTCGCCGTCCTTGCCATCCTCATCGTGCTGCTCGTTGCCGTGCGCACGCGCCTGCTTGCCATGTTCGGATACGAGCTTTCGCGCATCGAGCCGCAGCGTTCCAGCCAGGACGAATTGCGCGGCGCGGTCGACGATTTCCGCCGCGACGGCCAGGTGGTGCGCGAGGATCGCGACCGCGTCGGCGGCCTGTTCGATCTCGCCGAGCTCGAAGTGTCCGACATCATGGTCCACCGCACCAACATGCGCTCGGTCAATGCCGACAATGCGCCGGAAGCGGTGGTGCGCGAGATCTTGCAAAGCCCGCACACCCGCATGCCGCTGTGGAAAGGCTCGCTCGACAACATCGTCGGCGTGCTGCATGCAAAGGATCTGCTGCGCGCCTTGAACGAAGTCGGCAATGATTTCTCCCGGATCGACGTGATGAAGATCGCCTCGAAACCCTGGTTCGTGCCCGACACCACGACCTTGCAGGAACAGCTCAACGCCTTCCTTCGCCGCAAGGCGCATTTCGCCGTCGTGGTCGACGAATATGGCGAGGTCGAAGGGCTTGTGACGCTGGAGGACATTATCGAGGAGATCGTCGGCGAGATCGCCGACGAGCATGATGTCGACATACAGGGCGTCAAGCAGGAGGCCGACGGCTCCGTCGTCGTCGACGGTACGGTGCCAATCCGTGACCTCAACCGGGCTCTCGACTGGAACCTGCCGGATGAGGAGGCCACCACCATTGCCGGCCTCGTCATCCACGAGACGCAGTCGATCCCCGAGGAGAAGCAGGCTTTTACGTTCCACGGCAAGCGCTTTATCGTCATGAAGCGCGACAAGAACCGGATCGCAAGGCTGAGGATCAGGCCGGCCGGCGACGCCTGATGCGCGCCGGGAGACCAGGGTATGTCATCTCGCGATCTGGCTCGTCGAGCGTTCGTGGATCGTCGCGCCGGTCTCGGCATCCACGGCCGCCAGGCTGACTTCATAACCCCAAAGCCTGCGGATGTGACGAAGCGTGGCGTCGCGGCTGGCATCCTCGAGAAGGATGCCGTCATTGACCTTGTGCTGCAGCCGCAAATGGCGGTCGCCGAGCAGATCGACATCCACCACCTGAATGTCCGGCCGGTTCGCGCCGAGATCATAACTGTTGGCAAGCGCGGCGCGTATCTTGGCGTAGCCGCGCTCGTCGTGGATCGAGGCGACCAGACAATGCGGTTGGTCGGCAGCGTCGCCGAGTACAAAAAACCGCCATTT
>NZ_RZQL01000419.1 GCF_003997935.1 Mesorhizobium sp. M7A.F.Ca.US.006.01.1.1
TTCCCTCCCAGCGGGCTGGCAAGGGTGATGGAAATGGGTGCGCGCGGCACCCGCCAGCATGATGCCCGGCCGGTCGTTGTCGGCAAACACCATGTGCCGCTCGATCGCGCCCGAGGCCAGCACCACGCGCTTGGCCCTGACCTGCCACAGCCGCTCGCGCGCCAGATCGTGGCCGGGAGCCTTCAGATGATCGCTGACACGCTCGACCAGCCCGATGAAATTCTGCGCGTAATAGCCGAACGCCGTCGTGCGCGGGAGCACGCGGACATTGTCCATCGCGGTGAGTTTCGCCACCGCAGCTTGCGCCCAGGCAAAACCGTCCTGGCCGTCGATTTTCGCGCCGCTCTCGAAACGCAGGCTGCCGCCGAACTCGGCCTGCTCGTCGGCGAGGATGACGCGCACGCCGGTCTCCGCCGCTGCCAATGCCGCCGCGATGCCCGCCGCACCGCCACCCAGCACCAGCACGTCGCAATGCGCGTAGCGCGACGAATAATGGTCGGGATCCGGCTGGTCCGGGGAAACGCCAAGTCCGGCCGCGGCGCGGATCTTGGGCTCGTACAGGCTCTTCCACGCCGCCTTCGGCCACATGAAGGTCTTGTAGTAGAAGCCGGCCGAAAACATCGGCGACGCGATGTCGTTGACAGCACCAACGTCGAAGGACAGCGACGGCCAGCGGTTCTGCGACTGCGCGTCGAGCCCGTCATAGAGCTCCTGCACCGTGGCCCGCACGTTCGGCGTCTTGCGTGCCGCGTCGCGTTTGATCTCGACCAGGGCGTTGGGCTCTTCCGCACCCGCCGAAAGGATGCCGCGCGGACGGTGGTACTTGAACGAGCGGCCGACGAGATGGACGCCATTGGCGAGCAGCGCCGAGGCCAGCGTATCGCCTTCGATGCCTGCGTAGGACTGGCCATCGAAGCTGAAGCGCGCGGTCTTCGCCTGTTTGAAGCGGCCGGCTCCTGGAATGCGGAACGCGCCGCTCATTTGCCAACTCCCGGCAGCTTGGAGGGTTTGGGCTCGCCCGCCTTGTAGGTGATGACGAACTTGTCGGTGACGGTGTCGCGTACGGCATTGAAGAAGCGCGCGCAGCCATGCATGTGCCGCCACCGCTCATAAATGATGCCCTTGGGGTTGGAGCGGATGAAGAAGAACTTTTCGAAATCGTCGTCGCTCTCGCCGGCCATATTGGCCGAGCGCGCAATATGCGCCTCGCCGGCGTTGCGAAACTCGAGTTCCGGACGCTCTTCCTCGCAATAGGGGCAGCGGATGAGAAGCATTTGGTTCGTTCCTACAATTCGCCGTGGCCGACGCGGGCGCCCGCCGGTTGATCGCAAAGCTTCTGTCCCAGGGTCGCGAACGGAGCGACGAGCCGGATGCGTTCTTCCACGCTTGCAGCGGGACGGAACAGATCGCGGGACGCCATGTTGCCGAGAGTGAGCTGCATCGGATCGGTGGTGACGATGACTTCACGCGGCTGGAATGTCTCGTCCTCGTCTAAATCGGAAGGCCTGTTTTCGAAGAAAACAACCACCCTCTGGCCACCGCTCCAGACGCAGGCCAGCGTGCCGTCGTCGACCGAAAACGGCCAAACGGTTTCGTTGCCGGTGCGGCTGATCGGCTGCGTGCGCACTTCGTCCGCCGACGGAAAATGGAACATCCCCCGTTCCCCCGCCAGCACTTGTTCCCCCGCCAGCATCAGCGGCATCGCGACAGCCATCTGCGCCATCATCAGTGCGCCACCGCCGCCGCTGCCGCCTCGTCGATGAGCCGGCCGGTGCGGAAGCGCTCGATGGTGAAGGGCGCGTTGATCGGATGCGGATCGTCTTTGGCGATGGTGTGGGCAAAGACATGGCCCGAGCCCGGCGTCGCCTTGAAGCCGCCCGTGCCCCAGCCGCAATTGACATAGAGGCCAGGCACCGGCGTCTTGGCCAGGATCGGCGAGCGGTCGGGCGTGACGTCGACGATGCCGCCCCACGAGCGCAGCATCTTCATGCGCGTGAAGATCGGGAACATCTCGCAGATGGCGTCGAGTGTATGCTGCAATATATGCAGGCCGCCGGTCTGCGAATAGGAGACATACTGGTCGGTGCCGGCGCCGATCACCAGCTCGCCCTTGTCGGACTGCGAGATATAGGCGTGCACCGTGTTCGACATCACCACGCAGGGCACCACCGGCTTGACCGGTTCCGACACCAGCGCCTGCAGCGGATAGCTTTCCAGCGGCATGCGCACGCCGGCCATGTTCATGATGACGGAGGAATGGCCGGCGGCAACGACGCCGACTTTCTTGGCGCCGATGAAGCCGCGCGTCGTGTCGACGCCCATGACCGCGCCATTGGCCGCCCGCTTGACGCCGGTGACCTCGCAATTCTGGATGATGTGGACGCCACGCGCCGAGGCGCCGCGCGCATAGCCCCAGGCCACCGCATCGTGGCGCGCCGTACCGCCTCGCCGCTGCAGCGCCGCACCGACGACCGGATAGCGCGCGTCCTTGGAGGTGTTGAGCGGCGGGCAGAATTCCTTCGCCTGCTCCGGCGTCAGCCATTCATTGTCGATGCCGTTCAGCCGGTTGGCGTGGACGTGGCGCTTCAGCACCTGCACGTCGTGCACATTGTGGGCGAGCATCATGACGCCGCGGGCCGAATACATGACGTTGTAGTTGAGCTCCTGGCTGAGCCCGTCCCACAGCTTCAGCGCATGGTCGTAGATGCCGGCGCTCTCGTCATAGAGATAGTTGGAACGGATGATGGTGGTGTTGCGGCCGGTGTTGCCGCCGCCGAGCCAGCCCTTTTCGAGCACAGCGACATTGGTGATGCCGTGCACCGTGGCGAGGTAATAGGCGGTGGCCAGGCCGTGGCCGCCGGCGCCGACGATGATGACGTCGTATTCCTTCTTCGGCTCAGGCGAGGACCATTGTTCCTCCCAGCCCTTGTGGCCGCGCATGGCCTCGCGGGCGATGGCGAATACCGAATATTTCTTCAACGTCCCAGCCTCTCGCCAAAAGGTCTCGCGAATAGCGGCCGGGCATTCATTCGGTCCCGGCGCGCGAGGTGTATCACTAGCGAAACAGCGCTTCCACCCTTGCGCTGTTTGCGACGGCGCTTGCCGTTTTGCGCCGTGGTGAAAAAGACGCATCCGGCACGTCGGCGCTTTCCAGCATCTTCGCACGTATCGGGTGGCTCGCTTTGCCTCGATCTGCGACCAAGCATCCCAACTGCCGCTTAAGCCGGCGCGAAGAAAGGATGCAAAAATGTTCGCACTCGCAAACAAGGTCGCCATCGTCACCGGCGCCAGTTCCGGCATCGGCCGCGCCACGGCAAAACTCTTTGCCGAGGAAGGCGCCAAGGTCATCGTCGCCGCCCGCCGCCAGGCCGAGCTCGATGCGCTTGTCGCCGAAATCGCGGACGCCGACGG
>NZ_RZQL01000420.1 GCF_003997935.1 Mesorhizobium sp. M7A.F.Ca.US.006.01.1.1
GGCGACATTTGCGCCCGTGCTCCGGCGCATGGCGTCCATTACAAGCCGAACACGGGTGAAGCTACTCAAGACCATGGCTTAAATTAGAAAGCACGCATAAATGAACGAATGGCTAAAAAGTTCGTTGCATTTTTGAGCAGTGGTCCATTGGCTTCAAAAAAAGTGTTACGCTGGCTGACCAACGCGCAGGCGCGCATTTTGGCAAATGCGCGAGGCCAGCACCGGCTGGAGAACCGCGAGAGCGGGCGCGTCCGCTTGCGACAGGCCCCCGGCACCGTGCCGGCCAGCGATCCTGCCCTACCAGTTCACCCGGAACCCGACATTGCCGCCGTAGGTCTGTACCCGGTCGGCGAACTTGCCGTCGAAGGTGGCGAACACCGATGTGTTGCTGCTCCAGTTCAGCTTGACGCCGGCGTTGACGGCGACGGCGTCCTGCGCCGCCGCGGCACCCTGCACCACGAAGGCATAGCCCGGTGCTGCCTGGAAGGTCGGTTCGACAGAGCGGTCCGGCCTGAACTCATGCAGCCAGGCCGCGCGGCCCCAGGCCTGCAGCGTCGCGGTCTCGCCGACAGCGACCGAGGTGTCGAGTTGAAGACCGAGCGAGACCGGCAGCGAGATGATGGTGCGATGCTCGAAATCCAGTCCCAATGCACCGCCGTCAGCTGATTCTTCCGAGAACCCCTGCATCGACAGCGCCGAGAATTGCAACCCGGCAAAGGGTGTGATGGCGCCTGAGCCCACCGGCTGCCGCCAGCCGGCCTCAAGCGTGGTGCCGAAGCCGGCGCTCATGAAATCGCCGGTCCAGTGCTCCCTCGATATGGCCGGCACCGGATTGAGCGGATCGGGCGCACCCGGAACCGAAGTAAAGCGGTCGGTCGTGTTGGAGTAGAGGTCCATCGCCAGCGAGCCGTTGATGTAGAACTGGCCCCATTTGCGCGCGCCATAGGCGCCGGCATGGCCGCCGACGATGTTGCCGGAGGTTTCACGATCCGGCACGGCAAACGAAGACGCCACGCCGCCGAGCGCGAAGCCCATCAGGATGTCGGGATCGCCCTGCGAGTCGAGGCCGGCGGCAAAATTGCCGGATTTGTAGCCAAGACCGGCGCTGCCGACGACCGGGTCGCCGGAAACCACACCCGAATTGCCACCGGCCGTGGCCCAGTAATTCCAGCGCCGCTCATCGGGAGCCTTCACCATGTCGTCGAATGGATTGGCTTTGCCCGGCGGTTCCGCGTAGGCAGTCTCCGGCACCGCAACGGACTGGATCATCGGATCCGTGGCCATGCCCATACGCCAGGCGTCCGACTGTCGGTTCATGGCCGCCTGGAAGGTGCTGTTGGCGTCAAACTCCGGCTGCTGGAAGCCGCTGACGCCCTCGCCCGAGATGGTGTCGTAGACAGCACCCAACTGGTCGAGCGTCGGAATGTAGAAGATCGCACTGGCGATCTTGGTGAAGTTCGGCGACGTCAGATCGGTCTGGATCGCGTTGATCGCCGAACCCACCGCCGTCTGGTTCTCGGTCAGGCCGGCGCGGGCGAAATTGATGTCGACATTGAGGACGACATCCTCGGGATTGGGATATTTCAGCGAATACTGCGCCACCGCGCTCGGTATGGAGTTCAGCTTCAAACCCTTGTCGGTCACGCCGCCAAGCGCATGCAGGATGATGTAGTTCTCGTTGCCCGGCGAGGCCGCACCCGGCTCCATGATGTTGATGTTGACGAAGCCGTTGACGTCAGCCGTCCCCGTCACATCGATGCGATCGGCCTCGGGGTCGAGATCGAGGTCGAGCAGATAGACGCCGGTGGCCGCTTGCGACCAGCTGCCATTGACCTCGGTGGTCATCACGCGGTCGAGCCCGCCGGGTGCCGCCAGGCCGTCATTGTTGAGCTGGCCGGTCAGGCCGAGATCGACCGTGTCGCCCATCAGGTAAAGGGCCGTGGCCTTGTTGTTGAAAGTGTTGAGACCGCCGCCGAGCCCGACCGATCCGACCGTAGCGAAGTAATTGTCGAAAGTGTCGTTGCCGTCGCCGCCGCGCATGGCGTAGCCATCGATCAGCAGCACCGAACGGACGAGACCGTTATTGGTCAGCAGATTGTTGTTGCCGTCCTTGAAGTTGACGCCGGCACCCGCACCGGAGCCACCGGTGATCTTCACGCCGGTGGCGATCGTGACCTTGATGTCGCCATTGCTGGTGCCGCCGGCGCTCTGTTCCATCAGCGCGAAGGAATTCTTGCCGGTCACGTCAAGGTCCGCCGTTTGCGTGAACTCGATGCCGCCGCCCGTGCCACTGCCCCCGGCAGAGCCCGAGAAGCCCTGCGGGGTCGGCATCACGCTGGCCTGTTCGAGGCCGAGAAAATTGCCGACATGGCCGCCAACGCCGCCGCCGCCGCCGATGCTCTGGCCGAACACACCGACCGAATTGTCGCCGGTGATCACCATGGCGACATTGCTGTTGATGGTGACCTTGCCGCCGTTGCCGCTGCCGCCATTGACGGCTTCGATGATGCCGTCGGTGCCCGCCGTCACCACGCCGCCGCCGCCGCCGACAGACTGCGCCAGGATGCCGTTCGAATTGGCTTTGATGGTGACAATGTTGCCGATCGATGTGGCCGTGACGACATCGCCATCGCCGCCACCGCCGCCAGTACCACCGACGCCAACGCCGATCGCGCCGCCATCGCCGACGATGGCAAGCGCGCCCGTGAAGCCGCCATTGCCGCCGCCGCCGCCCACCGACTGCGCCAGGATGCCGTCGGCCTTGCCGCCTTCGGTGCGCAGATTGCCGGTGCTGGTGACGGTAACCGATTTCGCATCGCCGCCGGCGCCGCCACCACCGCCGAGAGCCACCGACAGGCTGCCCGTGCCGCCCAGGCTGCCGGAGACCGCGAAGCCGCCATTGCCGCCGCCACCGCCGACCGATTGCACGAAGATTGCATGCGAGCCATCGCCATCGGTCTCGATATTGCCGTGGCTGTCGACGGTGACGATGTTGGCGTCGCCGCCGCTGGTTCCCGAACCGCCGACACCGACGCTGCCGGCAAGATCCTTGCTGCCCGAGAGCGCGATGGCGAAGCCGCCATTGCCGCCGCCGCCACCGACCGATTGCGCCAGGATGCCAAAGGAGTCTTTTCCGTTGGTCAGGATGTTGTTGTAGCTGGTGACAGCGACCGTGCCGGCATTCGACGCTGCTCCGCCGCTGCCGCCGACGCTGACGCCCAATCCGCCGCCGCCCAGCCCGATGCCGAGACTGCCGGCGAAGCCGCCGGAGCCGCCGCCGCCGCCGACCGATTGCGCGAAGATGCCGGACGAGTTGTCGCCCTGGGTCCAGATCTTCGCG
>NZ_RZQL01000041.1 GCF_003997935.1 Mesorhizobium sp. M7A.F.Ca.US.006.01.1.1
GAGGGTGGCCGCGAAGCGGTCGGGTGGGGTCGGCTGACATATACTCAACCTTCCCCTTGACCACCTGCGCGACGTGCCACGCGCTGTTTATGACATCGGGCTCGTCAACGCGGAAGACGTCAAACCCGAGTGAGCGCAAATAAGCATCGCGAACGGCATCGTGCCGCTTGCCCTTCTCGTGTTCGTGCAGATCACCATCGACCTCGACGATCAGCTTCACCCCGAGGCAAGCGAAGTCGACGATATAAGGCCCAATCGGGCACTGGCGGCGGAACTTGATGCTACCCGATTTTAGCTCGCGTAGTTCATACCACAGAAGGGATTCGCCCGTACCCGCGTGAACTCGAAGCGCGCGCGCCTTCTGGCGCATTTCGAAGCTCACGCGGGTACGGGGCATCAGCAGAGACCTCGCAGCAAAAGATCAGGTCGGCGCGCTGCCGCACCGACCCCACCCGACCGCTTCGCGGCCACCCTCCCCTCGAGGGGGAGGGATATCCGCGCCCAGTCCGTCAATCTATCGACCTCAGCACTTCGCGCACATGGTCGATCAATTCGTTGATCTGGCCCTTGGTGATGATCAGCGGCGGCGACAGCGCGATGATGTCGCCGGTGGTGCGGATCAGCGCGCCGCGCTCGAACGCCTTGACGAAGGCCGAGAAGGCCCGCTTGGTCGGCTGGCCGGCGATCGGCGCCAGCTCGATCGCACCGATCAGGCCGATGTTCCTGATATCGATGACGTTCGGCTCGCCCTTCAGCGAATGCAGCGCGTCTTCCCAGTACGGCGCCAGCTCCTCGCCACGGGTGAGCAAGCCCTCTTCCTTGTAGGTGTCGAGCGTGCCGAGTGCGGCCGCGCAGGCGATCGGGTTGCCCGAATAGGTGTAGCCGTGGAAGAACTCGATCATGTGCTCGGGGCCGGTCATGAAGGCGTCGTGGATCTCCTTCTTCACAAACACCGCGCCCATCGGGATGACGCCGTTGGAGACGCCCTTGGCGGTGGTCATGATATCGGGCGTGACACCGAAATAATCAGCGGCGAACGGCGTACCGAGACGGCCGAAACCGGTGATGACCTCATCGAAAATCAACAGGATGCCGTGCTTGGTGCAGATCTCGCGCAGCTTCTCCAGATAGCCCTTCGGCGGCAGGATGACGCCGGTGGAGCCGGCGACCGGCTCGACGATGACGGCGGCGATGGTCGAAGCGTCGTGCAGGGCGACGATACGCTCCAGCTCGTTGGCGAGTTCCGCGCCATACTCCGGCACACCCTTGGTGAAGGCGTTCTTTTCCGGCAGATGCGTGTGCGGCATATGGTCGACGCCGCCGAGCAGCGTGCCGAACATCTTGCGGTTGGTGACGATGCCGCCGACCGAGATGCCGCCGAAATTGACGCCGTGATAGCCGCGCTCGCGGCCAATCAGCCGGGTGCGGGAGCCCTCGCCCTTCACACGGTGATAGGCGATCGCCATCTTGAGCGCCGTCTCGACCGATTCCGAGCCGGAATTGGTGAAGAAGACATGGTCCATGCCCTTGGGCGCCAGGTCGACCAGGCGATTGGCCAGTTCGAACACGATCGGATGGCCCATCTGGAAGGCCGGCGCGTAATCGAGTTCGGCGGCCTGGTGCTGGATCGCCTCGGTGATCTTCGGCCGGCAGTGGCCGGCATTGACGCACCACAGGCCGGCGGTGCCGTCGAGCACCTTGCGGCCGTCGCTGGTCGTGTAATGCATGTCCTTGGCGGACACCATCATGCGTGGCGCCTGCTTGAACTGCCGGTTTGCCGTGAACGGCATCCAGAATGCGCTGAGATCGTTCGGCGTGACTTTCAGCCGGTTGGACATGACCAGGACTTCCCCTTGTAAACTGTTTCGCTGCGCCCAACGCTTGGTCTTTGCCGCGCTTTCATGCTACGCAAATTTTTGACCGATTGGACAAACGTTAGCACCGCCCTGTCGGCGGTCAAGGATTACTAGCGGAAATGCGGCACCTGAAGTGCGTTCCACAGGCTAGGGAAAAACTGGTCCAGAGAATTGGTCCAGATGACCTTGAACGCGAGGTTTGGCAACACGAGGGCTTGCAACGGTGACCATCGGCACGGACGCCCCTCGCCGCACCCGCATCCAGCAGGAAAAGCGCGAACTCATCCTGGAGGCGGCGCTTGAGGTCTTCTCCACCAACGGCTTTCGCGGCTCGACCATCGACCAGATCGCCGAAGCCGCCGGCATGTCGAAGCCGAACCTGCTCTATTATTTCCGCCGCAAGGAGGACATCCACGAAACGCTGATGCAGCGCCTGCTAGACACCTGGTTGGCGCCGCTGCGCGAACTCGACGACATTGGCGATCCCCTTACCGAATTGCGCAGCTACATCAGGCGCAAGCTGGAGATGGCGCGCGACTTTCCGCGCGAGAGCCGGCTGTTCGCCAACGAGATCCTGCAAGGCGCGCCGCGCATCATGCCGCTCCTGGCCGGCGAGTTGAAGACGTTGGTCGACGAGAAGGCCGCCGTCATCAAGGGCTGGATGCGCGCCGGCAAGATCGCCAAGACCGATCCGTGGCACCTGATCTTCTCGATCTGGGCGACGACGCAGCATTATGCCGATTTCGACGTCCAGGTCCGCGCCGTCCTCGGGCCGAACCGCGGCGGCGACGGCCGCTTCGAGGATGCGGCAAGATTTCTCGAGCAACTGTTTCTCGACGGGCTGAAGCCGAAGGGGTAACAGCGAGAGCACGTCTTGGGTCAACTTGGCAGCCGTCGGGCTATCCCAGACGGTGGGGATTGGCCAAAACGCACATTGATTTCGTCATTCTAGGGCGAAGCAAGGAGCAAAGCGACGCGGCGCAGACCCTAGAATCCATGCCGCGACCTCAACGCGCCGCAACGGTCCAAATTGCTCCGTAGTACTCTTCGGCAAACGTCCCGGCATGGATCCTCGGGTCTCCGCGTCCGCTTCGCCCGTGGATGACGAAGCCGAGGGGGCCGCCAGCCAACTTCAGGCGCTGCGCCGCTCGGCCGGCAGCGCGTCCAGCAATGTCTGCAGCTTGGCGATCGAATTCTGCTCGGCGAGCGGCGTGTAGACGATCAGCTTCATGTCGGAGCCGTCGCCGATCGACAGGCTCATATGCTCGAAGGTCATGGCGCCCGCGCTCGGGTGCCGGACATGTTTCTCACCCGACAACCGGTGCGCGACGTCGCGCTGCGGCCACCAGGCACGAAATTCGGGGCTCGAACGCGTCATCAACTCGATCAGCCGCTCGAAATCCGGATCGCCGACATAGCGGGCGCTCGCCGCCCGGAACGAGGCCAGCACGGTGCGCGCCAGTTGCTCCCAGTCGACCAGCAGGCGCCGGTGGTGCGGGCTCGTGAACACCATGTGGACGATGTTGCGGGCATCCCCTTCCAGCAAGCCATAGTCGTCGAACACCGCGACGGCCGCCGGGTTCCAGGCCAGCACGTCCCAGCGCCGCCCGACGACATAGGCCGGCTGCAGCACCAGGCTCTGCAGCATGTGCAGCAGGGGACCATCGACCTTTTCCGGCGCCACGGCACGGCGCTCCGGCGGGTGGCGGTCGGCAAGGATGAACAGATGCTGTTTTTCGGCGGCGTCGAGGCGCAGCGCTTCGGCAAGTGCCGTCAGCACCTCGACCGAGGGCCTGACCTCCCGCCCCTGCTCCAGCCATGTGTACCAGGTCGTGCCGACGCCGGCGATCATCGCCACCTCCTCGCGCCGTAGTCCCGGCGTACGCCGCCTGAGACCGGTGGCGATGCCTGTGGCCGAGGGCGTCAGCCTTTCGCGGCGCGAGCGCAGGAAGGCGCCGAGTTCGCGCCGGCGGCTGTCTTCAGCCGAATGTGTGGGGGCCGCGGGGGATTGGGACTCCATGCGCGTATTATAGCAGTATTGATACCAGGATAAAGTTTGAACTGTTTGGCCCGCGCCAACTGCCCCATCTTCCGTTCAGAGCAACAGAACGGAGGCTCTGAACATGGAACTCAAAGACAAGACAATCCTCATCACCGGCTCAACCGATGGCGTCGGCCGCATCGTCGCGCAACGGCTCGGCGCTGCGGGCGCCCGTGTGCTGGTGCATGGCCGCGATGCAACGCGCGGCAAGGCCGTTGTCACCGAGATCGAAGCCGCCGGCGGCAAGGCCGAGCTTCTGGTCGCCGACCTCTCGTCGCTGGCCGAAGTACGCCGGCTAGCCGAGGCGGTGCGCGCCAGGGCGGACCGGCTCGACATCCTCATCAACAATGCCGGCATCGGCACGGCAGGCCAAGGTGCCAAAAGGCAGGTCAGCGCCGACGGCTATGAGCTGCGCTTCGCCGTCAATTATCTCGCTGGTTTCCTGCTCACCAGTGAGCTTTTGCCATTGCTGAAGGCGAGCACGCCGGCCCGCATCGTCAATGTCGCCTCGGCGGGGCAGCAGGCGATAGATTTCAGCGATGTCATGCTGACCCGCGCCTATGACGGCGTGCGCGCTTATTGCCAGAGCAAGCTGGCGCAGAACCTGTTCACCGTCGATTTGGCCGAACAGCTAAAAGGCACCGGCGTCACCGTCAACGCGCTGCATCCGGCGAGCTACATGAACACCACCATGGTCCAGCAGGCCGGGGTGACGCCGTGGAGCTCGGTCGAGACCGGCGCCGATGCCATCCTCAATCTCGCCACGTCACCCACGCTCGACGGGAAAAGCGGCCTCTATTTCGACGGCCTGCGGGAATCCCGCGCCGACGCCCAGGCCTATGACGCCAAGGCAAGGCAACAGTTGCGAGCCTTGAGCCTCGATCTCATCGGCCCGGCCTCCCCCACATCGAAGGAACAGCATTCATGACCAAGACAATCCAACATGCCGTCGTCATCGGCGGCTCGTCCGGCATCGGCCTGGCGACGGCGCGAAAACTGCTTGGTCCGGGCATGAAGGTGACCATCACCGGGCGCAACGAGGAGAAGTTGAAGAGCGCTTGGAAGAGCCTTGGCGGTGCTGCCGAGAAGGCTGCTTTCGACGCGTCGAAGCCGGATGAGGTCACCCGGTTCTTCGAGCGCCTCGGTCCTTTTGATCATCTGGTGCTGGCGGCCAGCGGCGGCAAGGGCCTTGGCCCCTTCCCGACACTTGACCTGAGCGACATAGGCAGTGGCGTGGAGGAAAAAGTCCGGCCGCAGTTGTCCTGCCTGCAGGCGGCCCTGCCGACGCTGAACAAGGCCGGATCGGTGACCTTCATCTCGGCGGTCTCGGCGCAGCTCGCGACGCCCGGCGTCGCCGGTATCGCCGCCATCAACGGCATGCTGTTGACCGTGGTGCCGATCCTGGCCCTGGAGTTGAAACCGCTGCGCGTCAATGTCGTGGCGCCAGGCGTCATCGACACGCCCTGGTGGGATTTTCTGGCCGAGGAGCAGAAGCAAACGATCTTTGCCGACTATGCCGGCAAGACTCCGGTCGGCCGCGTCGGCCAAGCCGAAGACGTGGGCGACGCAATCGCCTTCCTCGTCTCCAACGGCTTCATGACCGGTCAGGTGCTGACCTGCGACGGCGGCCTGAGATTTGCGGCATAGGAACAGCGACTATCGGGCTCCGACAGGACCCTTAATTGGCCTTCTTTGGAACGCGATCGTTCTCGTCCGCGGGCCTGTCGCCTGCCGGTTTCGCCGAAACAGGCTTTTCCGGCACATGGGAATAGTCGGACGTATCCGCCCCATACATCTTGTTGTCGATCGCTTCTTGCCAGCTGAAATCCGCGTCGGATGGTGAAACGTCGGCGATATCATGGCGGGAGGAGCGAGCGTGAAGCCAGTTCGGCGTGATCTCGCGAACCAATTGTGCAAAGCGTCCCATCGAAACCGTTCCTTTCCTTGTCCTTTCCAGGAGGCGCAATCACGGTTGCGTCGGCTGGACCTAAAGTTGACCTCTCAGCCAGGCCAGCGTCTCGGCGACGCCGGCCAGCCCGTACCGCGCGGTGGTTTGCGTCGGGGGCTTGACCCGGATCGATATGCCGCCGGCGTCATTGACGGTTTCGAAGCCGTTTTCATCCGACGTGTCGTCGCCCAGGAAGACCGGGCGGCGACCTGCGAATGGCGCAATCTCCATGAAACGCCGGATCGCGGCGCCCTTGGCCGCCTCCAGCGGCAGCAATTCCACGCCGGCGTTGCCGGCAACCACCCGGTAGCCCTTTGGCAGGCCGGCCAGCGCCTGCTCGACAAGCTGCGTCGCGCGGGGAAGCAGATGCGGGGCGGCGCGCGTGTGGATGGCCAGCAACCGCCCTTTGCGCTCGATATAGGCCCCACGACCGAGCTCGGCCTCGATCTCGTCGGCAAGCGCCGCGATATCCGCCGGCTCGTCCGCGACTTCGACGTCGGCGTCCGGCAGAAGCCGGTGCTCCAATCCATACAGCCCGGCGGCGCGCAGTTTCAAAGGCTGAAACAGATGGTCGACAGCCGCAACGGACCGGCCCGTGATGAACGCCAACGCCCCGTTCAGCTTGCGGTCCAGGCCTTGCAGCAAGGAGCGAAGCTCGTCGCTGACCGAGACGGCGTCCGGGTGCTCGGCATGTTCCAGCAGCGTGCCGTCAATGTCGAGGAACAATGCCCAATCGCCGGCCAGCACAGGCTGCGGTTTCTCCAAGACGGCCTGTGGCTCATGCAGGGTCTCGCCAATCATCTTCTGCAGCGTATCGCTCATGACATTGCCATCCGTCTGCGCTCAAAGATGGAGACGACATTGTCGACGCTGGGCGGCGGGTCGCCGACGGCACCGGTTACCCGATCGAGGTCTCCGCGCTTGCGCAAGCGCGCCGCATCCAGAAGCATGCTGCCGGCCCAGCGATAGACATTGTTGTTGCGGATCGTCTCGCGCATGGGCCGCATGCGCTCGCGCTGTTCTTCGGGCGACATGGTCAGTGCCTGCAATAGCGCTCCGCTCATCATGGCGGCATCGTAAGGGTTGACGATCAGCGCCTCCAGCAATTCGCGCGAGGCGCCGGCGAATGTGCTGAGCATCAAAACGCCCTGCTCGTCGTCGCGCGCGGCGACGAATTCCTTTGCGACGAGGTTCATGCCGTCATGCAGGCTGGTGACCATGCATATGTCGGCGGCCCGATAGATCTCGTAGACCTGTTCTTGCGAGTGATGTTCAGCCACCATGATCACCGGCCTGTAGCCCTCGCTGCCATAGCGCCGGTTGAGCTCCTCAGCATAACGGTGGCACTCGTCATGGAGCAGCTTGTAGGCCGGCAGCGTGCCGCGGCTGGGTGCCGCGACCTGCAGGAAGACCAGTTTTCCTATCCACTCAGGCTCTCGCTTGAACAATTCGTTCAAAGCGTGAAACCGATCAAGAATGCCCTTGGTATAATCGAGGCGCTCGACCCCGACGGCCAGCTTCACATCCGCTTTAAGGCCGAACCTCTCGCGCATGCGAGCGCGGCAATCGTCGACAGCGGGAAGTTTCGCCAGCAGGTCCGCCGGCCATTCTATCGAGATCGGGTAGGCGTGCACCAATGTGGTCCGTCCGCCGTAGGAGATGGCCGCATCGGCCCGCTCGATGCGGCTTTCCAGGAAGCGATCGACGCTTTCGGTGAAATTGTTGGCGTGGAACTGGGTGTGGAAGCCGATGATCGAGCTGCCGAGCAACCCTTCGAGGATGCGTTCACGCCATGGGCAGATGCTGTACACTTCCGAATTTGGCCACGGGATGTGCCAGAAAGTGATGACGATCGCCTCCGGCAAGCGCTCGCGGATCATGCGCGGCAGCAGCGCGAAATGGTAGTCCTGGACCAGCACGATCGGCCGCTCGTTGCGCGCTTCGGCAACCACCGTATCGGCAAACTTCCGATTGACGGCTTCATAGGCAGCCCAGTCGGAGGCGCGAAAAATCGGCCGGGTGAAGGCGATATGGCAAAGCGGCCAAAGGCCCTCATTGGCGAAACCGAGATAATAACCCTGATGCTCTTCCTCCGTCAGCCAGACCCGGCGCAACGTGTAGGAGGGGTTGCCAGGCGGCACCTGCACACGATCGTGGTCGTCGACGGTCAGGCGGTCCGCCGTTCCGCCGCCATAGGCGATCCAGGTGCCTGCGCAGGCGCGGGTAATGGGCTCGAGCGCCGACACCAGCCCGCTGGCCGGGACGAGCAACTCGACGCCATCGCCCTTCACATTGTGGATGTACGGTTCGCGATTGGACACCACGATGACCTGCGCATCGGGCAAATCGTCGGCCAGGATCTTGCGCAATGTTTCGGGCGACCACGTCACCAGCGCGGCATCGGCCGATTGGCCATTCTTTTCAAACTCCCGTATCACCTTGCGCGCGGCCTCCGCGGCCACATCTTCCCCTGCCGTATGTGCGACCACAGCAGGATGGCGGCGACGGTGCCGCGATATGGAGAGGAATACGGCAAGAGCGGAAAAACCGAGGCTCGCGAAGATCAGAACCCAGAGCAGGTCCGCACCGTAGTTTGTCATTGAACGTCAACTCACCCCGGCCGTCAGCGACCGTTTGTTCGTGTTTCCCATTTGAAACGGTCCGCCGACCACGTGGTCAGCGTTCGGACCTGTATTTTTGCAACGCACAAAGCTCGGATCGGTTCCGCCAATTTTGTCCGAATCATGTCCTTACGATGAGCGGCACCAGCCCTTCATGGCGGTCGGCAAGGAAAGCGACGACCCGGTCGCCGACGCGCTGGAAGGTGAGATCGACCACTCTTTCGCCGACGCCCAGGTGACGAAGCGTGAGCGTGTCGATGCCGATCGGCAGCCTCGGGCGGGTGACGCGGATTTCGCCATCCCAGCCGTCGATCTCCAGGCCAAGGCAGGCCTGCATCAGCATGAAGGCGGATCCCGCCGACCACGCCTGCGGCAGGCAGGCGACAGGATAGGCGATGGGTGCTTCGCCCGGCGCACGTGTAAAACCGCAGAACAGTTCGGGCAGCCGCATGTTGAAATGGACCGCGGATTCGAATGTGCCGCTCATCAGGCGCACCACGCTTTCACGCTCGCCATAATGCGCCAGGCCGGCACCGCACATGGCGGTGTCGTGCGGCCAGATCGAGCCATTGTGGTACGACATCGGGTTGAAGAACACGGCATCGTCGGCAAGCGTCCTCAGCCCCCAGCCGGAATGGAAGGAGGCGGAAAGTAGCTGGTCGGCCACCATCTGGGCCCGCGCTGGCTCAGGCAATCCCACAAAAAGCAGATGCCCGGCATTCGAGGTCCGCACCTTGCAAGGTTCGCCGGCACCGTCGATCGCCAGCGCATAGAAGCCAAGATCGTCAAGCCAGAAATCGCGTTCCACCGCCACCCGCATCGCCTCGGCGCGGTCCTCCCAGTGATCGGCTTTGTCGTCCTCGCCACGGCGGCGGGCAAGCTTGGCCAGCCCGCGGAAGGCGGCAAAGACGTAGCCCTGCACTTCGACCAGGGCGATCGGGCCCTTGGGAATGCGGCCGTCGGCATGGAAGACCGAATCGAAACTATCCTTCCATCCCTGGTTGGCAAGGCCGGACTCGGCCGCTCGCTGGTAGGTTACGAAGCCGGTTTCCCGGCCCGCCTCCTCCGTCCATTCGGCCGCAGCGCACAGCGACGGCCACAGGCCGTCGATGAACGCCATGTCACCGGTACGATCGGCGTAGGCACAAGCAAGATAGATGTAGAGCGGTGTCGTATCGACGCCACCGTAGTAGCGGCCGAAGGGAAGCTCCCGCAGCGCCACCATTTCGCCCTTGCGGGTCTCGTGCATGATCTTGCCCGGCTGGGAATCGCTGAACGGCGATGTCTCGGTCGCCTGATGCTGGGCCAGAAAGGCCAACACGCCCCGCGCCAGGCCCGGGTTGAGCCACAGCATCTGCAGCGCCGAGATGACGCCGTCGCGGCCGAACGCCGTCGAGAACCAGGGAATGCCGGCATAGGGATAGGGGCCGGTCGCCAGTTCGGTGGTCAGCAGCGCGACATCGGCGCGGGCGCGCTCGACCCAGTCGTTGAAGACACGGCCTGAGCTGCGCACCGTCGCGCCATGGCGACGTTTGGCCCGCATGCCAAAGCGGGCGCGGGCGGCAGCGGCGCGGAACCGGTCGCGGTCGGGCTTGTCGGCCACCTCGGGACCGACCTCGACATAGAGCACCTTCCTGCTGCGCTTGGTCACGGCGATCAGGAAATCGGCACGGTTGGCACTCAGTTGGTCCGGCGCCTGCGAGAACGATATGGCCGAGAGGCGGGCAAGGCCATCGAGCCCATCATAGCGCAGCAGGACCGACGTCGCGTCTGTTTCGGCGGCATGGGCCAGCCCGCGCTTCAGCCGTGTCGAGCCACGCACTTCGAACATATCGCGGAAATCGGCGGAATAGTGCAGGGAAACGCTGATCGTCGAATGTTCCCGGCTGTAATTGGAAAGGGTGATGCGTTCGAACAGCCTGTCCTGCCAGAGCAGCCTGACGCGTTCGATGTGGATAGCTCCCTGCGGGATGTCGCGTCCACCGGCGCTCTGTATCGGCAGATTGGTCAAATTGGTGGTGAACAGGACATTGTCCTGGCTGAGCGAGGCGCCGAGCAGCGATGTCTGCCTACCGCCGACGGTCAGCCGGAATTCGGAAAGAACCCGCGTGTCGTCACGAAAAAAACCGTCGCCGGCTCCACGTATGTCGCCATAGGCGTCGGCAACCGCGAAGCAATCGCCCTGCTTGAGCGCAAACAACCGATGCGGCTCGCGAGGGGCGGTGGCGTCGAGCGATGCAAGCGCAACCGCGGGATCAAGCTGGCGCTCATCGAGTTGGGCCATCGTCAAAGATCCCTGTTGTTTCGTTGCCGTGGCCGGAGCACGTCGCTGCTCAAGACGCCTTCGCCGCGCTGGGGATGCCGATCAGGCCAGCATAGGCGGCCAGGTAGTCGCCGGCCATTCTCCTGGCGGAGAACCGCTTTTCGAAAACAGCCCTCACCTTTCGCCTGTCGAGCTGCAGAAAATCAGGCATCGCAGCGACCGCGCCATCTATTGTGTCAGCGATAAAACCGGTCACGCCTTGATCGATGATCTCGGGCAGCGCACCGCAATTCCAGGCGATCACCGGGGTGCCGCAGGCCATGGCCTCGATGGCGACAAGCCCGAACGGCTCCGGCCAGTCGATCGGAAACAGCAGGCCGGCCGCCTTGCCGAGAAATTCCGCCTTCTGGTCCTCCTCGATCTCGCCGACATAGACGATGCGATCGCCATCGATCAAAGGCTCGACCACCTCACGGAAATAGGCGCGGTCGTCGTCACCGATCTTTGCCGCGAGCTTCAGCCTGAGCCCCGACCGCAAGGCGATCTCGATGGCGCGATCCGGGCGCTTGTCGCGTGAAAACCGGCCGAGAAAGGCAAGGTAGGGTTCTTCCGGTGTCGCCCCGAAAGTCGGCTCGTATATACCGGTCGGCAGTCCGTGGTGGATCGTCGCCAGCCAGTTGGCCTTGGCAAGGCCCGCCTTCTGGCTGTGCGAAATGGAAATCATGGGAAAGCGCGGGAAACGCTCATAGGCAGGCGCCAGGTCGACATAATCCAGCCTGCCATGCGGCGTCGTCACCGTCCGCTCCGCAATATCCTCGAAGAAGGAAAAGTGCAGGAAGTGGCTGAGGTGGAAGTGGATGATGTCGAACTCCGACGCCCGTTCCCTCACCTGGGCAAGCATCGAAAGATGTGCCGCGACTTCGGATTTGAGCGGACGTGGATCAAGGCGCAGCGCACGTTCCCGGCTGGGTACCAGCGTCGCGGAAGTCCGGCTGTCGCCACTGGCGAACAGCGTCACCTCATGGCCCAGATCGACCAGCGCTTCGGTTAGATAGGAGACGATGCGCTCGGTTCCGCCATAGAGCCTTGGCGGCACCGATTCATAAAGCGGCGCGACATGGGCGATTTTCATATTTCATCCTGGATGCTGGGCATGCAGGTGTGAAATGCGTCAACGGCTCGATTGGTTCCGATTTTATGATCGAGCCGTCGGCACCAGAAGCCGCAGTCGGCATAGAACTGGCGTCAAACGGATTGCGCGATCAGGGTCAGAAAGCCACCGCTCAGGGCGACATTGCCGACGAAGCCGTTGATGCGGGACGCACGGTCCGGGCCCTGATGGTCCCAGAAATTGTGAAACATCGGCGTGGCGACGATGAGGAACACCAGCAGCACCGCCGCCGCAATCGCCGTCCAGAGTCCTGCAATGACCAGCACACCGGCGGCGACCTGAAGCACGATACCAGCCCACAGTGCCAACCGCGCCTGCGGCACACCGCGCGCGGCCATCAGCTGGGTCAGGAAGGACGCGTTCTGGATGTTGCGAAGGCCGGCAAAGACGAAGGCGCCGCCGAGCAACAGGCGAGCGAGAAACAACAAGGTCGAAGGCAAATCGGCAGGCATCAAACTCACCCCTTTTAAGGTTTAAAGGCAGTGGGAGCGCGCTCTCGGCGGCGCTCCCAACATAACTGGACAATCAGGCGGCCTTGGCCGCCGGCATCGGGTGAATCGCCTGGAACGGGATGCACAGCCGGTTCCAGGTGTTGATCATGCCGAGCGCAACGGACAGCTTGACCAGTTCCTCTTCTGAGAAATGCTCCAGCGTACGTGCATAAAGTTCGTCCGGCACGCCATTGTTGGCGATCAGGGTGACGGCTTCCGTCCAGGCCAAAGCCGCGCGTTCACGCTCCGAGAACAGCGGCGATTCCTTCCAGGCTGAAACCAGATAGAGCCGCTGCTCGGTCTCGCCGTCGCGCCTCGCCTCGCGGCTGTGCATTTCGACGCAATAGGAGCAGCCATTGATCTGCGATGCCCTGAGCTTGATCAGGTGCAGCAGGCTCACCTCGAGCCCGCATTCGTCCACCGCCTTGTTGAGCGCCGACACAGCCTTCATGATCTCCGGCGCCTTGGCGAAAAATTGCAGCCTCTGTTTCATCTTCTTGTCCTTTCAAATCTGCTTGGGTTTGGGTCTGCGGGGTTAACTGGATTTCTGCGGCCGCTGGTGGCGCTCTACGAAGGCGCAGCTCGCAGCAAGCGACCTTGGATCGCCTTCCGCCGCATAGGTGGCCACGATATCGGACAATTTGGTCTCGGCGAGCGCGGCACGATAAGCGCGCTCGGCCTTCAGCATCGCGGCGTTGATGCCGCAGGGTTTGACATAGGCCGATGCATCGAGCTTTACCGGGCCGCGCTGGCGGATCTCGCCGCAGCGGAAGGCTGGCTCGCGACCCTCGACGGCCAGCACGATGTCGAGCAGCGTGATGCGCTCGGCCGGCCGCGCCAGCCGATAGCCACCGGCAGGCCCGGGCACCGATTCCAGGATGCGCGCTGCGCTCAGCATGTTGAGATGCTTCAGCAGATAGCTCGGCGACAGGCCAAAGGCCTCGGCCAGAGCAGCGCCAGGCATGGTGCTGTTCCCTTCCACACTCGCCAGCGTGGCAGCGCAATGGATGGCTGCCTCAACGCCCTCGCCCAGCTTCATTGGATCGGCTCCTTTATCCTTGATATAACTTATCGTGGATAATTATTATCCGCAATAGGAAAATGCGAATTCCACATGTTGGCGATGGCTTCACAAGACGTGGGTTCCTCGCACCCCGCGAAGCGGGGGAGAGGTGGCCGGGCGAAGCCGGGACGGAGAGGGGGACGACCTTTGTGAAGACAAAACCGGTGAGGGAAGAAGGCGCGAGTAAGTTAAAGAGCGATCAGGAGCCTCGGCCAGCTCCCAATCGCCCCGAAGGCCCCTCTCCGTCCCGGCTTCGCCGGGCCACCTCTCCCCACTTCGTGGGGCGAGGAACCCAAGATCTGCCAAGCAGCCGCACCGGGCTGGAGACCCCCTACTCCGCAGCCACCTTGGCCATCGGGTTGTTCGGATGCGTCGTCCAGTTGGCATAGACGGGCGATACCGGCCTGCCGGTGCGCTGGTCCATCACGCCGGCTGCCAGCGGCTCCATGGTGATGCAGTTCTCGACCGGGCAGACATTGACGCACAGATTGCAGCCGACGCATTCGGCCTCGATCACCTCGAAATGCCTGACGCCATCGACCATGCTTGTGATCGCCTGGTGCGAAGTGTCCTCGCAGGCGATGTGGCAGCGGCCGCATTTGATGCAGGCGTCCTGGTCGATGCGCGCCTTGGCGACGTAGTTCAGGTTGAGATACTGCCAATCGGTCACATTGGGCGTGGCGCGGCCGACGATGTCGTTGAGCGAGGCGTGCCCCTTCTCGTCCATCCAGTTTTCCAGGCCCGCGATCATTTCCTGCACGATCTTGAAGCCATAGGTCATCGCCGCCGTGCACACCTGCACATTGCCGGCGCCGAGCGCCATGAATTCGGCCGCGTCGCGCCAGGTGGTGATGCCGCCGATGCCGGAGATCGGCAAGCCGCGGGTTTCGGGATCGCGCGCGATCTCGGCCACCATGTTCATGGCGATCGGCTTCACCGCCGGGCCGCAATAGCCGCCATGCGAGCCCTTGCCGTCGATGGTCGGCTGCGGCGCGAAGCTGTCGAGATCGACGCCGGTGATCGAATTGATGGTGTTGATCAGCGACACCGCGTCGGTGCCGCCGGCATGTGCCGCCCGCGCGGGCTTGCGCACATCGGTGATGTTGGGCGTCAGCTTGGTGATGACCGGCATGCGGGTGTTCTGCTTGCACCAGCGCACAACCATTTCGATATATTCCGGCACCTGGCCGACGGCCGCGCCCATGCCGCGTTCCGACATGCCGTGCGGACAGCCGAAATTGAGCTCGATGCCGTCGGCTTCCGTCTCCTCGACCACCGGCAGGATCGCCTTCCAGGCCTCCTCGACGCATGGCACCATCAGCGAGACGACGATGGCGCGGTCGGGCCAGTCCTTCTTGACCTGCTTGATCTCGCGCAGATTGACCTGCAGGTCGCGGTCGGTGATCAGCTCGATGTTGTTGAGACCCAGCAACCGCCGGTCGGCACCCCAGATCGCGCCATAGCGCGGGCCGTTGACGTTGACCACCGGCGGGCCTTCCTCGCCCAGCGTCTTCCACACCACGCCGCCCCAGCCGGCCTTGAAGGCGCGGATGACGTTGTAGGCCTTGTCGGTCGGCGGCGCCGAGGCCAGCCAGAACGGATTGGGCGACTTGATGCCGACGAAATTGTTGCGGATGTCTGCCATGACAGGTCCCTTTCAGCCGAGACGAAGGATCAATTCGACGGGTGCGAGAATGCCGCCTTCAAGCGCGGCGGTGAGATTGGCGATCTTGGTGCGGGCGTTCTCGCCCATGACGAGGCCGACGCCGGGCGGCGGCTTCCTGCCTTCCGCTTGCGCGGCGGCCATCTGGGCACGCACAGTGGCGAAGAATTCGATGGCAAAGGCGCCGCGTGGCCGCTCAGCGGTCACCGAGAACCCCGCAGCCGTCGCCGCCGAGCGATAGTCATCCGGCGCGGCAACGAAGGACATGGCTTCATCAGTTGCCCATGGCAGCGGGTAGGTCAGCGCGCCGGCTTTCAGCCGCATCACATCATAGACGGCAAAAACGCCGCCAGGCTTGAGCACGCGAGCAGTCTCGCTCATCAGCTTCGCCTTGTCTGCAAGGTTCATGCCGACATGCAGGATGACAGCCGCATCGAAGCTGGCATTCTTGAATGGCATGTCCAGCGCGCTGCCTTGCACGAAGCGCGTCTTGCCGGCCAATCCGGTTCGCTTCGACAGGCTGGTCGCGATATCGACATAGCTCTGCGTCAGGTCGATGCCGGTAACGTCAGCTCCGACGCTGTTGGCGACAAAGCGGGCCGGACCACCGATCCCGGATCCGATATCGAGAAGCGCGGCCGCAGGCTTCAGCCCCATTTGATCGATGAGTTCCCTGGTGGCGGCCACACCGCCAATGTGGAACTCATCCACAGCCTTGAGATCGCTGGCACGCAGATTGGCAATTTCCACACCCGTATCGGCGAGCGCGGCAAGGATCCGCTGCTCAAGGCCCAATATGTCGTAGTGACGGGCGATGCCCGGTTCCACCGTGGCCATGATCCTTATCCCTGCATGAGACTCCTGTTGATACTCTCCGCCGCGTCGCGGCCCTGCGCGACTGCCGAGACAGTCAGGTCGTCGCCGCCAAAAATGCAGTCGCCGCCGGCCCAGACCCTGGCCAGCGAGGTGCGCCCTTCGGCGTCGACCTTGATGCGGCCGGCTTCGAGATCGATCGACGCACCGCTGCCGTTGAGGGCTGCCGGTACAAAACTCTGGCCGATCGCCTTGAACACCTGGTCGGCAACGAGCGTCAGCGTCTCGCCGGTGCCGGCAAGCCTGTCGCCGTCGAGCGCGGTGTATTCGAGTTCGACGGCGGTGACCTTGCCGCCTTCGGCGATCACCCGCTTCGGCTGCAGCCAGTGGCGGATGCTGACGCCGTTGGCTGCCGCCAGATCCTGTTCGAATTCGGAAGCATTCATGTGCTCCTGGCCGCGCCGGTAGCAGATCGTCACCTCCTCGGCGCCGAGCAGCTTCGACTGTACCGCGGCGTCGATGGCTGTCATGCCGCCACCGATGACGACGACGCGGCGGCCAACCGGCAGGCCGGAAAGGTCGCTGGCCTGGCGCAGTTCGGCAATGAACTCGACCGCGTTGGTGACGCCGTCGGCGTCCTCGCCATCGGCACGCAGCGCATTGACGCCGCCAAGACCCATGCCAAGAAACACCGCATCGTAATTGCGGATCAGATCCGACAGCTGATAGTCGCGGCCGAGCGCCTTGCCGTTCTGGATGTCGATACCGCCGATCGCGGTCACGTAGTCGACTTCGGCCTGGGCGAAATCGTCGACGCTCTTGTAGGCGGCGATGCCGTATTCGTTGAGGCCACCGGCCTTCGCGCGCGCCTCCAGGATGGTCACGTCATGACCATGGCGAGCGAGCCGGTGCGCGGCGGCAAGGCCGGCCGGCCCGGCGCCGACCACCGCGACCGTCTTCCCGGTCGGCTCGGCGCGCGGATAGAACTGCTTGTTCTCGCCCATGGCGACATCGGTGGCATAGCGCTGCAGGCGGCCGATCTGCACCGGCTTGCCTTCCGCCACCTCGCGCACGCAGACTTCCTCGCACAGCGTCTCGGTCGGGCAGACGCGGGCGCACATGCCGCCCAATATGTTCTGGTCGAAGATGGTCTTGGCCGAACCGATCGGATTGCCGGTCGAGATCTGGCGGATGAACAGCGGAATGTCGATCGAAGTCGGGCATGCATTCATGCACGGCGCGTCGTAGCAGAAATAGCAGCGGTCGGATTCAACCAGCGCCTCGTGGTGGTCGAGCGGTGGGTGCAGGTCGGAAAAATTGTCCGCGTACTGGTCGGCCGAGAGCCTGCCGCCCGCAATGCCTTCCCTGAATTGGCCTTCTGGCATCGTCAGTTCCCCATGTTTTCTTTTGGGGAAGGCTAGCACGTTTTATTTTTTTATCAATTGGTCAATTTTCGGCGCAAGTCACTGAAAAGGCTCGACAATAACATGATTTTTTTACTCATGTTATGGGTGATCTGTTGCGCCTCAAAGAAGACGAGCGCGACAGCCCCAAGCAGCGAACTGTTCGAAGCTCCCGGGGAATGATAGGCGCTTGAGCACGATGCGCGGCTTCATTCAATGGAGAAGGCGATGACCGATGACAGGGAGACGGTTCACCGGTGGGAGCCTGTGGAAGATTTACCTTTGGCTGCCTGTCAGGTGTGGCGTCTGCGGTCAGACAACTACTTCGAGCTGACCGTCGAAGGCGACTTTTTTGTCGGCACGTCCGAACGAACCCTGAAAATCGACTTTCATGGAGTGCAGGTCCTTTCGGCTCACAACGATATGCTGGGCCTGGCCCATGTCCGCGATGGCGACACGATCCCGCTGGAAGATTCTGGCGCCCAAATCACCTATCGGTGGCACATCCTGCGGGTGGAGAACTCGCATTGGTTGCGATCAATCCCAGGCCCGACAGACGACTGTTCGCATTTTCTGTTGCTCAGCCTCGAATGCACAGTTGAGGTCATTGCTCGTGAAGCCATAGCTTCTTGGATCTGAGCACCACGCCACAGCTTTCCGGTCAGCGAGACAGGCCTCAGCTTGGTGAAGGCCCGTTCTGATCAGGGTGCAGTCTGGGAGCGGCATCAAGGGTGCCACCATGGATCGAGCGGATCTCCTCCGCCACCAATTCCTGCAACCGCCACAGATTGCGGTCATGGATGCCGAATGCTTCGAGATGGCTGACCGTGTTGTAGAGATATTCGGCGCCGGATCCGATATGTCCGCAGGCTCTGGCCAGCACCCTCGCCACTCTGTCCAGCGGCTGGTTCAGCGACGTTCCCCTGCCCTTCACGGCCGACCCAGAAGCCGAGCGCTCGCAGCGTACCTTGCGGCGTATGCACCGGCAGCCAGCGGACCGTCTCGATGCTTTCGTGGTCGCTGATCTCGCGCCGCAGCAGCCTTTCGATCTGCGCCGGCTTCTCGCCCTCCGGCAAGCGATAGATCACCCCGTTGCAGCGTCCGCCCCGTTCGAGCGCCATCATCAACCCCGGCTGCTCGGCGCTGCCGCGCCACCGCACCATGTCGAGGCAGAAGGAGCGGTGCCAGCCAAAGGCCGTGGCGAGCTGTTGCTCGACCGACTCGAATTCCGGCTTCCAGATCAGCGACCCATAAGCGAATACCCAGAGCGGCCCCTCATCGGCCTCCTTGGACAGCCGCAAGGCAAGGCTTTGAAAGTCCTCGTCGTTCATGTCTGTCCAGCTCGGATCCGGGCCGGGATCGGCCTCCTCCCGATGGCACAGTGCGACAAGCTCGGGCGTGAGCGACATCAAGCGCATGGACGACAACCCCTCATCACCGCAGAGAAATCGAAAACCTGCGCTCGCGCAACCAGGGAACGCCTGGCGCGCATGTCCATTGTTGTCCGGGCGGTGTCGGATTTCCGTCGTGAGGATCGTCCTATGATGGACGACGATCACGCATGAAAGGTGAGGAGACCGAAAATGCCAAAAGCCCCGATGCCCTTCTTCTGGTACGAATTGATGACATCAGATCTCGACGCCGCCGAGGCGTTCTATTCCAAAGTGGTCGGCTGGAAGGCGCAGCCTTTCGACGTGGCGCCGGGCATGCCGCGCTATGTCGTCATGAATGTGGGCGAACGTGGCGTCGGCGGCCTGATGACCTTGCCCGAGGATGCCGCCAAGATGGGCATGCCGCCCGCCTGGCTCGGCTATATCGACACCAGGGATGTCGACGCTGCCACGGCATCGCTGGAGAAAGCCGGCGGCACCGTCCACCGCCAGCCCGACGACATTCCGGGCGTCGGCCGCTTTGCCGTTGTCGCCGATCCGCAAGGCGCGACCTTCATGTTCCTGCAGCCGAACGGCCCGGACCAGCCTGTCGTGCCGGCCGGCACGCCGGGCCACATCGGCTGGCACGAGCTCTACACCAGCGACTGGAAAGCCGCGTTTGATTTCTATTCCGAGCAGTTCGGCTGGGTCGACGCCGGCGATTTCGACATAGGCCCGATGGGCACCTACCAGACCTTTACGGCCGGCCCCGAATCCGGCGGCGGCATCATGAACAAGCCGGAGCAGATCCCGGTGCCGGTGTGGCAATTCTACTTCAACGTTGCGGCCATCGACGCGGCGGCCAAACGGGTCACCGACAATGGCGGCAAGATCCTGATGGGGCCGATGGAGGTCCCCGGCGGCAGTTGGGTCGTGCAGTGCCAAGACCCGCAAGGCGCGCATTTCGCCTTGATGGCGCCGGTCCGCTGACCGTGATAAGGCACCGCCGACACAAAGCGCGGGCTTTCATCGGACCACCGATGAAGGCCTCTACCCCTGCCTTGGCGCCGTCTCATTCCGGCGCCAGCACCGCGACCTTCAGCTCCGCCTTTTTCGCGCCGCTGAACTGGACGGTGGCCGGGCCGGGGGCAAGCTTGAAGCGCACGCTCTTGCGGATGCCAGGGCATGTTTTCACGCCACTATAGCCAGCCGACTTGATGGCCTGGCCATCCTGGATGACATCGATCCAGGCCTCGCCCGAGAGACTTATCTGGATGGCTCCCTCGGACGGCACCTCCACGCTGGCGACGGCCCCAAATGTATCAGATGCCGGCGCACGTTCCGGCGCCACCGCAAAACCGGCTTTCTCTACCGGCACCAGCGTCAGGTCCGCAGCCGCACCAATCGCCAGCGCCGCTCCGGACGGCGTTGCCGGTGCCGCGGCAAACAGGGTCTGCTCCCGCGTCACCGGCCACTTGAAGGCCTCACATCCGGCGTCCTCGGCCATGGCGAAGCTGGTGCCTGCAAGGATTGCGAAGAGGCTGATGGCGACTTTTTTCATAGCAAAGGGAACCCACACTTCTAGAATGTACGCATTAGTACAACCATAACGATAGAAATGCAACCCTTGCGGGAAAAATATGAACGCTCAAACTGGGGAACATTCCAATCACCGATTGTTGACGGCAGGCCATGGGAAGTGAATGGTCCATTCCCGGGCGATAATCTATGGCCGGGCGGATTGAAAATGGAGTCACTATGAAGCTTTTCGAAAGCCTCTCCAGATACCAGCCGCAGGCACTCGGCGTGTTGCGCATCATGACCGCGCTGCAGTTCATCGAGCATGGCAGCCAGAAACTGTTCAACTTCCCCGTCAGCGCCGATCCCCATGCCCTTTCCGGGCTGACCACGACCGCCGCCATCCTCGAATTCGCCGGCGGCATCTTGCTGACGCTGGGCCTGCTAACGCGGCCCGTGGCATTCCTTCTGGCCGGCGAAATGGCGATCGCCTATTTCATGGCGCACATGCCGCGCGACTTCTTCCCCGTCAACAATGGCGGCGATTCAGCGATCTCGTTCTGCTTCATCTTCCTCTATCTGGTGTTTGCCGGCGCCGGCGCCTTCGCGCTGGACAACCGCCGCAGCGCCTGACGCCGGAAAGAGGATGCGGGCCTAGAGCAATTCTAGGAAAAGTGTGAAGCGGTTTTGAGGCGCATCGGCGAAGCCGAAGCGCCTCAGGCACGCATCCGTTCGAAATTGGCGTCGAAAAGCGGCGCCGCCTGAATGCGCGCCGCATGGCGCTTGCCCAGCAACTCGATCTCGAAGCCGTCGCTCTCATCGGCGATCTCCTTCGGCACATAGCCGACGGCGACGGATTTCTTCGAATGATGCGCATAGCCGCCCGACGTCACCCAGCCGCGCACCGCACCATCGAACCAGATCGGCTCATCGCCAATGACATCGGCGTCGTCGGCATCGACGATAAAGGCGCGCAGGCGCAATTTGCCGCCCTGCCTGCGCTCGGCCAGAGCCGCGGCCTTGCCGATGAAATCGGCGTCCTTGCCGTAAGCAACGAAGCGGTCGAGCCCCGCTTCCAGCGGCCCGTAGATCGGCCGGTACTCGCGCCCCCATGAGCCGTAATTCTTGTCCAGCCGCAGCGCATTGAGCGCGCGCGAGCCGAACAGGCCGATGCCGAATTCCTCGCCCGCCGCCATCAGCGCTTGATAGGCGGCGCGCTGGTATTCCGGCGCCACCCAGATCTCGTAGCCGAGATCGCCGGTATAGCTGACGCGGCCGACCAGGCACGGCGCCATGCCGACATCCATCCGGCCAATAGCCATGAAGGAAAAGGCCGCATTGGAGACATCCGAGCGCGTGGCCCTTGCCAGCACATCCCGCGCCTTCGGGCCGGCGATCGACAGACCGGTGAGCTTCGCGCCCAGCGCCTCGATGCGGACCGAGCCGTCGCCGGGCAGGTGCTTCTCGAACCAGCGCATATGGTATTGCTCGGCGATGCCGGAGCCGGCGAGGAACCAGCCCTCGCTTCCGAGATTAGCGAGGGTGAAGTCGCCGATCAGCCTGCCGTCCTGCTTCAGCATCGGCGCCAGCGTCATGCGGCCGGGTTTCGGCAGTTTGCAGGCCAGCATCCGGTCGAGCCAGGCGGCCGCCCCCTCGCCAGTCACCTTGTATTTGGCGAAGCTCGAAATCTCGGACAGGCCGACACTGTCGCGAACCGTCGCGACCTCCTTGGCGACCTGCGTGAAATCGCTCGAGCGGCGCCACGAGAATTCGTCCTTGACGCCTTCCGGCGCGTACCACAGCGGCACTTCCAGCCCATAGGCAACGCCCCATTGCGCACCCTTGACCGACAGCAGATCATAGACCGGCGTCGTCTTCAGCGGCCGCCCGGCGGGCAACTCCTCATTGGGGAAGCGGATCGAAAAGCGCCTGGAATAATTCTCGCGCACCTTGGCGTTGGTATAGGCCATCGTCGCCCAGTCGCCATAGCGCGCGACATCCATCGCCCAGATGTCGGCGCCGGGATCGCCTTCGATCATCCAGTTCGACAGCGCCAGCCCGACGCCGCCGCCCTGTGAAAAGCCGGCCATGACGCCGCAGGCGACCCAGAAGCCCGGCAGGCCGCGCACCGGCCCGACCAGCGGGTTGCCATCCGGCGCAAAGGTGAAAGGCCCGTTGATGATCTGCTTGATGCCGGTGTTCTGGAAGGCCGGGAAATGCCGAAACCCGACCTCCAGCGACGGCGCGATGCGGTCGATGTCCGGCGCCAGCAATTCATGGCCGAAATTCCACGGCGTCTGGTATTCGGACCACGGCTTGTTGGCCTTTTCATAGGTGCCCATCAGCATGCCGCCGCGCTCCTGGCGCAAATAAAGCTCGCCGTCGAAATCGACCGCATGGATGATCTCGGTGCCGGTCTTGGCGTTCCAGGCGGCGACCTCCGGCATGTCCTCGGTGATCAGGTACATGTGCTCCATGGCCAGCACAGGCAGTTCGAGTCCAACCATGCGGCCGACCTCGCGCGCCCACAGGCCGCCGGCATTGACGACATGCTCGGCCACCACCTCGCCCTTGTTGGTGATGACCCGCCACAGCCCGTCAGGGCGCCGCACGATGTCCTCGACCTTGGTGAAGCGCTCCACTTCCGCCCCAAGTTTCCGCGCGGCCTTGGCATAGGCATGGGTGACGCCGGAGGGATCGAGATGGCCGTCCTCCTTGTTCCTGACAGCGCCGACGAACTGCTTGGGATCGAGTAGCGGCATCAGCTCGGCCGCTTCATTGGGCGAGATTTCCTCGAGCTCGATGCCGAGATAGCGGCCCTTGGCGACGACACCGCGCAGCCAGTCCAGCCGCGCCTCGGTCGCCGCCAAAAGCACGCCACCGGTCAGATGCACGCCGGTCGCCTGGCCGGACAGCTCCTCGATCTCCTTGTAGAGGTTGATCGTGTATTTCTGCAGCTTGGCGACGTTGGGGTCGCCATTGATGGTGTGCATGCCCCCGGCCGCGTGCCAGGTCGAGCCCGAGGTCAGCTCGTCGCGCTCCAGAAGGACAACATCGGTCCAGCCGTGGCGGGCGAGATGGAACAGCACGGAGCATCCGACAACGCCACCGCCAATGACCACGACCTTTGCATGCGATTTCATGGATTTTTCTCTGATATCAGTGAGTTGGATGGGTGAGTGGATTCAAGCTGGGAACGATCACGGCTCGCCCTGCCCGATCGCTTCCTTGCGCCTGGCCATGTAAGCCTCCAGCGCCTCGCGCACGGCGATGTCCATCACCGGCTCGACATAGTCTTCCAGGGCCTTCTTCCACAGCCGCGTCGCGCGCGCCGTGGCATCGAGGCCGCCGGCCTCCTGCCACGCCTCGTAATTCTGCCAGTTGGAAAGCATCGGCTGGTAGAAGGCGGTGGCGTAGCGCTCCAGCGTGTGCGGTTCGCCGAAGAAATGGCCGCCGGTCGGTACCGCGCCCAACGCCTCGACGGCGAGCTCCGCCTCATTGACCTCGATCGGGCGCAAGAACTCCATCATGTGCTGGATCATCTCGACGTCGATGATGAGTTTTTCGAACGACGCAGTCAGCCCACCCTCCTGCCAGCCGGCGGCGTGGTAGACGAGGTTGCCGTGGCCGAGCACCGCGCCCCACAGCGCCATCAGCGTCTCATAGGCACCCTGCGCATCGGCGGCGTTGGAAGCCGAGCCCGGCGTCGTGCGGTAGGGCAGCCCGTAGCGCCGCGCCAGTTGCCCCGACGCAATATTGGCCTTGGTGTTTTCAGGCGTGCCGAACGCCGGCGCGCCCGACTTCATGTCGACATTGGAGGTGAAGGCGCCATACATGACCGGCGCGCCCGGACGGACAAGCTGCGTCAGCACGACGCCGAACAGCGCCTCGGCATTCTGCTGCGCCAGCGCCCCGGCGAGCGTCACCGGGCTCATCGCCCCCATCAGCGTGAACGGCGTCACCGCGACCGACTGGCCGAACTCGGCCATGGTCATCAGGCCTTCGGCCATCATCTCGTCGAAGCGGCGCGGCGAGTTGACCGAGATGATGGTGGTGATGCCGGGATCGTCGCGCATCTGGTCGAGCGTCAGCCCGCGCGAAATCGCCATCATCTCGATGCCGTCCAGCGCCCTGCCTCGGCCGATCGCCGAGACATGGAAACTCTTGTCGGTCAGCGTCAGGTTGGTGAAGTAGGTGTCGAGATGGCGGGAATTGGCCGGCAGCTCCACCGGTGCGCAGACCTGGTTGCCGAGCATGTGGATGCAGTTGAAATGCTGCGCCAGCCGGGTGAGGTCCGAATAGTCGCGCAAATTGCCGGCGCGGCGACCGCGCTCCATGTCGTGCACATTCGGCGGGCCGGCAACCAGCGTGAAATTGATGGTGTTGCCGCCCAGATGAACCGCGTTGGCCGGGTTGCGCGGCGTCAACACATAGCTGGACTGCGTGGTCTTCAGCACGTCTTCGATCAGGCCGCGATCGATGCGGACATTCGCCGAGGCATGATCGACTTTGGCGCCGGCCTTCTCGAACAGCGACAGCGCACGCGGGCTCATCACCTCGATGCCGAAATTCTCCAATATGTGCATCGACGCCTGATGGATCTGCTCGATCTGGTCGGGCGACAGCATGGCCATTGGCGGATAGGGATTTGTCACCCGCCTGAGCGGCAGTTGCGGGATGGCCGACGGGCCCCTGTTGCTGGTGCGCTCGGCCCCGCGTTTGCGTCTCGGTTCGTTCATGCCTGGCATCAAAGCCTTGGCAAACCAGGCAAGCTGTCAGAAATACGCCGTTTGCGGGCGTGATTTTAGCCACGGCGGCATTTCTGCAGTATCTGTTTAGAGAGAGCGACTAAATGTGTCGGATTACTGATATGGGATTCCCCCAAGCGACTGCTCCGGCGAAGCGTTAACGGATGCCGCAAGATTCCCTTTATGATTTCGGCCTATTGCTCTGCCAATGCGTAGTTCGAGTTTTAGTAAAATTGGTGCGGTTTGCGTGCTGCTGGCGCTTTCGGCCTGCGCCACGCCGCCCAGCCACATCAACAATGTCTGCGCCGTCTTCGACCAGAATGACGGCTGGTTCGACAACTGGCAGTCGGCAGCCGAGCGCACGCAGCAGAAATACGGCATCCCCGTTCCCGTACTGATGGCCACGGTGCGCAAGGAATCCGGTTTCAAGAGCAATGCAAGGCCGCCGCGCACCAAACTGCTCGGTTTCATTCCGTGGAAGCATGTCTCGTCGGCCACCGGCTTCTCGCAGGCGCTGGACGGCACCTGGTCGCAATATCAGCGCGAGACCGGCAACTGGGCGGCGCGGCGGACGAAATTCGCCGATGCGGTCGATTTCGTCGGCTGGTATCATTCCAAGACATCCGACACGTACGGCGTTGCCCGCAATGACACCTACAATCTCTACCTCGCCTACTACCTCGGCTGGACCGCCTATGGCCGCGGCAACCGGGGCGATGCCGGCGTGCAGGGCTATGCCCGGGCCACCGACAAGATGGCGCGAGACTATGGGCAGCAGTTGAGCGAGTGCGGAAACTGATCTTGCCGCATCGTGATCTCGACCTCCGGTCTGTCAGCTCGGCTTTTTGCCGCGCGGACGCTTTGGCGGCGTGCCGGCAAAACCGGGGCCATCGCCGTGCGGCGCGTCGTCCGGCACGCCTTCGTGGGCGGCGTGTTCCTTGTCGAACTTGATCACCGGCTCCATCTTGGCCAGCACGTCGTCGGAGAGCCAGCACAGGCTCATATGACCGCCGCCGAGATGCTTGACTGGTGGCACCTTGGTCTCGCACAGATTGTCCGGCACCAGCTTCTTGTAGCCGCAGCGGGTCTGGAACGGGCAGCCGGAGGGCGGGTTCATTGCCGACGGAATGTCGCCTTCCAGCACGATGTGCCGCTTGACCACGCTGGTGTCGGCGATCGGGATCGCCGACAGCAGTGCCTCGGTATAGGGATGGTAGGGCGGCGCGAAGATCTGGTCGGTCGTGCCTTGCTCGACGATATAGCCGAGATACATGACGACGACGCGGTCGGCGATGTAGCGCACGACCGACAGGTCGTGGCTGATGAACAGCATTGTCGTCTTGTTCTTGCGCTGGATGTCCATCAGCAGTTCGGTCACCGCCGCCTGCACCGACACATCCAATGCCGAGACCGGCTCGTCGGCCACCACCACCTTGGCGTCGCCGGCAAAGGCGCGCGCCACGCCGATGCGCTGCTTCTGGCCGCCCGAAAGCTGGCGCGGCTTGCGGGTCTCGAAGGCCCTGGGCAGCTTCACCAGGTCGAGCAGCTCCAGCATGCGCTTGCGGCGATCGGCAACCGTCTTGCCGACGTTGAACTTCTCCAGCGTGCGGATGATCTGCGAACCGACCGAATGGCTGGGATTGAGCGTATCGAACGGATTCTGGAACACCATCTGGATCGACGACACCGTGTCGACGCTCCGTTTCTCAATGCCGGTCGACTGGATTTCCTTGTTGCCCAGCGTCACCGTGCCGGCACTTGCCGTCTCCAGCCCGAGCAGCACCTTGGCCAGCGTAGACTTTCCGCAGCCGGATTCGCCGACGATGGCGACCGTCTCGGATTCGCGCGCCATGAACGAGATCGTCTCATTGGCCTTGACGACGCGGCCCTCGCTCGAGCCGAACACCTCGCTGCCGCCGACCCTGTAGTATTTTCTGAGGTCCTCGATCTTGAGCACCGGCGCACCGGGCACGACGCGCTCATTAACCTTCTTGGCGCCGGGCGGCAGCGCCTCCCAGTCGATCTCGTTGAAGCGCACGCAGCGCGAGAAATGGCCTTCGTGACCAGCGACCTCGATCATCGGGATTTCGGCGGCGTTGCAGACGCCCTCGACGAAGTGGTGGCAGCGCGGGCCGAAATTGCAGCCCTTGGGCCGCTCATGCGGCAGCGGCAATTGCCCGGGGATGGAGATCAGCGGCCGTGAGTTCTTGTCGGCGCCCGGCAGCGGGATCGAGCGGAACAGCCCTTGCGTATAGGGGTGGCGCATCCGGTCGAAGACGTCCTTGATCTTGCCGGTCTCGACCGCCTCGCCCGAATACATCACCGTGATGCGGTCGCAGGTTTCCAGGATCAGGCCGAGATTGTGCGACACAAAGATCATCGACGTGCCGAACTTCTCGCCGAGCCCCTTGACCAGGTCGACGATGCCCGCTTCCACCGTCACGTCGAGCGCCGTCGTCGGTTCGTCGAGCAAAAGCAGCGCCGGCTTCGACAACAGCGCCATGGCGATGACGATGCGCTGCTGCTGGCCGCCGGAGAGCTGGTGCGGATAGGAGCGCATCATACGCTCGGGGTCCGGCAGCTTGACCGAGCGCACCATGTCGAGCGCGCGCTTATACGCCTCTTCCTTCGACACCTTGTCGTGGATCAGCGGCACTTCCATCAATTGCTGGCCGACCTTCATCGCCGGGTTCAGGCTCGCCATCGGCTCCTGGTAGATCATCGCGATCTTGTTGCCGCGAATGGAGCGCAATTCCTCGTCGGAGAGCTCGCCCATGTCCTTGCCCTGGAACTTGATCTTGCCGCCGACGATCTTCCCGATGTTGGAGAGGTCGCGCATGATGCCGAGCGACACGGTCGACTTGCCGCAGCCGGATTCGCCGACGATGCCCATCGCCTCGCCCGGCATGACGGTGCAGGAAAAATCCATGACCGCCGGAATCTCGCCCTTGCGGGTGAAGAAGGAGATCGACAGGTTCTCGATCTCGATGATCGGCCCATTGGTCGGCTTGGCGGGATTTCGAACTGCCTCGTTCATGGGACGCTCCAATCCTGGTTCTTCTAGGCCTGTTTCTCTCAGGCGCATCGGGTCGAAACCCGCGAGATCAGTCTTTCATCGATTGTTCGCGCAGCGAGTCGGCGAGCAGGTTCAAGCCCAGCACGAACGACATCAGTGCGATGGTCGGCGGCAATGCCGGGTGGATGAAGGAGCGCAGCAGGCGGCTGGCGTCCTTGATCGCAGTGCCCCAGTCCGGGCTTTCCGGCGCCAGGCCAAGGCCGAAATAACCGAGCGTGCCGAGCAGGATCGTGGTGTAGCCGATGCGCAGGCAGGCATCGACGATCAGTGGCCCGCGCGCATTGGGCAGGATCTCCCACAGCATGATGTACCAGGGCGATTCACCGCGCGTCTGCGCCGCCGCCACATAATCGCGCGTCTTGATGTCCATCACCAGGCCACGCACGATGCGGAACACGCCGGGGCTGGACGCGAACACCACCGCCACGAAGATGTTGAGCTGGTTGGGATCGATGTGCACGATCTTCAGCGGATCGGCGTCGAAGACCAGGCCGGCATAGATCCAGCCGCCGAGGATCAGGGTGATGCCGAGCAGGATATAGAGCCGGTCGGGCCGGTTCTTGTAGCGGGTCCAGAACAGCACGCTGAAGAAGATGATCGGGAACAGGAAGAAGACGCCCGCCATGCCGTAGGGGATCGGCGTGTCCATGATGCCCGGCGTCACCAGCAGGTAGAACAGCAGGATGACCGGGAAGGCCAGCACGAGATTGGCCAGGAACGACAGCACGGTGTCGATCTTGCCGCCGTAATAGCCGGCGGGCAGGCCGAGCGTGATGCCGACCATCAGCGCGAAGCCGGTCGCGGCAGGCGCTATGATCAGCACGATCTGGCTGCCATAGACCATGCGCGAAAACACGTCGCGCGCCAGCTTGTCGCCGCCGAACAGATAGGTCAGCCCCGATTGCGGTTCGACGGCGCCCGGCAGCACGTCCTTCATGATGGGAATCTGGGCCAGCGGATCGAAGGGCGAAATGGTCGCGGCGAAGATCGCCGTGAACAGCCAGAACAGGCAGATGCCGACGCCGACGATGCCGACACCGCTGTCGAACAGCTGGCCGTAGAGCGCCAGCTTCTTCTTGTAGGCGAAGCTCGCGCCCATGACGATGACGAGCGCGATCCATACCGGCCAGAAGCGCGACAGCACTTCGAGAACGACGGTGAAGCCACTGATGTATTGAACCGGCATCCGCTTCGCTCCCTACTGAACTCTGATACGCGGATTGAGAAACGCGTAGCCGACATCGGAAATGAGCTGCGTGATCAGGACGATGAACACCGAGACCAGCGAGCAGCCGAGCAAAAGGTCGATATCGTTGTTGCCGGCCGCCTCGACCAGCGTATAGCCGAAGCCCTGGTAGCGAAACATCACCTCGACGATGACGACGCCGGTGAGCAGCCAGGGGAATTGCAGCATGATGACGGTGAACGGTGCGATCAGCGCATTGCGCAAGGCATGTTTGACCACGACGCTGCCGAAGGAAAGGCCTTTCAACCTGGCGGTGCGGATATATTGCTGCGTCATCACTTCGACCATCGACGCGCGGGTCATCCTCGCAATATAGCCGATGCCGTAGATCGCCAGCGTCATCACCGGCAAAGTGAAATTATAGAAGGTGATGCCCTGGCTGGCCGAGGCCGCCGAGCCGTTCAGCCAGCCTAGCCATGAGGCAAAGATGACGGTGAAGATGACGCCCGACACATATTCAGGCGTCGCCGTCGAGGCGATCGATGCCACGGACAGCACCCGGTCGGTTCGCGACCCCTCGCGCATGCCGGCCAGAATGCCGATCAGCAGCGAGATCGGCACCATCACCACCAGCACCCAGAACATCAGGATGCCGGTGGCGCCGAGTGCCGGAAACAGTTTTGAGGCGACAGTCGCCTTGAACTTGGTCGAGCAGCCGAAATCGCCCTGGAAAACGCCGGCGAAGGTCGGCACGAGCGGATCGTTGCAAAAGGAGAAACGCTGCGCCGGCTTGCCGGTCGCCGGGTCTGTCACAGGTTGCTTGGGCACCACGCCCAGCCACTGCCCATAGCGGACGAAGAAGTTCTGCCGATAGCCATGGTTGACCAGCCAGCTCTCGAGCTGCTCGGCCGACGTATGCATTTCGGTCTGGCTGATCGCCAGCTTCTTCAGATTGGGTTCGAGGTTGATCAGGAAGAAGACGACCATGGTCAGGCACAGCATCGTCAATGCCATGGTGCCAAGACGCCTGATAACGAAGGAAAGCATGGCGGCCCCCTGCCGATGGGTTGGGGTTTGAGCCGGCTATGAAAGCCAACCCTGCCGTGACCGGCGGGGCTGGCTGTCAAACAGGCCTTCGGATGCGATCAACCCTGTTTTTGTTGCACGGCCTTGCCCGCGAGTCCGTAACTTTTTTGAGAAAGCGCGGACCAACAGGGACGGACGATGCAAAGAGCGGGAGAAGGGAGCGAGCCCCTTCCCCCATGTCGATGCGATCAAGCCTGTTCGAGCCAGACCTTGCCGTAGTCGCGCTCGAAGGTCGGATGCATCTTGTAGTTCTGCACCGCCTTGACCGAGTGGCTATAGAGTTTGCGCCAGTACGGCTGAATCATGATGCCGGAATCCTGCAGTATCTGCTCGATGTCCTTCATCATGTCCTTGCGCTTGGCGGCGTCGGCAACGGCGAGCGCCGCATTGAGCTTGGCATCCCAGTCCGGATTCGACCAGCCGGCCTCGTTCCAGGCCTCGCCGGTGCGATAGGCGATGGCCAGAACCTGGACGCCGAGCGGGCGCATGTTCCAGTTGGTCATCGACAGCGGATACTTCGTCCAGTCGTTCCAGAACGTCGAACCCGGCAGGACGGTGCGCTTCACCTTGATGCCGGCGTCGCGCAGCTGGGCGGCGATCGCATCGCCGGTGTTCTTGTGCCAGTCTTCGTCGACCGTGATCAGCTCGTGTTCGAAGTCGGCCTGGCCGGCTTCCGCCATCAGCGCCTTCGCCTTGGCCGGATCACGGGCAACCTTGGGCAGCTCGTAATATTCCGGATGGATCGAGCAGACATGGTGGTTTTCGGCGACCGAGCCGGCGTTGCCGTAGCCGAGCTGCAAGACGACATTGTTGTCGACCGCAAGCTGCAGCGCGTTGCGCACCTTCTGGTCGCCATAGGGCTTGTTGTTGACGTTGGTGCGGCAGACGATGGTCGACGCGGTGACGATTTCCGACTTCGCCAGGTCCATGCCGTCGAGGATCGACACGTAGTCGGCCGAAGTCTCGAAATTGGTGTGCACTTCGCCGGCTTCGAAAGCGCTGACCATGGCTGCCGGATCGGTGCCGTAGTCGATGAATTCCAGGCCGTCGAGGAACACTTCGCCGTCCCACCACTTGTCGTCGGTGCGGCGCTTGTAGACCACCTTCTGACCGACATCGTAGGAGACGAGTTCGAACGGACCGGTGCCGATCGGGCAGGCCTTGAAGTCGCCGCCCTTCTCATCGAAGGTCTTGTGGACGATCAGCCCGGGATAGTCGCACATGTTCGGAATCAGGGCGATGTCCGGCTTGCTGAGCTTAAGCACGACCGTGTGGTCGTCCGGCTTGGTCACGGCGCTTTCGTCGAGCTTGTCGTCCTTGACCAGCGAGCCGAGACGGCCGGGCATGGAGTTGCCTTCGGCTTTCTTGTCGGCCCAGCGCTTCAGGTTGAAGATAACGTCATCGGCGGTGAAGGCATCGCCATTCGACCAGGTGACACCCTTGCGCACATGCAGCGTGTACTGCGTGGCATCGTCGTTGACGTCCCAGCTTTCCAGCAGATAGGGGCGGAACGTGTATTCGGAGGTGTACTTGACCAGCGGCTCGAGCGCCTGGCGCTCGGCATTGGCGATTTCCGACCAGTCGGCCTTGCGCGGGTCCTTGGGATCCTTGATCCACTGGGCGATCTTCAGCGTGCCGCCCTTCTTGCCCTTTACCTCTTCGGCCTTCGCCGGCGTCGGATCGGCGAGGCCGAGCAAGCCGTAAGCCATTGCCGTCGATGCGCCGAAGACGCTGGCCATGGCCAGGAATTCGCGACGGTCCACCTTGCCTGCCTTGGCTTCTTCGGCCATGGCCAGGATGTGATCCGGAACGCGATCGCCATTACTCTTATAAATTGTCATGACTTAACTCCCATTGTTGGCTTTCCGCCTTTTAACATTCCGCATCCAGGCCATGATGTCAAAGACGGCGTGGATTGAGAACATGTTAGGGAATGTGCAACTTTGAAAGGGGAGCGGTTCGCGTGATAACGACAGTCTTGGCGCAAATTTGCTACTGTCCGACGGATTCTTCTGGAATCTCGATAGTCGATTAAACTGAGACATTTACTCTGGCCCGGACAGCGCCAGAATCGATCCACCATGAGGCCAAAAGTCCCACCGAACTATCAGTATTCCTTCTCGTAGAAGATGCCGCCCTTGGCTTCGCCGGCATCGTTGGCCTCGCCACGCAGCTTGACGCCGCGCCCGACATTGAGGTCGATCGTCGCCTTGCCCGAGCCCGGCTTGTCACCCTTCTGAATCGTGACATAGGTGCGGTCGTTGAGGTATTTGCCGGCCGAAACCGCCGTGCCGCCCTGGTCGTCGGTGGTGACGTCGAGATCGTCGACGCCAATGGCGCTGCGCAGGTTTTCCAGCAGCGACGTCGAGCCGCCGACGCCGGCCAGTTGCCCGGCCGCTTCGGCGAGCTGGGCGATCTGCAGCGGCGACAGGTTCGACATCGAGCGGCCGAAGATCAATTGCGCCAGCACCTCGTCCTCGGGCAGCGCCGGCACAGAGGAGAAGGTGAACTTCGGATTGGTCGCTTCGCCCGACACGACGATGGTGACGGTGGCGCCGGTCGTCGTCGTGGTCGCCGTCAAATTGAGATATGGCACCAGCGAGCCGGAAAACCCGACCGTGCCTTCGGTGAAGGTCAGCCGCTTGCCGAGGATCGACAGCCGTCCGCGCTGCAAGGTGAAGGTGCCGACCGCTTGCGGCGACGAGGCCGGGCCGGTCAGCTTCAGCGAGCCGCCAAGTTCGGCATCGACGCCCCTGCCCTGGATGAAGATTTGGTTCGGCGCGTTGACCGTGACATCGAGCGCGAGGCCGCTACCGCTGCCTTTGCCGCTGGTCGTCGGCGGCCGCAGCGCCTTGTCCTGCGCCTTAACCGCACCCGGCGCGTTCTTGTGCTTGACGTCGAGCGCCGCCAGCGAGCCCGGCAATTTGTCCGGAACGGTGATCACCGTCTTGGCGAGATTGACGGTGCCGGCGATGACCGGAGCGGAGGTCAGCGGTCCCTTGATCGTCAGGTCGCCGCCGAGATTGGCGGTCACCACTCTTCCGTCCGTATAGCGGCCGTCGACCAGCTTGATCGACAAATCGGCCGGGAAACCCTGCGCCGGGTTGATGCCGACCGTGCCGCTGGCCGACAGGCTGCCGCGCGTCGACAGCGTTCCGGTCAGCCGGTTGATCCTGGCGACGCCGCCGGCAATCGAGACATCGGCGGCGAGATCGTTGACGGCGAGGCCGGAGCGCGCATCGACCAGGCGCGCACCGGAGGTGCTGACGCTGCCACCGATGACGGGCGATGTCGCGGGACCGCGCACCTGCACGTTGACATTGGCGGTTCCAGACAGCGACAGGCCCTGCGCGGCAAGCTTCTGGCTGAGCAGGCCGAACGGCACGACGCCATTGAAGTCGAGCGCCAGTGCCGGCGTGCCGGCCGTCGTCACGGTGCCGCCGCCCTTGACGCCAAGGCCGGCTCCATCGCTGACATTGGCATTGAAGGTCAGCTTGTTGGCGCCGAAGGTGCCCGACGAGGAAACACTCACCGCACCGACACCGGCACCGCGGGTCTGTGAGGTCTGCACGCCGGACGCATCGATGTTGAAGGCAATGGCGGGATTTGCCGGCGCGCCCGTCACCTTGGCCGTGCCTGAGATCGAACCGGCGGCGTCGAGCCCCGGCGAAAAACTGTTGGCGAGCGACATCGGCACCCGCGCCAACGTCGCATTGATGTCGAGCGCCGTGCCGACCTTGCCGGTCACCGTCGCCGTGCCGCCGCCCAGGTTGAGCACCAGCCGGTCCAGCGTCGTCGTGCCGTTGGCGATGCTGACGGTCGAGGCTTGGGCGATGGCCGCCTTGATGCCCTGGACAGTCGCCTGGCCCGACGCAAGCTCGC
>NZ_RZQL01000421.1 GCF_003997935.1 Mesorhizobium sp. M7A.F.Ca.US.006.01.1.1
GCCTCTCAGGCCCAACCCATTCCCCCCGCCCACTGGGAGCGTCGGCCGCCCTTCCATGAAGAGAGCCTCTCAAGTGGTTGCCTGGGCCGGCAGCGTCGCGATTATGGGCTAGCTCAGAACTTGTAGCTCAAATTGATCCCGACCGCATTCAGCTTCACGTTCTGATCGCGATCGTTAAAGGGTTCTGCCACCTCGTAGTGCTCGGAGCCGAAATCATAGTAGCGATATTGCGCGCCGACGACGAACTTGTCGGTCAGCGCGTAATCGATGCCGGCACCCACGGTCCAGCCGACATTCGTGCGCGTGCTGTCGAACGCCGGACCCGCGACTTGCGATGTTTCGATGCCGGCAAAGGCGACGCCGCCAATGCCGTAAACCAGCAGGCGATCCATGGCATAGCCAGCCTTGGCGTTGACCGACCCGAACCACTTGATGTCGGTGCCGAATGTGCTTCCCAGGGCCGATACCGTCGTGCCGCCGACCGAGGAATAGTTGAGGTCCGCCTCGGCGCCGAGCACCGCCTGGTCGAACTGCCACAGGCCGGCGACGTGGCCGCCGACAAAACCACCGTCAATGTCGGGCGCGATGGAAAACGGCGCGCCTTCTGTCACCGATATGTCGGATTGGCCCCAGCCATAGCCGGCCTGCAGGCCAGCGTAGTAGCCCGTCCAGTCGAAGCCGGGCGCGGTCATCGGCACGTCGACCGTTGGGTCGGCTGCAAAAGCCGGCACGGCCAGAACGGCAAGAAAACCGGCACTTGCGACCATCAGTCGACGCATCGAACTCCCCGAAATGATGATTCAGAAAGATCGTCAGAAGGATAACCGCATTCGCCGCAATCGCAATCCCCCCTGTCGCCGCACAGAATCCTCTATTTGGCGTCGATGAAGTCCAGCACAGCCTGGCTATATTCATCCGGCGCTTGCAGCATGACGAAATGACTGGCGTTGGGCAGGATGATCAGCTTCGCGCCCGGGATGGCGGAGGCGATGTATTCGGTGTGTTCGCGCTTGATCGCCTCATCGTGGTCGCCGGCAACGATCGCCGTCGGCGTGGTTATCCCAGCGAGCTGTCCCTTGGTCCACGCCGGCTCGCTCTCCCACATGTGGCTCATCTGCGCCACGAAGGCGTCATACTGGTCCGGTGTCTTCGACATCTTCTTGTAGTCGCGGCCGGAGCGGTCGATGTAGGCGGCAAAGGTCTTGTTGGTCATCACGCCCGGATCAAGGCCGTCGGTGGTTACGTTGGCGGCTTGCGCGAACAGCCTTGTCAGCCGCTCCGGATGATGCAGCGCGATGTCGATACCGATAATGCCGCCATCGCTCCAGCCGACAAGCGCGGTCTTGTCGATCTTCAGGTAGTCGAGCAGCGCCAGATAGTCCGACGCCATCAAGTCGTAGCCATAGGCCTGCTCGGTGCGGGTGGAGCGGCCGTGGCCACGGCTGTCGGCGACGATCACCCTGTGCGTCTTGGAAAGCGTGGCCACCTGGCTGGCCCAGATGTCGGCGTGGCCGAGGCCGCCGTGGATGAGCAGCAGCGGGTCGCCCGCGCCGAAAACGGCGTAGTACATCTGGATGCCGTTCACCGGCGCATATCCGCTCTGATCGGGTTTGGGCATGGCCGCTGGTTCCGGCAAGGTCTGCCAACGTTCCTCGGCGGCGGCAAAAGCGCTCGACGCGGCGAACAGGATGACGATCGCGAACACTTTGCAAAACCGGGTCATGTCTTCCCTCATATGGTTCGGTCCGCGGCAGCATCGCCTTTCAACCGGATTAGTCAACAAGCTCGCCCTGACGCGGCGTGTCGGACCGACGGCTCTGGCGGCGCCCGCCGACATTTGCGAGACTGGCCGCAACCGAGGAATCGCCAATGACGAAAGCAACGCCCGCAAAACCCAGACCGTGGACCGAGATGGCGACGCATCTGGTCGATGTTGCCATGGGGCGCAAACCCGCTGACCTGGTCGTGCGCAACGGCCGCTGGGTGAATGTCCATTCGGGCGAGATCATCGCCGGCACCGACATCGCCATTGCCGGCGGCCGCTTCGCCTATTGCGGGCCCAATGCCAGCCATGCCATCGGCCAGGGGACCAAGGTGGTCGACGCCGGCGGGCGCTATCTGGTGCCCGGTCTCTGCGATGCGCATATGCATGTCGAAAGCGGCATGGTGACGGTGACCGAGTTCTGCCGCGCCGTCATTCCGCACGGCACCACCTCGATGTTCATCGACCCGCACGAGATCGCCAATGTTCTGGGTCTGCCCGGCGTGCGGCTGATGCATGACGAAGCGGTCGCCATGCCCATCAACGTGCATGTGCAGATGCCGTCCTGCGTGCCTTCGGCGCCGGGGCTGGAGCATGCCGGCGCCGAGTTGACGGTCGCCGATGTCGCTGAAGCGATGACCTGGGAGAACATTATCGGCCTGGGCGAAGTGATGAATTTTCCCGGTGTCGTCGCCAATGATCCTGTCATGTCGGGCGAGATCGCGGCGACGGTCAAGGCAGGCAAGACGGTCGGTGGCCACTATGCCTCGCGCGATCTCGGCCTGCCGTTCCATGGCTATGTCGCCGGCGGCCCCGAGGACGATCATGAGGGCACGCGCGCCGAGGACGCCATCGCCCGCGTGCGCCAGGGCATGAAGGCGATGCTGCGGCTGGGCTCGGCCTGGTACGACGTCGCCTCGCAGATCAAGGCGGTGACGGAGAGCGGCATCGATCCGCGCAACTTCATCCTGTGCACCGACGACAGCCATTCCGGCACGCTGGTGCAGGAAGGTCATATGGACCGCGTGGTGCGCCACGCCATCCAACAGGGGTTGAAGCCGGTGACAGCGATCCAGATGGCGACGCTGAACACCGCCCAGCATTTCAAACTGGAGCGCGAGATCGGTTCGATTGCACCGGGGCGGCTGGCCGACCTGCTGATCGTCTCGGATCTCGCCGCAATGACCATCGACGAGGTCTATGCACGCGGCGCCAGGCTGGCCAAAGGCGGCAAGCTGGAAATCGATATTCCGGCCTATGATTACCCGAAGACGGCGAAGAACACCGTCAAGCTCGGCAAGAAGCTGAAGGGCGACGACTTCGATATCGCCGCCCCCAAGGGCGCCAACGAGGTGCGGGTGCGTGTCATCGGCGTCATCGAGAACCAGGCGCCGACGCGCGCGCTGGAGGCCGATCTGCCGGTCGAGGACGGGCTGGTCGCCATGGATCGCCGCAACGACATCTGCCAGATCGCGCTGGTTGAGCGCCACCGGGGCACGGGCGGCGTCACCAACGCCTTCGTCTCCGGCTTCGGCTATATGGGTGAC
>NZ_RZQL01000422.1 GCF_003997935.1 Mesorhizobium sp. M7A.F.Ca.US.006.01.1.1
CGCGAGCAGAGCCCTGGCGGTCGTAATGTCGCGAGCAAGCACTGACTCCATGATCGCCCGATGCTCCGCATCGATGTCGCGGCCATTCTCATTGAGGGGACCAGACAACCGGCGATATCGTTCCGATTGGATGAACAACTGCTGTCGCAACTTCAGCCACCAACTGTTGGCGCAGGCAGCTGTAATCTCCTCGTGGAAGCGTTGATGATACTTATGCCATTCGTTGCTGTCGTTACCGCCCCGATCGTGAAGGCCGACGCTGAGCTTGGACAGTTGGTGCCCGATCGAAAGTACGCGACCTTCCCATGTCAGATCTCCGTGAGTAATCGATGATGCAAGGCATGTCTGTTCTATTTCAATTCTTGTCTCAGTCAGATCAATTAGGTCCCGCCTCGATATCAGCGCGACAAAGAAGCCCCGCTGCGGTCGGGCCGACACAAGGCCCTCCGATGTCAAGCGCGCGAGCGCTTCTCTCACGGCGCCGAGACTGGCATCGAACTCGTCCGTGAGCGCTTCGATCTTGAGCTTTTCACCAGGCCTGAAGCGGGCGGTGATGATAGCGTTAGACAACCTCTCGTGGGTGCGCGAGGTCATGCTTTTATGAGCGATTTCGCCCTGTTCGTCTCGTGAGATCATGTCCAATCTTACGTCACTCCGCTTCCTGTTAAAATACATTTCGAGGATGCCCCCAGCTCTATCCGATGAAAAGTCCGCCTCCGCGGAGATTGCCCCGACTGATCCAGGCGAGGGACCTGCGCCGGTGCCTGGCCGAAGCGGCGAGTGGCGCGCCGTGAGGCAATTCGAGGCCAGTTAGCGGGCTTTTTCCGCCTACTATCCTCGGACATTGTGCGCCGACGCGTCAGTACAATTCGCGGGAAGCCGCATGAGGGTACGGAGACAATTGAGCATGATTGGCCCAGCCGTTCGCAACCCAGCCCGCCCAGTGATGGGAGTACTGCTGGTCCTGTTCATCGTCTTCTTCTTTGCGCTTGCCGATGCGTTGACAAAACTTCTTGTCGCACGCCATCCCGTGCAAGTGGTCATCGCCGGGCGGTTTCTTTCCAGCCTGCTACTGCTGCTCGTCTTTCTCGCACGTCGCCTCGGTCGCCGTCTCTGGGCGACCCGAAGACCGCTGATCGTCACCGTCCGCAGTGTCTGCATAACGGTAGGTGCTTTGATGGTGGGATTGGCGTTGCAGCGGATGCCGATCGGCGAGACTGTCGCGATCGTTTACTGTGCGCCGTTGCTGGTCATGCTGCTGGCTGCTCCGATACTCGGCGAGAAGGTCGGGGCGGCCGGCTGGGCATCGGCAAGCTTGGGGCTTATGGGTGTGATGTTCATAGTCCGGCCCGGCAGTGGGTTGGATACCCTCGGCGTTATTTTTTGTCTGGTCAACGTCGCATTGTACGCCGCATACCAGCTTCTTACGCGAAAACTAAGCGACACGGAAAGTTCCATCGCCCTGACTGCGAACCTTTGCCTGGTGGGTGCAATCCTGTTCGGGGTCGCCGCTATTCCCTATCTGCGCGAGAACGTGCCGTCTCTCGATGACCTGGCCTTGATGAGCGCGCTAGGTGCGCTCAGCACGCTTGGTCACATCTTGTATTCTGTCGCCTTCCGTCTGGCGCCCGCCTCCCTCGTCGCGCCTGCAAGCTACTTCCATCTCGTGTGGGCCGCGCTGCTCGGCTGGGTCGTGTTCAATGAGCTTCCCGATAAGTTCGCGCTCATCGGGATGGGGATGATCATGATTTCCGGCATCTCGACGATCCTGCTGGCTTCGCTCCGGGATCGTCCTTAGACGCTGCGGTCGCAAGCCTTGCGAACGGGCCAGCGGCGGCAACCTGCCCCCGCGGCACCGATTCCAGCGTGTCAATCGAGCTGCCCCGCGGCGCCAGTCCTCGCCCTTACACACGATGCGCACGATGACAGTGGGTTGCCGGTGCGCCCGAGGATGGCACGATGGATACGTTTCGCGGCGCTGCGTGCGGAACGGTGAAGCCGCGCACCGCAAGGGTACCAGCTCGCCCGAGGTTGTTCACGCTTCGGCGACCACCGCGTTGCGCAATAGGCCGATCTTCTCGATCTCGACTTCGCAGACGTCGCCCGGCCGCATCAAGATCTTCGGGTCGCGTGCAAAGCCGACGCCGGACGGCGTGCCGCTCACGATAAGGTCGCCTGGCTCCAACGTCATCCCGATGCTCAGCTTTGAGACAAGGTCGGCAATCGAGAAGACGAGCAGGTCGGTATTCGCGTCCTGCAGCACTTCGCCGTTCAGACGCGTCTGCAGGCGCAGACCCTTGGCGCCTGCGGGAACTTCGTCGCTGGTAACGAATTCGGGGCCCATCGAGCCAGTGTTGTCGAAGTTCTTCCCGATCGTCCATTGAGTGGTGCGCAGCTGATAGTCTCGAATGGAGCCGTCGTTGAAAATGGTATAGCCGGCCACATGATCCAGCGCGCTGTCGATCGGAATTGCTCGCCCGGCCTTACCGATCACAGCCACAAGCTCGCCTTCATAATCGAACATGGCTGAAACTTTGGGTTGAACCAAGTCCGCATTGTGGGACACCAGATTGCTGTTGAAGCGCACGAATACGGTGGGGAATTCGGGCAGCACCATGTTCGATTCGGAGGCGTGATCGGCATAGTTAAGTCCGACGCAAAGAACTTTGCCAGCCCGTCGGAATGGCAGCTCGCACGTCACCTGTTCAAGGTCGATGGGCTTGCCTGTCTTCAGCGCTTCCGCGGCAGCCACATAATCTCCTGAGCGAACGATGTCATCCAGGTCGCCGGGCCAACGTGCCGCGTCCTCCATGAGTCCTAGCCAGGTGGTCTGGGTCTTGTAGGCAAGGCCGCGTTGTCCTCGAGCAGAAAAACTTAAAAAGCGCATAACATTCTCCTTAGTGTCGGTGCTCAGTCCATATAAACGACATTTTCCGATTGAAAATACATTTTTTTGCGATATCGTTATGGAGGGAGCAGAGGCGAATTCGTCTCGGTAAGGCCGCATCGAGGATCTCGAGAAGACAGCACGTTGCGGGAGGTCAGGCATGCCGGGCTTTCCTGCCTACCCGAATTTGTTTTGGTTCAGGAATTGCCGTCGGGACGCTGGCCGCCGGTAATAGTCGCTTCGTTTGACTGTGACCTGAAATCTTCGATCTGCTTGGAGAAGAACTCTGTAGGTCTGAAGCTGGAAATTAAGGGAGAGAGAGATGAAGACACTACTTGCATGTTTTGTATCTGCATTCCTCATGACTGTGC
>NZ_RZQL01000423.1 GCF_003997935.1 Mesorhizobium sp. M7A.F.Ca.US.006.01.1.1
AGACCGATGACGCCAGGCCGTAGTCGCTGTCATTGGCCCAGTTCACCGCCTCGTCGACTTCCGAAAAACGAGTAATCGAGACGACCGGCCCGAACACTTCGCGGCGCACGATCTCGTCTTCCTGCAGCGCGCCGGCAACGACTGTCGGCTGGTAGTAGAAGCCGGAACCCTCGCCCGGCTTGCCGCCGGTGGTGATCTCGATGTGCTTCAGTTCCGCGGCGCGCTCGACGAAGCTGGAGACGCGGTCGCGCTGGCGGCGCGAAATCAGCGGCCCGATCTCGTTTTCGGTGTCGTCGGGACGGTCGTACTTGATGGTCGAGACGGCCGAGGACAGATCGGCGACGAGCTTGTCGTAGATCTTCTTGCCGGCGTAGATACGGCAGGCGGCGGTGCAGTCCTGGCCGGCATTGTAATAGCCGAAGGCGCGCAGGCCGTTGACCACGGCGCCGAGGTCGGCGTCGTCGAAAACGATGACCGGCGCCTTGCCGCCGAGTTCGAGATGCGTGCGCTTGACCGATTTTGCGGCTGCCTGCAGCACCTTCTTGCCGGTGGCGACGTCGCCGGTGATCGAGATCATGTTGACCTTGGGATGGTTGATCAGCGTGTTGCCGACGCTGTCGCCGCGGCCGAGAACGACATTGACGACGCCTTCGGGCAGAATATCGGCGAGGATTTTTGCGAGCTTCAGTGCCGTCAGCGGTGTCTGCTCGGACGGTTTGAAGACGACGGTGTTGCCACCCGCGATGGCCGGCGCCAGCTTCCAGGCCATCATCATCAGCGGATAGTTCCACGGCGCGATGGAAGCGACGATGCCGATGGCGTCGCGGCGGACCATCGAGGTATGGCCGGGAATGTATTCGCCAGCGACGACGCCCGGCATCGAACGGACGGCGCCGGCGAAGAAACGATAACAATCGACGATCGCCGGGATTTCGTCATTGAGCACGGCATTAATTGGCTTGCCGCAGTTGAGCGCCTCGAGCGTGGCGAACTCATGTGCAGCAGCCTCGATTCGGTCGGCGATGTTTAGGAGATAGCCGGAGCGTTGCGCCGGCGTGGTGCGCGACCACAAGACGAACGCTCGTTCGGCGGCGGTGACCGCCGCCTCGATCTGCGCCTGGCTGGCCTCGGGCAGGCTGAGGATGGTCGCCCCGGTCTTTGGATTGAGGATCGGCTCCTCGGTTTCGGTGCCCTTCTCGAATTTCGAGCCGATCAGCATCTGGGTGTCCATTGGATTCTCCCTTAACAGGAGCAAATAGGGAGTAGCTGAAAGCGAGTAGGGTTTGACCGTCGATCTTCCCTATTCGCTACTCGCTACTCCCTATTCGCTGTTTTTCATTTCCCGCTTCCGGCGATCTGGTCGCCGTCGCGGGTGAGGTAATAGGCGGCAAGGATCGGCAGCAGCGTCACCAGCATGACGACCATGGCGACTACATTGGTGACCGGGCGCTGGCGCGGGCGGATCAGCTCTTCCAGCATCCAGATCGGCAGCGTCTGCTGCTGGCCGGCGGTGAAGGTGGTGACGATGACCTCGTCGAAAGACAGCGCGAAGGCCAGCATGCCGCCGGCAAGCAGTGCCGTGGCGATGTTGGGCAGCACGACATGGCGGAAGGTCTGGAAACCGTCGGCGCCGAGATCCATCGATGCCTCGATCATCGAACCGGAGGTGCGGCGGAAGCGGGCGACGGCGTTGTTGTAGACGACCACCACGCAGAAGGTGGCGTGGCCAAGCACGATCGTCCAGAACGAGAACGGGATATCGGCAAGCGAAAAGGCCGAGCGCAGCGCGATGCCGGTGATGATGCCGGGCAGCGCGATCGGCAGGATAACCAGCAGCGAGATGGTTTCGCGGCCGAAGAATTTTGTCCGTGACACCGCCGCCGAACAGAGCGTGCCGAGGACGAGCGCGATCGCCGTCGAGATGGCCGCAACCCTGACCGACAGCGACAGCGCCTGCCAGACATCGGGCCGGTTCCAGGTCACGGCGAACCACTGCGTCGTCAGCCCTGGCGGCGGCCAAACGAAACTCTTCTCCTCGGTGGTGAAGGCATAGACGAAGATCAGCAGGATCGGCAAATGCAGGAACAGGAGCCCGCAGGCGGCGGCTATCTTCAGGCCGAGCGGAGCCGACTGGGAACCATCAGAGCGCATCGAAGGCCCCCATGCGCTTGGCGCCCCAGAGGTAGAAGCCCATGATGACGATCGGCACCACGGTGAAGGCGGCGGCGAGCGGGATGTTGCCGGCGGTGCCTTGCTGCGAATAGACCGCCTGGCCTATGAACAGCCGCGAGGTGCCAATGATCTGCGGGATGATGTAGTCGCCGAGCGTCAGCGAGAAGGTGAAGATCGAACCGGCGACAATGCCCGGCAGCGCCAGAGGGAACAGCACGTTGCGGAAGGTCTGCCCCGGAGAGGCGCCGAGATCGGACGAGGCCTCGACCAGATTGCCCGGGACGCGTTCGAGCGCTGCTTGAACGGGAAGGATCATGAACGGTAGCCAGACATAGACGAAGACGATGAAGGTGCCAGTGAACGATACCGACAGCGAATTGCCGCCGACGATCGGCAGCGACAGCCAAGCGTCGAGCACCCACAACAAATGCAGCTTGGCGAGGAGCCAGGTGAGGATGCCTTCCTTGGCCAGGATCAGCTTCCAGGCGTAGATCTTGACCAGATAGCTCGACCACAGCGGCAGCATGATGCCGAGATAGAACAAGGCCTTCCAGCGGCCGCGCGCATAACGCGCCGCGTAGTAGGCGATGGGGAAAGCGATGACGGCCGAGGCCAGCGTGACCAGGGCCGCCATCGTCACCGTGCGCAGGATGATGTCGAGATTGGCGGCCTGGAACAGGTCGCCATAGGTCTTCAGCGTGAACTCACGATTGATGAGGCCGGAAAACTCGTCGATCGAGAAAAAGCTCTGCGCCAGAAGCGCAAACAGCGAGCCGATATAGACGATGCCGAGCCACAGAACCGGCGGCAGCAGCATGAGCAGCAGAAGCACTTTCGGCTTGCGCCAGAAAAGGTCCGACAGCGCGCCGCGTAAGCCGCCGCTGCCGGGCAGGACAGAGGGGGGTGCTTCGCGCAAACCTTCCTCATACCGGCTCGTCCATCAGATGCAGGTGCTCGCGGTTAAAGGTGAGTACGACTGCCTCGCCCTCCCCAGGCAAGGC
>NZ_RZQL01000424.1 GCF_003997935.1 Mesorhizobium sp. M7A.F.Ca.US.006.01.1.1
GTGCAAAGGGCGGCCGCCGATGCCGCCGGCCTGCCGCTCTACCGTTATGTCGGCGGCACCAAGGCGCATCTCCTGCCGGTGCCTATGATGAACATCATCAATGGCGGCGCGCATGCCGACAACCCGATCGATTTCCAGGAATTCATGATCCTGCCGATCGGCGCGCCGACGCTGCGCGAAGGTGTCCGCTGGGGTTCGGAAATCTTCCATACGCTGAGGAAGAAACTGAAGGACGCCGGCCACAACACCAATGTCGGCGACGAGGGCGGCTTTGCCCCAAACCTGAAAAGCGCGCCTGTGGCGCTCGATTTCATCATGGAGTCGATCGAACAGGCCGGCTTCAAGCCGGGCGACGAGATTGCGCTCGGCCTCGATTGCGCCGCGACCGAGTTCTTCAAGGACGGCAACTACGTCTATGAGGGCGAGAAGAAGACGCGCGATCCCAAGGCGCAGGCCAAATACCTGGCCAAGCTTGCCGCCGACTATCCGATCATCTCGATCGAGGACGGCTTGGCCGAGGACGATTGGGAAGGCTGGAAGTACCTGACCGACCTGATCGGCAAGAAGACGCAGCTGGTTGGCGACGATTTGTTCGTCACCAACACGGCGCGGCTGCGCGACGGCATCCGCATGGGCGTTGCCAATTCGATCCTGGTCAAGGTCAACCAGATCGGCTCGTTGACGGAAACGCTCGACGCCGTTGAAACCGCGCACAAGGCCGGCTACACCGCTGTCATGTCGCACCGCTCGGGCGAAACCGAGGATTCGACCATTGCCGATCTCGCCGTCGCCACCAATTGCGGACAGATCAAGACCGGCTCGCTGTCGCGCTCGGACCGCATGGCCAAGTACAATCAGCTGATCCGCATCGAGGAACAGCTCGGCAAGCAGGCAAGCTATGCCGGCAAGTCGGTGGTCAAGGGCTGATCCGGAAACACCTGCTCATCGATACCGGACAAAAGGGCGGGAGCATTCCCGCCCTTTTTCGTTTCGGCGCCGCCAAACATGTCACCCGTAACCGTCCGTTAAGCACAATCGGGCGAAAAAGATCGTGAGCCGCATGAGTTCGTGGCCGCGAGGATTTGGATCATGTGGACGCGTCAGCACAAGCAGAGAAACACCGGCCGGCTGATCATTCCCTCGCTTTGCGTGGCGTTCCTGGCCTATTTCGGCTTTCACGCCTATCACGGCGAATTCGGCATCTATTCGAAATATCAGCTTGAAGCCCAGACGGTTGCGCTGCAAGGCCAGCTCGATGCCATCAAGGCGCGCCGCATGGAACTTGAGCGCCGCGTTCGGCTGATGCATGAAGGCACGCTCGAGAAGGACATGCTCGATGAGCAGGCACGTAAGGCGCTCAATCTGTCCCAGGCTGACGAAATCACCATTATGTTGCCGACCTCGGCGAAATAACTGACTTCAAGTTAATCGTCAATATTTTCAATGATTTTAATCGCTTAGGCGCATGCCAGCTATGCAAATTCGGCATGGCGCAACGCTTTGACGCGTGTTAGCCTCCCTGAAATCGGTGGGGAGGAGCTGATCTCCCCAGGGCAGATTTCATCCTGCTCTAATGTCCACAAAGAGACGCCAACAGGGAGTGATGCATGGCCACCGCCGCCAGAAAAGCGCCTGCCAAATCCAAATCCGACGGCAAATCGGGGCTTTCCGCCCCCAGGCCTGTCGAATTCACCAAGGACGAAGAGCTTGCCGCCTACCGGCACATGCTGCTCATCCGCCGCTTCGAGGAAAAGGCCGGCCAGCTTTACGGCATGGGTTTCATCGGCGGCTTCTGCCACCTCTATATCGGCCAGGAAGCGGTCGTCACCGGCATGAAGATGGCGCTGATCGACGGCGATCAGATGATCACCGCCTATCGCGACCACGGCCACATGCTGGCGATGGAGCTGTCGCCGCGCGGCGTCATGGCCGAGCTGACCGGGCGTCGCGGCGGCCTGTCGCGGGGCAAGGGCGGCTCCATGCACATGTTCTCCAAGGAAAAGCACTTTTACGGCGGCCACGGCATCGTCGGCGCGCAGGTGTCGCTCGGCACGGGCTTGGCCTTCGCCAACCGCTACCGCGACAACAACAATGTCTCGCTGACCTATTTCGGCGACGGTGCGGCCAACCAGGGCCAGGTCTATGAAAGCTTCAACATGGCCTCGCTGTGGAAGCTGCCGGTGATCTACATCATCGAGAACAACCGCTATGCCATGGGCACTTCGGTGTCGCGCTCTTCGGCGGAAACCAATTTTTCGCACCGTGGCGCTTCGTTCAAGATCCCCGGCATCCAGGTCGACGGCATGGACGTGCGCGCCGTCAAGGCCGCCGGCGACCAGGCGACCGAATGGTGCCGCGCCGGCAATGGGCCGATCATTCTCGAAATGCAGACCTACCGCTATCGCGGTCACTCGATGTCCGATCCGGCAAAATACCGCTCTAAGGAAGAAGTGCAGAAGATGCGCTCCGACCATGACCCGATCGAACAGGTCAAGGCGCGGCTGATCGAGAAGAAGTGGGCAACCGAGGACGAGCTGAAGACCATCGACAAGGAGGTCCGCGACATCGTCGCTGACGCCGCCGAATTTGCCCAGAACGATGCAGAGCCGGATCCGTCCGAACTCTGGACCGATATCGTATTGTAACGGGAGGGCAAGGACATGCCGATCGAAATTCTCATGCCCGCTCTCTCGCCGACCATGGAAGAGGGCAATCTTTCCAAGTGGTTGAAGAACGAGGGCGACAAGGTCGTCGCCGGCGACGTCATCGCCGAAATCGAGACCGACAAGGCGACGATGGAAGTGGAGGCCGTCGACGAAGGCACGCTGGGCAAGATCCTGATCGCCGCCGGCACCGAAGGCGTCAAGGTCAACACACCCATCGCCGTGCTGTTGCAGGACGGCGAAAGTGCCGACGATATCGGCAAGTCCGCGGCTCCCGCCAAGGCGGAAGCACCTGCAGAGGCTCCGGCCGCCGCAGAGGACAAGGCGGAGGCCGCAAAGCCGGCTGCCGCGCCGGTGGCTGCCGCGCCGAAGACGGAAATCGCCGCCGATCCGGACATTCCGGCCGGTACGGAAATGGTCTCGACCACGGTGCGCGAAGCGTTGCGCGATGCGATGGCCGAGGAAATGCGCCGCGACGGCGATGTCTTCGTCATAGGC
>NZ_RZQL01000425.1 GCF_003997935.1 Mesorhizobium sp. M7A.F.Ca.US.006.01.1.1
GTGCGGTCGTGCTTGACCAGAAGGTTGTGGTCCTTCTGCGCCTGGAAATTGACCAGTTCGGAGCCGGCCTTGTCCTCGAACATCAGCTCGTTGTAGCCGCCACCGCCTTTGGAGGAGTCGGACTTCCAGCCCGATTGCGTGGCGCTGCCCGGCAGCCCGTAGGGCGGCATCTGCGAGGCGTTGTAGACCCTGCCAGTGATGATCGGCAGGTCCGGGTCGCCTTCGATGAAGTCGACGATCACCTCCTGGCCGATGCGCGGGATCTGGATGAAGCCCCAGCCGCTGCCGGCCCAGGTCTGCGACACCCGCACGAAACAGGAGCTGTTCTGGTCCTTCTTGCCCAGACGGTCCCAATGAAACTGCACCTTCACCCGCGCATATTTGTCGGTAAATATTTCCTCGCCGGACGGGCCGACCACCGTCGCCGTCTGGGGGCCACGCATGATCGGCCGTGGCGTGATCCGCGGCGGACGATAGGGCAAGGCTGTCGGCGCCAGGCCGAGGATCACCTTGAAATTCTCGCTGTTGACGTCAGCATGGGCTCTGTAACCTGGATCAAACAGTCTGTATTCGGCGCTGACCACCAGATACTCCTGGTTCTGGTCCTCACGCGGAAAGCTATCCAGCTTGAACGTGCAGCCCGAATAGAGGCCGCGCACGGTGCCGACAGCGGCGATGCGCTGGTGGACGGCCTGGATTTCCTCACGCCGGATCGCGGCCAGGCTGTCTCCCCGGCCCGTTTCGAGATGCGCGCCGGGCTGGCGGTAGTTCTCACCCGCTGCCTCTTTGTGGCTGAACGGCTGGGCCGACTTGGCCATGAGATCGGCGCCCGGCTTCGTGAAATCATAGTCAGTGTGGGCATAGGCGCCTGGGCGCACCGAACTGCCCGGTATCCATTCAGTGATGTATTCGACATCGCGCCGCGAACCCTGACCTTCAAAGTTATAGAGCACTTTCTCGTAGCCCGGCGCAGGCTTCAGCTTGCTCATCGCATCGGCCAGGACAAGCGTGTGCTTGCCGTCATCATGCTCGAAGAAATACAGGATGCCTTCATGCTCCAGCAGCCGCTGCACGAAATCCAGATCGGGTTCGTCGTACTGCACGCAATATTCGCGCGGGGGATAGGACCCTTGCAGGCGCAGATCGAATTCCGCGATACCGTATTTCTTGAAGATGTCCTTGACGATGTCGAGGACGCTCTTGTTCTGGAAAATACGGCAATCGGTGGTGTTGCCGAGAAACCAGAGCCACGGCCTGATGACCGCCTCATAGTAGGCCAGCCGATCTTCCAGCCGGGTGAGCCGGAACTCGGAGACGATGCCGCTGAACCAGCGTTTCGGATCAGATTCAGCTTCGATCGAGAGCGGCCCGCCCAGCATCTTCAACGGATCGATATCGGAGTCGGTGCTCACGAATCCGACCGTATAGGCAAAACAACGGCTGATCTCATCGCGTCCGACAAGATGCGTGAAGGTCAACAGCTCGGAGCCAACCGGTGTCCGGACAACGGTGGCACGTTCATTGGGCATGGGTCGAGCCCCCTCCTGGACGCGGCCGCCAATGTGATGGATTTGAAGTTCCCGCTATATTAACAGCATTCCGTTCAGGAACTTCTTAAATCCGCCACGCCAGGCCATGTTGAGCCTACCACATGTTTTCCTGCTGGCCAAAGAGGACATGGGGCGACAGAAACCCAAACCGTATCGCGGTTGGTCGGATTCACGCGCTGCACCTTCAGGTCTTGTTTCATGCAATGTCGTTTTCTCAAACGGAGGGCACTTTTGGGCGACATGCATTAACCAGCCGGTTCATCGGCTTGAAACGCTTCTGTCCTGTTTTACCCGCAAGCTGCTAGAATGGCGGAGTACCGATCAACGATCGACGGCGATCTCGGATGCACATCAGTCTGGAAATCAACAATGTCGACGCCTTGCCCGCTGGTACCTCGACCAGCTACGCGGCGCGTGATCGCGGCTTCGAAATCGGACGCGATGCTTGCGACTGGACCTTGCCGGATCCCGACAAGTTCATCTCGGGCCGCCACTGCGAGGTTCGCTACGAGGCGGGCGCGTTCTGGCTGCACGACATCTCGCGCAATGGGACTTTCATCAACGGGTCGAGCCAGCGCATGACCGGGCCACACCGGCTTGGCCATGGCGACCGGATACTGATCGGCCGTTATGTCATCTTGGTATCGATCGACGAAGAGCGCGCCACGGCGGGCTACCCCAGCTACAAATCCGAGCAGCGAGACATGCCGCCCGCGACAGGCCGACCGCTGGAATTCAAAGATGCACCTTTCTTCGATCCCGCGCAGCAACGGCCCGGGCAGCGCATTCCGCCGCACTCCCCACCCCTACCTTCGACCAGAGACGAGGTCTTGCGGGAGATCGCGATCGGAGCCGGCATTTCGCCGGAATTGCTTCAATTACGCGACCCGCATGAAGTTGCCGCCGAAATCGGCGCGGTCCTGCGGGCGGTGGTCGAGGAACTGACGTTGCTGCTGAAAGCACGTGCGGCCGCGAAAATGCTGGCCAAGAGCACACAACGAACGATGATCAGCGCCGCCGACAACAATCCGCTGAAGTTCGTTCCAGGAACCGACGAAATCCTCGAAATCATGTTCGCCCGTCGCAGGGCCGGCTATCTTGATGCCAGGCGCAGTATCGAGGACGCATTCCGCGATCTGAAGACGCACGAATTCGCCACCTATGCCGCCATGCAAGCTGCGCTCTCCCGACTGCTTGACGACCTGTCGCCCGAGGCGATCGGCAGGAAACTCCCGCCTACGTCGTTCACATCGAAGAAGGGGCAGGCCTGGGACGCCTATGTCGCGACATGGCGGACCATGGAGGAGGCACATGAAAACGGCATGCTGGACATCTTCCTGGCGTATTTCAGCGAGGCCTACGCCAAAGCCGACAAGCAAAAATAGGCGATCCAGGAAACGCCTGGCAGGGCAATCAGAAAAGTCCTCCGACGCCCGGCATCCGGTTCCAATAAACAATTTCTGAGATTACAATCGCGTACGACAGTTCGCCAAGCGGGTAAGACTCATTGACCTGGGGGTCTGCGGCAATGTCATGCTACGGCGGGACAGGATTTTCTGGCCAATCCTTCTGCGGACACTGCCGCGGCCGACCGGAGCTGCCCCTTTAC
>NZ_RZQL01000426.1 GCF_003997935.1 Mesorhizobium sp. M7A.F.Ca.US.006.01.1.1
CGGCACGGACCGTCGCGCACGATGCGGTAGCCGGCCCGGTCGGCAAGACAGGCATTGGCGAAGGTCTGGCGGTCGCCGCCGCGCCGGGCACAGACCGGCTCGTACTGCTTGCTGCAATATTGCGGTTCCGGCCGTGGCGGACGCGGGCGCGGCCCTGGTCCCTCATCGACGACGACGGTGCAGGCGGCAAGAATTGCCGACAGCAACAAGATGGCAAAGCCCTGCCGCGAAAAGATTGCCGCCAGAAATTTCACGATGATCTCCCACGATCGGTCCCCGGTTACCGATCCTCGCCATTCCCTTGCCAAATGCAACCCCCGTTTGAGCAAACGACAACGGCGCCTGGACCCCGCAAGGGAGGGCAACGCGCCGCCGATGTCTGGCCCATTCGTGGACCGGCTCTGGCCGATGACCCGACCGGCAAGCAAGCCTATGCCGAGCCCATCGATGCTCAGGTCAGTCGATTGATGCGTCGGGATGCGCCAGTACGGCGGCCCGCGGCGGTATCTTGCAACCATCACGTTTCCGTGCGATAAATTCCGTGTTCGGGCATTTGCGACCCGGAGAGCGGAACGTTTTGGACGACCTTTCCCCGATACTGTGAATCTCTGACGGCCCCGTTTTCGGCGGGGGGTTTGACCATGCGCCAATGCATGACTGCCGAAGCAACCACCGGGAACTGCCCTTTGCGCCAGGCGGCGGGCGGGACCACCAAAGACTGAACGGGTGAAGGAGTTTCCCCAATGGCCCAGACCGGCACCGTTAAATTCTTCAACGCGACCAAAGGCTTCGGTTTCATCACGCCCGATGGTGGCGCCAAGGATGTGTTCGTCCATATCTCCGCGATCGAAGCCTCCGGCTTGCGCACGCTCGTTGACGGCCAGAAGGTCACCTTCGACGTCGAGCCGGACCGCATGGGCAAGGGCCCCAAGGCCGTCAACCTCCGCGCAGCCTGAGCCATCGGCGCGCCGCATATCAGTCGGACGTGCGACGGAGGCTCCACGCCTGCACCTGGCCTGGAGAGGGATCTGAATTTTGAAAGGCGCGGCGATCTTCGTCGCGCCTTTTGCTTATCAAAGGCGCGGGCCAGTGCATGTCGCCCCAGCGGCTAGGTTCTGGGCAACGACTTGCATGAAGACAAAGACCCAAAGCATGCCGCAACGTGGTTTAGACGCCCGCAAAACTTTCCCTTGCCGATGACGCTAAAATAAAGGACAAATTTCCACTCGGGCATTTGCCGGCCCGAGACTGGAGTTTATGGGACAAAGGAGCTTCCCATGCCGCAGACCGGCACCGTCAAATTCTTCAACCATGCCAAGGGCTTCGGCTTCATCACGCCCGATGATGGCGCGAAGGATGTTTTCGTCCATATTTCAGCCGTGCAAGCGTCCGGTCTTCCCGGTCTCGAGGATGGCCAGAAAGTGTCGTTCGACACCGAGCCGGACAAGCGCGGCAAGGGTCCCAAGGCCGTCAACCTGTCGGTCGGCTGAGCCGGCTTCAAACCGGCGATCCCGGGCAGATCGCTGCCTTGAGAGCCTATGGTTTTTGACGTCTGTTTTGAAAAACACGTAAAAATCCGTTCAGCCCCCGTTCAGCCACGGTCGCATATTAGTCTTCGGTAAAGCCGGACCGCATCCCCCCGAGAACTATCCGGGCTGGCACGAAGGAGACCGACATGAACCGAATTTTCAAGACAGCCGTCCTGGCCGCTGCCGTGGTCGCAACCACGCTCACGGCCTTGCCCGCCGCCAATGCGCGCGACTGGCGCCGTCATCATGGCCATCACGGCAATGGCGATGCCATTGCCGCCGGCGTGCTCGGCTTGGCGGCCGGCGCGCTGATCGGTGGTGCATTGGCCAATGACCGGCCGCCGCCCTACGCCGACCGCTACTACGATGACGGTTACGATCGTGACGTGGTGATACGCCCGGCCCCGGTGCGCCGCTACTATGCGGAGCCGCGGGTGGTCTACGCCGATCGCTATGCCGAGCCGTGGACGCGTGACTGGTACGAATACTGCTCGGACCGCTACCGCAGCTTCAATTCCCGTACCGGCACGTTCACCGGCAATGACGGTGAACAGCATTTCTGCACTGCCAATTAAACCAAGGCTTCCCTGCCCCAAAACAGAAAAGCGCTGACCGCAAGGCCAGCGCTTTTTTGTTGTGGTCTCTACAATGTCAACGGTCTGCTTGAGCTGATGAAAAACAGCTACGGTTCCGAGACTGGTTCAAGTCAAAAACGGATTGGTCCGCCTCTCTTCGCCAAAACGTCCGCCGGGACCGTGGCCACAGATGAAGCCGATGTCGTCGCCGAGCGGCAGGAGCTTGTCCTTGATCGAAGCGATCAGCGCCGCGTGGTCGCCACCTGGCAGGTCGGTGCGGCCGACCGAACCGCGGAACAGCACGTCGCCGACATGGGCGAACTTGGCCGCGCGGTTGTAATAAACGACGTGACCTGGTGCATGGCCGGGGCAGTGCAGCACCTCGAACACATGGCCACCGAACGACACGGTCTCGCCTTCGGCCAGGAACCGGTTGGGCACGCAGTTGCGCGCTCCGGCGATGCCGTAGCGCTTGCCCTGGTTTTCCAGATTGTCGAGCAGCGACTTGTCGGCCTCATGCGGACCGATGATCTCGACGCCGAGCGCCTCCTTCAACTCCATTGCGCCGCCAGCATGGTCGATGTGGCCATGCGTTATCCAGATAGCTCCGGCTGAGATCGCATTGTCGTTCAGCACCGCCAGCACCTTGTCGATATCGCCGCCCGGATCGACGACGACGCCATGCTTGTCATCCATGTCGAACAGGATGGTGCAATTCTGCTGGAACGGTGTGACCGGCACGATGCCGGCATTGAGCTGACCCATGATCGTCCTTTCGATGTTCACGGGTGATGTAGAGGCGCCGACAAAGGGCGTCCACCCCTCGAAAGGCGAACAATCGGTAGCCCCAAAACGGAAATGGGCGGCCGAAGCCGCCCATTTGAAAAGACCGAAACGGCCCCCTACTTCTTCATGGCGCCCATGACCGCGCCGAGAATGGCGGTCAGGATCGCGCCACCACCGGCGCCGCCGACGATGTTCTGCAGGTTCAGCGCACTGCCGAGACCGCTCGTT
>NZ_RZQL01000427.1 GCF_003997935.1 Mesorhizobium sp. M7A.F.Ca.US.006.01.1.1
GAAGGGCCTGGAACGCTTCGACGCCGACCGCGCCATCGACAAGATCCGCGAGCGCTTCGGCAAACAGGCCGTCGGTTATGGCACGGTAGCGCTGGAGGCGGCACGCTCGGTTCCCGACGAATTCAGGGAATTGGCGCAGAAGGAGCTGTGAAGCCGGAGACAGCCGGGCCCTATTGCGTCTCTTCGCCATCCCAGTACCGCCTCACCGCTCCCATGTCGAAAATGCCATCGCGCCGGCGCAAGGCGTCGACCGCCATCTTGTTGGAATCGGGATAGACGCAGACCTCATTGGGGTTTTTCTCGCCGATCATCAGATAGCGGCATGGTCCTGTGCCGCTGTTGAGGAAGGAATGTCCGACCGCCAGGCCGGCCGGAAAGCAGACATAGTCGCCGGCTTTCATCTCATAACGCTCCTCGCCAAGCAGCAGCGTCACTTGCCCTTCCAGGATCAGCGCATGCTCTTCTTCCAGCATATGGTAGTGCCTGGGCGCCAGGCGCATGCCGGGGACCGGCGCCTCGATCAGCACGCCGACATGATAGTCGGGCCGTCCCAAGGCGGCATAGGTGAGGTGTTTGGACTGACCACCGAACCGCGCCCCCTCGTCTTCCTGTTTCCACTCGACAACATCGCTGGCGACCGGCGGGATCGGAGTGGCTGCTGCCTTGGTGACGCCTGCCGTCACATCCGACGGCAACGGATCGCCGGCGGCGAGGCCGGTGTTCTCGCCGTCCCAGTAGGTTCGGGTTGCCGCGAGGTCGAAGATCGCACGGCTGCCCAGCGCGCGCACCAGCACCTTGTTGGAGGCGGTGTAGACGACAACGTCGTTCGGGTTGCGCTCGCCGACGATGACATAGCGGCACGGCGCATCGCCGGTGTTGATGAGGCAGTGTCCCGCCGCGGCGCCGGCAGGGAAGCAGATGTAGTCGCCGGCCTTCATGGCATAGGAAGCGTCGCCGACATAGGCGGTGAGCATCCCTTCGAGGATGAAGACATGCTCTTCCTCGAAAATATGGTAATGCGCCGGCGACGTCTGCTTGCCCGGCGGCAGCTCCTCGATCGCCACGCCGACATGGTAATTCTCGCCTAGAGCGGCCAGCGACAGATGCCGGTAGCGCACACCGAAGCGCGGCACATCGGACCATTCCGTCCATGGCACGCTGTCCGATGCGAATGGCACTGGCGATTTGTCGTCTGCCATCAGGCCCCCTGCTCCTGCCGCCTGCCCTCGTCGCGACGGAACAAAGCTGCCAGCTTCCGGCATCATCGCCAAGCGGTGTTCGCCACACTCCTGACAGAGCCAGACAGGAGCGCTGGCCTTTCGAAACAGTCTCTCAACCCCTGATCGCCTTGCCCGCCTGCTGCAGCAGCTCAAACGCGGAGAAGCGCTTGGCGTGCCAGCCGGCCAGCGTAGCGTCGGGATGATAGACCTCGCCGAGGTCCGACATGCCGGCCATCGCCCCCGTCAGATCTTTGTAGGTCCCGGCGGCGACCGCGCCCAGCATCGCAGAGCCAAGCAGCACCGGCTCCGGCGAGGTCGAAGCCACCACCACCATGCCGGTCGTGTCGGCAAGCAGCTGGCGCACCAGCGGGCTTTGGCCGGCGCCGCCGCTGACCACGATGGTGTCGACGGGAATGCCCTTGTCATGCTCGGCCCGCACGATCTGGCGCGCGCCGTAGCCCAGCCCGCAGACCCCGGCGACATAGAGCCCGACCAGGCTGTCGAGGCTGGTGTCGAGATCAAGCCCGGCGATCAGCGCGCGTGCGTCCGGATCTGCGAAAGGCGCGCGGTTGCCGAGAAATTCCGGCACGACATGGATGCCGCCGACCAGCGCCGGCGTCGCCGCGGCCCCATTGCGGCTTTGCGCCTGCAGCGACAGCCAGGCGCTGAGGCTGAGCCCCTCAGCCTGTGCTTTGTCAGCCGCTTCGCCGGCTGCGGGGTGCATGCGCACCAGATGATCGATGGCAGCACCGGCTGCCGACTGGCCGCCCTCGTTCAGCCACAGGCCCGGCACCATGGCCGAGAAATACGGACCCCAGACGCCTTCGACAAAAGCCGGTTGCGCGGTCGACGACATGGTGCAGGCCGAGGTGCCGAAGACATAGGCCATGCGCGACAGGACGCTGCCGAACGCGCCGCGCGCGCCGACCGTGCCGACGCCGCCGGCATGCGCGTCGATCAACCCGGCCGCCACCGCCGTGCCGAGGTTGAGACCAAGGTCCGCTGCCGCCTGCGCGGTCAGCCCGGCGCCAAGTGCCGCGCCGGCCGGCACGATCTCGGTGCCGATGCGCGCGAATGCTTCGTCGGCCAGCGCGCCGAGGCCGATCTTGCGGAAATAGGCTTTGTCCCAGCGGCTTTCATGCGCGAGATAGGTCCATTTGCAGGTCACGGTGCAGACCGAACGGGCAAGGCTGCCGGTCGCCCGCCAGGTGAGGAAATCGGCGAGGTCCATGAACTGCCAGGCGGCATTGAAGGTGGCGGGCAGGTTTTCCGCCAGCCACAAAAGTTTCGGCGTCTCCATCTCCGGCGAGATGACGCCGCCGACATAATTCAGCACCGCCTCGCCGCTGCGGTTGATGCGGCGCGTCTGCTCGACCGCGCGATGATCCATCCAGACGATGATGTTGCGTTCGGGATTGCCGGACGGACCAACGGCCAAGGGCACACCGCCCTCGCCCAGCACCACCAGCGAACAGGTGGCGTCGAAGCCTATGCCGGCGATCGCCTCGGCTGCCACGCCCGATTGAGCGACCGCTTCCCGCGTGGCCGCGCAAACCGCCCGCCAGATGTCATTGCTCGACTGCTCGACAATGTCGCCGGCCTCGCGCCAGACCTCGATGTCCCGCTTGGCCGAGGCGAGCAAGGTGCCGGTGTGGTCGAACACCCCAGCCCGCGCGCTGCCGGTGCCGACATCGATGCCGAGATAATGGGGCATGGGAGAAACCTTCGGTTTGGCGAGTAGCGAGTAGCGAGTAGCGAAGTCGTTGATTCGCGGATGGAAACCAACTTCCCTATTCGCTATTCGCTATTCGCTATTCGCTTAGAGATCATTGCTCTGCGGCAAAATCACCAGATCGCGGATCGTGACGTTGCGCGGCCGGGTCAGCATGAA
>NZ_RZQL01000428.1 GCF_003997935.1 Mesorhizobium sp. M7A.F.Ca.US.006.01.1.1
GTTCGCCGACCGTCAGATCGAGGTCGAACCGCATGTCGTGCAGTATCTGGTCCGCCGCATCGAGCGCTCGCTGGCGACAGCGATGCGCGTGGTGGAGCGGCTCGACCGGACCGCGCTCGAACGCAAGACGCCGATCACCAGGGCGCTGGCAGCCGAAACCGTCAACGCCATGGATGAAGGGCAGGGCGAATTCGAGATTTAGCCTGAGAGGCCGGTCTCAGAGCCACATTCTGGCGAAATGACGGGCCGCGAGGTAGACGGCAGAGTGAGCGGCGATATAGCCGGCGGCGACCAGCACAAACATTCCGATACTGACACGCCAGGAGCGGGAGACCACGGCGCCCGGGGCCTGCCTCGCCTGTCTGCGGCTTTCACGGTTGTTCCACATCGCCAGTGCGGCGCAAGCAATTGCCCACGTCACCATGAACGGAACGGTGATGCCGGCATAGGCAAAGTAGGCCGGTCCGAAAAGCGACACCCAGGCATCGATTCCAAGCATCTGAACCCCCTGTTTGCCGAACCGGCCCGCGGCCGCCGGATGGAAACGGAGCAAATGACCAAATGGCTGCGCCGGGCATTGGGCATTTGAGGGGATGGTCGGAGTGGAGAGATTCGAACTCCCGACCCTCTGGTCCCAAACCAGATGCGCTACCAGGCTGCGCTACACTCCGAACGGTCTGTTGCCTATTCATTTCGGTGTTGCATGGCAAGAGCAAAAACCTGCAAGAGCAAAAACCTTGCCGCCGTGCGCATTGCGCAGTAATGACGGGCGAAGGGTGGCGATGCTGCCTTGCACAAGAACGAGGTGGCCATGTCCGCGCGCATTTTCAGCCCAGCCAAAACCGCGATGCAGTCCGGCAAGGCCAAGACCGGCCACTGGGTGCTGGAATTCGATCCCGAGTCGCGCAAGAAGATCGACCCGCTGATGGGCTATACGACGTCGGCAGACATGAGAAGCCAGATCAGGCTCAGCTTCGACACGCGCGAAGAGGCGGTCGCCTACGCCGAAAAGCAAGGGCTCGCTTTCCGCGTCGAAGAGCCGAAAGAGACCAAGCGCCGCCAGATTTCCTATGCGGAAAATTTCCGCTATGACCGCAGGACGCCCTGGACGCATTGAACGGCGCCCGGCGCCAGAATATCCAGCCGGCCCGCCGGCCGGCCAGCGGTCCCGTAGCTCAGCTGGATAGAGCACCGGCCTTCTAAGCCGATGGTCACAGGTTCGAATCCTGTCGGGATCGCCAAAGCCTTTCGCGTCCGTCCGGACACTTAGGTCACGGTTTAGACCGGAGACATGGGCTTTCAGAGAGCGGCATCAGGCCTCGTGCGCTCAAACCGCCGCCGCCAGAAGCAGCGTTACCCCCAGGACCGTCGACGCATAGATCGTCGCCAGAAGCACGATCGGCCGAGGATATTCGGCGGGTGTTGCGAGGCCGGCAAAGTCGGGACCTCGTGATGTTTCGGTGCCAGGCCACGGGACGTCGGCGGCGGCGGGAGCGTTGTCATTGCAAGCGCGCACAGACAGACGCTGGAATATATCGGCGGCGATCAGAGGATCGTCCGCCACCAATTTCGACCAGTCAGAAACTATGCCGGTTTCATGTTGCATAGCGTGCCTCCCGTTTGGAGGCCTAACAGAGATATCTAAATTATGTTCCACTAATAGTTTCGCGAGGCGGACCGCTCTTGGTCACCGCGGCCTTCTGATCGATGAAAACCACGCCCGCGGCCTCTAACCCTCGACGAATGGCAGCCAGCTTGGCTGGACTGGGAATCCTTCGCCCGCTCTCAAAACTGCCAATCGTTCCTTCGCTAAGGCCGCACTTCGCGGCGAGTCGCACCTGCGACCACTTCAGGATCGCTCGTGCAGATCTGCACTGCTGGGGTGTAAGGGGTTGTATCCCTGAGACGGTGGCGCTTCGCTTGTTCACATCCCGAGCCCCCTTCGCTCCCGCGGAACGTGGCTTTGCACCACGCGCACCTTGTCCGGATTCACCGTGACCATAGTCCCCAGCGACACCGTGACCTTGTCGCCGTCGATCCGCGTAACGTCGCCGGACAATTCCGTCGCCTGGCCCCTGGTCAGCCTGGTCGCCGGATCAATGACCGAATGCGGAAGACCGGGGATCGACACGCTGACGCGATCCTCCGTGACGCGCTTCAGCACCGTCGCCATGACCGCCACCTCGTCGCCGACTTTTATTGCCATGCTCTGATTCTGGGGCGGCATCTGCCGGCGTCAAGGATTAGCTGGGTCTGATATAGAAAAGTCGCGGGCGTGGCTCGGCGCCAGCGTATTATTTCGTTACTCGGCCTTTTCGGAACCTTCCCGCGCACGGCGCGTTCGGCCCGCTCTATTCGCGGACCCTTATAAAAGTGGACAGGCGGGAGGCAAACAAGGGTGGGGAGGAGTGTTGCCATGTCGAAGCGAGAAATAGGGATATCTTCGGCCCTCGATCGGCGCATCGCCGATCTCAAGGCCAGGATGCAGGACGCCCGGATCACGGAATACGAAATGAAGACCTTTCAAAAAGTGGCTTCAGCCATGGGAGGCGACGGAGGCTCTCTGCGTCTCGATGCCGACGACCTGATCGCGGCATCCTTTGTCGTCGATGCGCTGGGTGAATCGACGCTCAACTGACGACGGGCGATCTGGCTCGCGCGCCGTTTTGCCCTTGCCCGGCCGGCAATTGGCCCACGCCTTCAAGCTCTGAAACAGGATGGCTGCTTTCCAGCGGCCGTCCTGTGGTGTCTGCGCAAGCGTCTGTCGCAAGTCATCGATAGGTGCTGGCTGGCCGGTGGTTTGATTCCGCCGCCCGACATCGAATTGGAGGGAAAGTCTTATCACTTTGTTTGGGTTGGTGCGTCATAGTAGCGACGGCTAACGGAGTTGGACGCGATGAAGCTCGATCTGTCGCCGACGAGCTGGGGCAGGGTGATCGCTGTCACGGCAGTCGGTACGGCATTCTTCATTGCCGTGGCGTTCTTCGTCGATTCCTTCAATTTTCCCTATCTTTCGCCCGAGGCCGTGTGGCGGGCGCAGATGACCGACTTGATGCTGCCTTTGGTGCTGGGCGGC
>NZ_RZQL01000429.1 GCF_003997935.1 Mesorhizobium sp. M7A.F.Ca.US.006.01.1.1
AATCCACGCGTCCGTCTTCAGATCGTGGTTTTACTATAATTTTAACAAACCATTAACTCTTCCGACCTTACCTTTCTTCACGCGGATCCCGTTCTGGGGGTCTTTCAACGGATCCCAAATGGGGTCAGGAAAGGGATAAAAATGGCCAAGAAAGTGACCAATGCTCCGAAGCTGACGATTGCCGCCGGCACGCAGACCGTCTTCTTTTCGCAGGGCATGCACTACAACAAGCGCTGAAGCCGTTCTGCGCCGACGAGCGGTTGCTTGTCGGCGCTTCGGCTCCGCAGATGGCATCCAGCTTCATGAAAATGCGCTCTTCGAAAACGCTTGTTTTCTACCCCGGACCAAACAAGGTCACGGCATGCAACTTCCTGACCAGAAGCGTCTTCGAATGCAGCCCTGAGATGGTCGGCCTTCTCGCATCGTGGGACAAATGGGCATCGACGACGGACATTGCCCGCGCCCATGGCTGGTCGAAGTCCGAGTTGAAGGCTGTCGTTCCGCAGTTGCTCGATTTTTCCGCCCTTGTCACCGCCGGATCGCCTCTCGCCGAGCAGGAGGAACAGTTTTCAGGGCAATGGAGTTGGGGGCTTCCGACGGCGCTGATGCATTTCTGCGTCCAGGACAGCGAATACATGACCATCGAGCAAGCGGAAGAGAGGCAGATAGAACGCGCCGGCCATACGCCGCAGCCGGACCTCCTGCTCAAGAATTCCGCCGGCGCCATCCAGCTGCCGAATGCACTGGAAGACAACGAACTTCTTAGCTTGATGGCGCGGCGCCGCACCAACCGCACGGCGGCTCGACCCACCATCACAGCCAAACAGCTTTCCGATTGCCTGTTCGCAGGGCTCGGCATCATCGGCGAGACCGCCAATTGCGTTGGCGCCCTGCCGCTTGGCATGACCCCTTCCGGCGGCGCGCGGAATCCCTATGAGGCCTATGTGGTCGCGCTCGGCGTCGATGGCCTCGAGCCCGGTGTCTATCACTATTCCGCCGCCGATCACGACCTTGGCAGAATTTCCGCGAACCATCTGCCGAAGATCTCCGAACTGGTCGGCGGACAGGAGTGGGCTGATAGCATGCCGTGCCTGATCCTGCTTTGCGCCAGGCTCGATCGCACGATGTGGAAATATGAAGACGCCAACGCCTATCGTGTCGTGCTGATCGAGGCCGGCCATATCGGCCAGAACATCATGCTGGCGGCGACCAATCATGGCCTGTCGGCATGTCCGACAGCCGCGCTCAATCATTCCGCCATCAAGCGGCTGCTTGGTCTCGACAGTCTCACCGACGCACCGATCTATGCCTTGACCCTCTCGACCCCGGAAAGAGACCCGTCCACGCGAGCCAATCCATCAATTAGTCGACCAACAATGTGCAGTCCGGCCAGTAACGCGTTCCCAGGGTATAACCAGAGACAGGAGCAGCACGTGCCAAATCAATCCTTACGCCAGTCGGAAATCGATAGTCTTCAATATATTTCGTCGATGACCAATGAGCTCGTGCAAATGGCCGAAGCAAGCCGTTTTCCGATGATCTCCTATCTGCTGGGCATGGCCTATGCAGAAGCCTTCGACGTTCTTCGCGGCGCACGGCCGGCCAGGCATGCGCAGCTCAGCGGCAACCCGCTGCACCCCAAGGCGCAGGCAAAAGACAATCGTGCCGCCCAGCCACGGAGAGCGTAGCGACATGCAATCGTCAGCCGCATGCGCGGTGGCCGGCTCGACCTTCCGGCCAAACCGCTGGGAGACGCTGTGCGCGTTGCAAAGCCTGCTGCCGCTGCTGAAGAAAGCCGCGACGGATCTGCACCGCGCCGACATGGTCTACTGGTTCGAGCAGGCCGATGCCGAGGTCGCCAACATCATCAGGGGCCGCCCCTCCGATGCAACCGCGATCCCGGCCCTGATTGCGTCCTGCCCGCAGGACCGGCATCCGGTCGCTCAAGCTTGTTGCATGTCGCCCGCCCAACCCGGCGCGCTTAGGGTTCAGCGCCGCTGAACCCGCTCTGATCACCAGTTTTTCAGACAATTCCAGACCGGAGCCTATTGCGCTTCTGGAATGCCAAGGGGGGACCCGCACATGAACATGATAGCCAACATCAGAAGCGTCGATGCCAGGGAAAGTATTTTCAGCCGGCTCGACGTCTTGATCGCCAGGCGACCGCCATCGCCTGACGCCGCGCGGGTCGAGGCCCGCCAACTCGTCTCGATGGCGATTGCCGACAGCTGCCAGGCCGACAGCCTCTGGGGTACAGTGGACGCCTTCCACGCTCATTTCGACTTCATGATGCAGACCATCGAAATCAACGGAGCCGAAGACCCGAGCCTCGGGCTGTTACGCACGAAATGCCGTTTCTATCTCGAACAGGTCGAAGCCCTGAGCTTGTCGCTGACCTATTGACAGGCCGGCCGATCAAGTTCGGCTCTAGAGCAATTCCAGGAAAAGTGTGAAACGGTTCTCCCGGGAAAACGCATAGCGTTTTCCCTTGGGAATTGCGCCAAAACAAAGAGTTAGAATAGTTGGCCGTTTCCGTGAAACGGTGAGCTGCTCTAGTTGCGCAGGCTGAACACGAACGGCGCTGTACGGCTCAGACGCGAGCCAAGGTCCGGTGGCGGTGCCGGCACCGTGGCGCCTTGCAGCACGGCGAGCGCCGCACGGTCCAGATCCGCATCCCCGGAGGAACGAGAGAGCCTGGCGGACAGGACCCGACCGGACGAGTCGACCGTGAAGGCGACATACGGCCTGCCTTCCACGCCTCGGGCCTTGGCAGAGCTGGGATAGCGCGTGTGCCGCTTGATCCAGGCGCCCAGACGGGAGTCCCATTTGCTGGAGTCGCCGGAGCGCGACGTCGATTCCGCCGCCTTCGGCGCGGCGGTCCTGGCCGCGGGCCGTGCGTCGGCGCTGGCGACCGTTGCCGTCTTCGGCGGAGCCGCCTTCTCCTTCTTAAGCCGCGGCTTGGGCTTCTCGACAGACTTCTTCGCCTTGGCCTCGACCGGTTTCTTGT
>NZ_RZQL01000430.1 GCF_003997935.1 Mesorhizobium sp. M7A.F.Ca.US.006.01.1.1
ACTTTAGCCGGTGCTACGGTCTGGCGGCGGGCGCGATCCCGGATTTTTGGGTCGGCCTGCTGCTGATATTTTTCTTCTTCTATATGGCCGATATTGCTGCCGCACCGTTTGGCCGTATCGACGCTCTGCTTAGTGCGCCACCGACCATAACAGGCTTCTACACCATCGACAGTTTATTGGCCGGTGACCTTGTGGCTTTCAAGTCCTCTATCGCCAGGTTGATCCTGCCGGTGCTCACCTTGACCATCGTCAACGCCGGTATGTTGATGAAGATGACGAAGACGACTTTCTCGGACATCTACCGCAGCGAGTTCATTCGCCATCAACGGGCAAGTGGCTTGCCTGAGCGGGTCATCATCAAGAGCGCCCTGCGCAACAGTCTGCCGCCCATAATCACCACAGTTGGGTTTCTGTTTGGATTCCTGTTGGGCGCGGCCGTACTCGTTGAGACCATCTTTGCCTGGGGTGGGCTGGGGCAGTATGCCGTCCAAGCCGTGGTCAACAGCGACTATCCCGCAATGCAGGGCTTCGTTCTCGTCGCCGCGGCCTTCATCCTCATCGTCTACCTGATCGTCGACGTGCTCTATGAACTGGTCGACCCGCGGATAAAGGTCTGAGAACATGGAAAGCTCGAGCAATTCGTCCTTTCAGGCCCTGCGGCGTCCCGCGGCTGTCATCGGTTTCATCCTGCTTCTGTTGCAGGTCGTCGCGATCGTGTTCGCGCCGCTTCTGGCAACGCACTCTCCGGTGGAAGCCGACCCGCTAGCCTCGCTTTTGCCACCTTCGGCCGGGCATTGGCTGGGTACGGATGTGTACGGCATGGATATCTATTCCCGTATCCTGTACGCTACGCGCATCAACCTGCTGATCAGCATATCTGCTGTCGCGGTGGCATTCGTGATTGGCGTGCCGATAGGCTTGTTGATCGGATACTACCAGAACATCGCGACCTCATTCGCGATGCGAGTGCTCGATTTCGTCCAGTCCTTTCCCGTGTTCGTCCTTGGCATGGCGCTGGTCTCTGTCATGGGGCAGGAGATCTGGAACGTCGCGATCGTGCTGGCCGTCCTGTTCATCCCAATGTTCGCCAGACTGATCAGGGCGGAGGTGTTGTCGCTACGGCAGCGCCCCTTCATCAGCGCGGCGCGCTGTAGCGGTGCGACTGATTTTACGATCATGTTCCACCATATCCTGCCCAACGCTTTGACTCCCGCAATCGTCCAGATCTCTATCTCGATTGGCATGGCGATCCTTCTCACGGCTGGCCTCTCCTTCATCGGCGCCGGCGTCCGTATGCCCGCGCCGGAATGGGGCCTGATGGTATCGACTGGCGCCCAGCAAATGATCCTGGGCGTGTGGTGGGTGTCACTCTTCCCTGGCCTCGCGATCGTGGTTTCCGTCCTGTGCTTCGCGCTTTTGGGTGATACCGCCAAAGATATGTTCGACCCAACGACCAGGAGCCGCACATGAACATCGAAACCCCGCTTTTGGATGTTCACGGCCTGTCGGTTTCTTTCGCCAACAAGAAGGTACTGGACGACGTCGACTTCACGCTAAATCGCAATGAGGTGCTTGGCATCGTCGGAGAGACTGGAGCTGGCAAGTCGATCCTGGCCAGAGCACTCATCAATCTGCTTCCCTCTGGCGGTCGCGTTGTTGGCGGCGATGTATTCGTGAACGACAAGTCGATATTCGACCTGTCCATCGAGGCGGCCAGGCAATTTCGCGGCGGCACAGTTTCGCTGATCGGAACGAACGCCAAGGCGCTGCTTGATCCTGTGCAGACGGTCGGGTCCCAGGTGGCGAACGTGTTGCAGGCACACCGCTCTTGCACCCGCAAACAAGCTTTGGCTGAGACCGCTGAACTCTTCAAACAGGTTGGCATCGTCAATCCTGAGCGCCGCATGGAAGCGTATCCACACGAACTGTCAGGAGGCATGGCGCAGAGAATCGTAATCGCGATGGCGCTCATAACCCAGCCGGATATTGTCGTCGCCGATGATGCAACGCTGGGGCTCGACGCGACCATCCAGGTCCAGGTTCTCGACCTGTTTGTGAAGCGTGTCCGAGAACTGGAGCTTGGCGCGATCGTCATTACCCACGATCTAGGGATCGTCGCTCATTTCTGTGACCGCGTCGCGATCATGAAGGAAGGTCGCATCGTTGAGCTCAAGCCAGTGGGGCAGTTTCTCGTCAAACCTGATGAGACCTACAGCACCATTCTGCTTGACGCTGCAAAGGTGCGTCCCGCGCCGATGACGCAGGACGAACAATCGGGGTCTGGCAACACCACACCGCTTTTGCAAGTCGACAACCTCTTTAAATACTTTCCGCTCAGTGGTGGGGAGGTGGTGCGGGCCATCGACGACGTGTCCTTCTCGGTAAACCGCAATGAGACCCTTGCCTTGGTGGGCGAAAGCGGATCGGGCAAGACCACGGTCGGCCAGTGTCTGGTGAAACTGCTGAAGTCGGACAGCGGTCAGATCAAATTCGATGACCAGGACACGGTCCCGATCTCTGAAAAGGAGTTTCGTCCCCTCCGGCGTCGAATCCAGATGGTCTTCCAGGAGCCTTACGTCGCGCTCAATCCTCGCTGGACGGTATCCCAGCTCCTCGCTGAACCACTTCGGTTAGAGCCAGGCATCACGAAGGCGGCGAAGATCGCGCGCGTTCGTGAGTTGCTGGGGTTGGTGCAACTTCCGACCAAGCTGGCGGATTCCTACCCGCATGAACTGACGGCTGGTGAGCAGAAACGCATAGGGATTGCGAGAGCTCTTGCCACGAAGCCGGAATTCGTCGTCTTCGACGAGCCAACGACCGCACTTGATATTCGTGTTCGTGCGCAAATCATCGATCTGGTACGCGATCTGCAGCGCGAGATGGGCCTGTCAGCGCTGTTCATCACGCACGACTTGAACTCTGTTCGATCC
>NZ_RZQL01000042.1 GCF_003997935.1 Mesorhizobium sp. M7A.F.Ca.US.006.01.1.1
GACATAGACGATGGCGTTGGACTTGACGTGCTTGGCGATGCGGAAGGCGAATTTCAGGTCGGCCATTTCGGCCGGCGTCGGCGCCCTCTTGGTCACCACTTTCAGTTCGAGGTCGTCGACGACGGCGTTGTCCCGGCCCTGGATGAGCAGACCGCCAGCGACGGATTTGACCGTCGTGCCCGGCGTGCGCGGGTCCGGCAGCCCACCGGTGACCAGCAGGCGCAAATTCTTCTTCGCCGCGACGATGGCCGCTGCCTCGTCGGTGGCGCCGGGCGCGATGATCACCTCGGTGAAGGTCTTGACGATCTCTTCGGCCGCCTCGGCGTCGAGGATGCGGTTGACGGCGATGATGCCGCCGAAGGCCGAGACCGGGTCGCAGGCCAGCGCCTTGGCGTAGGCCGCCTTCAGCGAGATGCCTTCGGCAACGCCGCACGGATTGGCGTGCTTGATGATGGCGACGGCGGCGGAACGGTCGGGGTCGAACTCGCCGACCAGTTCGAAGGCGGCGTCGGTGTCGTTGATGTTGTTGTAGGATAGCTGCTTGCCCTGCAGCTGGCGCGCCGTGGCGACGCCCGGGCGCTTGTCGCCGTTGACGTAGAAGCCGGCGCTCTGATGCGGGTTCTCGCCATAACGCATCACCTCGACCAGCCTGCCGCCAAAGGCGCGCCATGTCGGGTGTTCGATCTCGAGGGCTTCGGCGAACCAGCCGGAGATAGCCGCGTCATAGGTGGCGGTGCGTGCGAAGGCCTTGGCGGCCAGCTTCTTGCGGAAATCCAGCGACAGCGAGCCGATGTTCATCTCCAGCGCATTCAGCACCGAGGCGTAATCGCCGGGATCGGTGACGATGGCGACATAGGCGTGGTTCTTGGCCGAGGCGCGGATCATCGCCGGGCCGCCAATGTCGATGTTTTCGACGATCGACGCGTAGTAGGCGCCGGAGCGGCGGACCTCCTCGAACGGATAGAGATTGGAGACGACGAGATCGATCGGCTCGATGCCGTATTTGCGCATTGCCGCGGAATGCTCTGGATCGTCGCGCACGCCAAGCAGCGCGCCATGCACGCCGGGATGCAGGGTCTTGACGCGGCCGTCCATGATCTCGGGGAAACCGGTGAGCTCGGAGACGTCGCGCACCGGAAGGCCCGCGTCAGCGATCGCCTTTGCCGTGCCGCCGGTCGAGACCAGCTCGACACCGGCTGCTGCCAGCGCTTTGGCGAAATCGATGAGGCCGGTTTTGTCGAAAACGGAGAGCAGGGCGCGACGCACGGGAACAAGGTCTGGTGCGGGAATGTTCTTGGCGGCGACGGCCATGGGCTGGCGGCCTTTCACGGCTGGTGTGGTGGATGCCCGCGCCCGTAGCACATGCCGCCCGGAAATCAAACCAGCGGTCAGGTAGGTCAGTTGTTTTCCGGGTAACCGGCGATGCTGGTGCGCGTCAGCTGCCAGTGGACTTCGGCGACTTCCGAGGCCTTGAAGGCAAGCACGATCTGGCGGCTGCGGCGTGGGCCGCCAAGTCCGGCGAAATAGATCGACTCCTCGACCTCCGGCACCACTTCGGCTGCTGTGAACACCCAGGTGTCGGCCTGATCGGCGGCCAGCACCAGGCGGTCATGCTCGTCCTGCAAAAGGTTGACGTCGGGATGAACGTGGAAGCGGACGGTGACGAAGTCGCGGCCATTGTTGCGGATCGCCGCATTGCCGGGCCGCTGGAAGCGATCCCGGCCGGCCAGCACATTGCCGTTCGACGACAGTTTCAGCTCGCGCTCATGCAGGAAGCCGAAGCGCGGGACATAGCCGTCATGGCGGGCGATGAAGCCCTGAACGCCCTTCTGGTCGGTGCGCTTGCACTGCACATGCTGCGGGCCGCCGATCAGCGGCGAACCGAGCAGATCGTTGACGCGCAACGAATGGCTGAAGCGCGCCGACGAGGTGTCGTTGATGGTGGCGGTCGAGTGCGCGGCGGTGGCGCGCGCCAGCGGCCGGAATTCAGCCGCGCCATAGGTGTCGATGCCGGCATTGACGATGTAGTGCTGGCGGCCGGACGACAGCTCGAAGGCGAGGCAGCTGGCGTGCGCTGCGTTGGACACGTCGACCGGCGGCGGCGGCCCGGTGTCGGCGATGACCGTGGTGCCGCCCATCGACAGGCGCTCATAGCCGGAATGCGGCGCATGCAGCAGCGGCGCCCCAGCGGTGTCGTCGTGGCGCAGGATGGTGGCGATGCGGTCGTGGATAGTGGCGCCCATGCCGTTGAAGCGGGCGAGGCTGCCATCCTGATGGCGGAAGAAGCGCAGCGCCGGCAGCATGCGGTCGATGGCGCCGATCAGCGCCTGCGGCGGCGTCTCCGCCTGGTTGGCATAGGTCTGGCGCAACGGCAGAAGGTCGGCGAGGATTTCCAGGACGACCATCGGATTGCGCGAAATGTGCCCGCCATCGGCGAGGATCTGGCGGTCGAGTTCCTCGGCAAGGTTGCGGGTCGCGCCACGCAGCGCCGATGCCGGCGCCGGCAGGGACAATGCAGCGAAGGCGAGCGCGATGCGGGCCCGCAGCCTGTCCTTGCCGTCGGGCATTTCGCGCGCCATCGACCTGAGATAGCGGATCTGGATGGCAACCGACTTCAGGAAGGCGCGGTAGAAAGGGAACTCGGCGCCCTGCAATACGACCGAGGAGTGCTGCAACCAGGCGATGATGCGCTTGGCCGTCGTGCCGGGCTCCCAGGCGATGCCGGAAATATGGCTGCCATGCATGGTGATCCAGTCGGAGACCAGGGCGCGGGCATTGGCGGCGGCAAGCTCGGTGCCGGCGGCGCGCATGTGGCGCAGCCAGCGAAAGCCGTGCAGCGTTTTCTGCCAGCCGTGATTGGGCACGTGGATCTGGAAAGGCGACTTGCCGCCGGTCTCGACCAGATGCCCCGACAGGGGATAGCGGCCGTAGTAGATCTCAAGTGCGATCTGCGGGTCGGCGAGGCGCAGGTCCGGCGGTGCGATCAGCACACGTTCCGGCGTGCGGCCGGAATAGCGCCAGCGATAGACAGGCCCGGCGCGCAGGCGCCGGCGCGTTTTGCGCCAGAACTCCTTCGCGACAAGCGTCCACAGACGCGTCGTGCTGCTGGCAGCCAGTGCCAAAACCCCTCCTGATCGTCCTCTACCCCTGCGCCGAGTCTACATGATTGCACGATTCGTGCGAAGGCGAATTCCACGAGCCCAGGCCGGCTCACCTGGTTCTGCCGCCGATCCTGCCTGAAAAGTCAGTAGATCCGGCAGTTCAATCCTAGCCGGCTCGCCGCATGCGAGCGCCGAAGAAGCCGTCGAGGCCCGAGCGCTCCGGCGCGCCGAGGTCCAGGTCGGCGGGCGTGGTGCGCAGCATGCCTTGCGGCGTCAGGAACGGATCGATGCCGGCGATCTCGCCTTGCCGCAACGGATCGTTGGTGATTTCAGGCGTGCCGGCCAGAAAGGCGCGATAGAGATCCTCGCCTTCGAGCGGATCGAGCGAACAGTTGGAAAAGACGATCCTGCCGCCGGGCTTCACCAGCGTCACAGTGCGGGCGAGTAGCCTGCGTTGCAGGTCGGCCAGCTTCTTCACATCGGCAGAAGTCTTGGTCCATGGCACGTCGGGGTGCCGTCGCACCGTGCCGGTCGACGAGCAGGGTGCGTCGAGGAGAATCGCATCGAACAGTTCTTCCGGCTCGTAGTTGAGCAGGTCGGCCTGGACGATTTCGGCCGACAGGCCGAGACGGGCGAGATTCTGCGTCAGCCGCACGAGCCGGTTTTTTGACGTGTCGACGGCGGTGACCTTCGCGCCGGCAACGATCAGCTGCGCGGTCTTGCCGCCGGGCGCGGCGCAGAGATCGGCAACCCGCAATCCCGTTACATCGCCGAACAGCCGGGCGGGCAGGCTGGCCGCGGCGTCCTGGACCCACCAGGCGCCCTCGGCAAAGCCAGGCAATTCAGTGACAGGACCGACAAGATTCTCGATCCGAACCGTGCCTGTCGGCAGGACGATGCCGCCGAGTTTTTCGGCCCAGAGTCCGGGATCGGCCTTGACCGAGAAGTCGACCGGCGCCTCAACGCGATGCGCTTCGAGGATCTGTCTGGCCTTCTCGTTGCCGTAGGTGGCCTTCAGCCGGTCGGAAAACCATTTGGGCGCCTCGTCGGTGGCGGCAAGGGCGGCAGGCAATTCCGTTTCCTTGGCCCGCGCCAACGTGCGCAGAACGCCATTGACGAGGCCGGAGAAACGCACCGTGCGCGGATCGGACTTGGCATGGGTCACCGCAATGTCGACGGCGGCGCTGTCGGGAATGTCGAGGAACAGGATCTGGGCCGCCGCCACATGCAATATGTGCGACAAAGCGGTGGCGTTGGGCGGCAGCGGCTTTTCCAGGCGCCGTGCCAGCAGCCCTGATATGGTCATGCGATAGCGCAGCGCGGTAACCAGAATGGCGCGGACAAGGCCGCGATCGCGCAAATCGAGCGCCTTGTATTGCGGGTGGCCGTTTTCGTGATCGGTCAGCCCGTCAAGCGGGGTCCTGGCGTCGATGACGGCGGCAAGCAGGCGCGCCGCCGCCTTGCGAGCGGCGAGGCCGGCAACGAAGTCGCCGCCGTCCCTGTGGTCCTGATCGCCTGAAACCGTGCGTCGAGGTCCTCTGTCCGCCACGCTCACGACCACCGGCCCTTGGGCCCGGTCGGGTTGCGACCCCACGGGTTGGATTTCGGCTTGGCGGGCTCCGCCGGCTGCTCGGGCCGTTCTGCCTGATCCCAAGGACCTGATGGCCGCAGTTCGTCCGCCTGGCGTGGCGTTGGGGCCTGGCGTGGGGCGGCCTGGGCTTCGCTTCCCTGCATCTGCCGCGCCATCGCCTCCAAGGCGGCGATGCGGTTGTCGGTGCTCGGGTGGGTGGAGAACAGGCTGTCCATGCGCTCGCCGTGAAGGGGATTGATGATGAAGAGATGCGCCGTCGCGGGATTGCGCTCGGCATCGGGGTTGCGGATGCGTTCGGCGCTGCGGGCGATCTTGTCAAGCGCCGATGCCAGCCAGAGCGGGTGTCCACAGATTTCGGCGCCACGCCGGTCGGCCTCGTATTCGCGGGTGCGGCTGACCGCCATCTGCACGACCATCGCGGCAAAGGGCGCTACGATCATCGCCGCCAGCACGCCGACAAAGCCGAACGGATTGTTGTCGCGATTGCCACTGAAAAAGAAGGCGAAATTGCCGAGCATCGAGATGGCCCCGGCAAAGGTGGCGACGATCGTCATGGTGAGCGTGTCGCGGTGCTGCACATGGGCGAGCTCGTGCGCCATGACCGCTGCGACCTCTTCAGGCGTCAGCGCCTGCAACAGGCCCGTGGAGGCAGCCACTGCCGCGTTCTGCGGATTGCGGCCGGTGGCAAAGGCGTTCGGCTGCGGGTTGTCGATCAGATAGGTCTTCGGCATCGGCAGGCCGGCCTGTTTGGCCATTGCCTGGACGATGGCGTAATATTCGGGCGCGTTCCTTTCGTCGACCTCGACGGCACGGTTCATCGACAGCACCATCTTGTCGGCATTCCAGTAGCTGAACAGGTTGGTGCCGGCGGCGAACAGGAAGGCGATCATCATGCCGCCCGATCCGCCGATCAAAAAGCCGACGCCCATGAACAGTGCGGTCATCGCGGCAAGAAGCATGGCGGTGCGGATGGTGTTCATCGTCTGCTCCTGTCCAGATGATAGCGAAAGGGGGTCGATCCGCTTGGTCTCATCGCTATATGATGGGAAACACCAGTTCCCGTTTCAATCTGCTGGAAATATCGCATGAACGACGAAGCCAGTAAAACCGATGCCGAGCTTGCCCATGATTTCGAGCCGAAGGCGCTGACGCCGCAAGCCAGACGTGCGCTCGCGGAAGCCGAAGCGAGGCGTGTAAAGTACCTGGAAAAGGAAGCCTCGGCGCCGAAGGAAATCGGCGGCCGCGGCGGCAAGGAGCCAGGGCGCTACGGCGACTGGGAGGTAAAGGGTCTGACCAGCGACTTCTAAGGGTGTGTCGATATTCAGATGATGCCGGTCTGCAAACGGCGGTTCCCTGCGCTTCCGGCCTTCGCCGGCCGAAGCACTTGTAAGCGGTGGTGGCAATCAAGGCTACGGCCGGCGTAGGCCGGTGCTCACGTACTTTAAAGTACGCTCCGCTCCGGTTCTCGGGAACCACCGCTTTCGACTCGGCCTGACCTGAATCTCAACACACCCCTAGGCGGCGTTGCGCTGCGGCTCGAGCGCGATCCAGCCACGCTCGTCGACGGTGATGCCGACCATGTCGTAGCCTGCGATCGCGGCATGTTGCGTTGGCAAGGGGTGCTTGTGCGTGGCGCTGATGACCATGACCGCCGCGCCCGCCGCTTCGGCGGCCGCGATGCCAGCCGGGGCATCCTCGAAGACGAGGCAATCGCGCGCGTCGAAGCCGAGCCGTTCCGCGCCGAGCCGGAAGCAATCGGGCGCCGGCTTGCCGCGGGAGACATCTTCCGCCGCGACGATGACGGCCGGGACCGGGATGCCGGCGGCCTTCATGCGCAACAGCGCCAGCTCACGTGGGGCGGAGGTTACGATCGCCCAGCGTTCGGGCGGCAGCGAATCGAGAAACGCCACGGCGCCGGCGATCTGGATAATGCCATCGAGATCGGCCGCCTCGGCCTTCAGCAGCAGATCAGCCTCGTGTGCCGGGTCAACGCCCGGCAGTGCCAGGTTGGTGATGGTCTCGATCGCGCGCACGCCATGGATCGTCGGCAGGAAGGCGGCGACGTCGAGGCCCTGGCGACGGGCCCAATCGCTCCACACCCGTTCCGCCGAGGCGATGGAATTGATGAGCGTGCCGTCCATGTCAAAGAGGAAGGCCGCGAATTTTCTGCCTGAATGCATGATTTTCCTTGAGTCCGGGGAGCGCTGGTGGGGTTGCCGAACCTAACGTCTCGACCGCGGCAGGGGAAGACATGGGGGTGTGCTTTTCGATCGGCCCAGGGAACCACGGTATCCTCCGGGCGTTTGGGAAAGACTGCTTCTCACAACAACGATCGAAGGGGGACCAACGATGCTGATTCGGCTCGGCTACGAAATCGCCATCGAATGCGTAGCCGCGACGCCGGTGATCTCAGTGCTCGAGATCCATCGGGACAGGCAGGCCGACATCAAGCGGCAGACGCGCGTGCTGACCTCGCCTGCGGTCCCGACAAGACTGTACCACGATCTGCATGGCAATGCCTGTCGACGCTTCACAGCGCCAGCCGGTGGTTTTCGCATCCTGTATGACGCGGTCGTCGAGGACAGCGGCGAGACGGACGAGGTAAACACGCTGGCCAGGGAAGTGCCGGTGGCGGACCTGCCGGACGAAGTTCTCGGTTATCTCCTGGGCAGCCGGTATTGCGAGACGGATCATCTGAGCAGTCTGGCCTGGCAACTCTTCGGCGACATCCCGTCCGGCTGGGCGCGCGTGCAGGCGATCGTCGACTATGTCCACAATCGGCTGTCGTTCGGCTATGGCTATGCGCGCTCGACCCGCACCGCGGCTCAGGCGCATGAGGAGCGCGTCGGGGTTTGCCGCGACTTCGCCCATCTGGCGATCACGCTTTGCCGCTGCATGAACATTCCGGCACGCTACGTGAACGGCTATCTCGGCGATATCGGCGTGCCAGCCGATCCGGCGCCGATGGACTTCTCGGCGTGGCTGGAAGTGTTCCTCGACGGCAGATGGTACACGTTCGATCCTCGCCACAACACGCCGAGAATCGGCCGTGTCGTCGTCGCCCGCGGCCGCGACGCCACCGACGTTCCGCTGCTGCACAGTTTCGGCCCCCACCGGCTCAGCCTGTTCAAGGTGTGGACCTATGAACAGGAAGGCAATCTGTTCAACCCGCCCTACCACGGCATCGACAGGACCGTCAGCGCACAGATGCTGGCCTAAGGTATGTCGATATTCAGGTGAAGCCGGTCTGCAAATGACGGCTTTCTGCGCTTCCGGTGCTCACGGACCAAATGTCCGCTCCGCTCCGGTTCTCGAAAACCATCATTTTCGACTCGGCCTCACCTGAATCTCAACACACCTTGAGGCGCGCCGCCAAAAAGCGGCCCTGGTTTTCAAACGTGATGGCGCTTTGGTCTTTCCGCGGCCGGAGGCGTTGGACCCGGCTATTTCGTGCCTTGCAATCGCGGGACAGCTGACCCGCTTCGGCACACGGACCCTGTCCCGCAACAGGACGTCATCGGGATTCCGTGATTGCTTCCTCTTTAGCATGGTAACCGGCTCGTAAACGCAGCCGCGACCGCGCTTTTCTGTTTACCAGTCATTCACCTTTGCGGAGCTTGAAGTCGAACGAAAACAATAAGTTGCCAGCAAGCAGCCGGCCTTCTGCCGGCCAGCGGTGTATCCGGCGGGAATCCTGCATTGCCCTTTCCGCGGCGACGAGGCCGAGGCGAGTGGAGGCTGTAGGATGCGGAATTACGGGGGTCTTGTTCACGCGGTCGGCGGGTTCGCCAGGGATCGTGGTGGAAATTTCGCAGTCCTGTTCGGCCTTAGCGCCTCGGTCTTGGCGCTGGCAGCGGGCTTTTCGGTCAACGTATCGCAGCTCTACAATGCCAAATCGAGCCTCCAGGGCGTGGTCGATGCCGCGGTCACGTCGACGGCACGCGACCTGACGACCGGCGCCATCAAGGAAGCCGATGCCGACAATTCGGTTCAGGCTTTTCTCGACGCCAACAGCCAGGCTGGCATCCTGCAGGCCGACCAGATCGTACTCGACAAGCTGATCGTCAACAGGACTGCCAAGACGGTTCAGGCCGAGGTCCATGTCGACGTTGGATTATATTTCCCGATTTTCGGCACAGGCGACATGAAACGCGTCACAGCCTCCACAACGGCGCTCTATTCGGACAAGACCGTAGAAGTGGCGATGATGCTCGACATAACGGGATCGATGGCCAAGCGCGGCAAGGTGGACAAAATCGGCGATCTGAAAGCAGCTGCAAAAAACGCCGTCCAGACGATGCTGCAGAAGCAGGATCCGCAGAACCCCCGTATCCGCGTCGCGATCGTGCCTTACGCATCTGGCGTGAACGCCGGCAAGCTGGCGGAAAACGTCTATGCCGAGAAGCAAGGCAGCTCTGAGCTTCCACCCGTCGCCGGCAGTCCGCTTCTCGTCGCCAAGACGGGCAAAGATCTGCTGCCGTCCTTCAGCGACTATATCTCCATTGCCGGCGCGGCGATGCCACGCCCCGACAATTGTGCCACGGAGCGCAAGGACAAGAACGGCAACGCGGATATGAGCGCCGACGGCCCAGACACTGTTCGCACCGACAGGAACGGCAAGAAATACTATGCCCTGGTCAATCGGGACGATCATCTCGGTGACGGGGACATGAACAGGTGCCCTGATGCGGAAGTGATCCCGCTCACCGCCGATTCTGATGCCTTGCTTGAATCGATCGGCGACTTCCGGGCCAATGGGTTTACGGCCGGCGCCATCGCCATTCAGTGGACCTATTATATGCTATCGCCGCAATGGCGCACTGCGATCAAGTATGCCGGTCTTGGCAAGGGTGCCTCGGATGCCGATCCGAAGAAGATCGCCAAGGTCGCAATCCTGATGACCGATGGCCAGTTCAATACCGCCTTCGCCGGTGCTGGGGACAGGTACAACAGCCAGGGCAACCTTGCGCGCGGCAACGCCGAAACGCTGTGCGACAACATGAAAAATGACGGCATCGAGATTTTCACCATAGGCTTCGATCTGGACGACAAGGACATGTCGGCAACCGAGCGGGACCAGGCAAAGGCGGTGCTGAAGGACTGTTCGTCGAAGGATACCTCTGCCGCCAAGAGGCATTTCTTCGACGTATCCACCGGAGCCGAATTGGACGACGCCTTTCAGGAAATCATTCGCAACACCGAAAAGGTCGCATTGACCCAGTAGTCCGCAAACGGAAAAGGCCGCCGCTTCTTTCGAAGCCGGCGGCCTTCCGTGTTTCCGTCCGTGGCGCGGCCCTATGGCGGCGACCTATGAGGTCACCCGCCGCGCATCTCGCGCCTTAACGGGAAGACTGCTTCCCGAAAGTGCAATCCGCTGAGGCCACGTTCTGGAAAACGAAATCACTCGACATCGGATCACCTCCTTTCGATTTGTTGAACACATACTCATGATGGGGTGCGTTGCAGCAAAAGACAAGGCGCAGGTTTGAAAAAGTCCGGAAGGTGCTTTTGGCGCGGCAGTGGCTTGCGGGCTGTCGGCCGGGCAGGCAAGATCATGACATAGAGCCGAGCCGGCAATCCGGGTCGGCCCCTGTGGGAGGGATGCATGGAGGCAGCCGAGAGAGCGGCGCGGATCGTGCGGACGGTTGTCGAGACGCTGAAACCGGGTTTTGCGGTCAGGCTGTGGACCGGGGAGCGGATCGGCCCCGCCACTGGTCCGGTGCTCACCATCAACGACCAGGACATCGTCTGGCAGATCGTGAAGCGACCATCCCTCTCGACGCTGATCGAGATGTGGATTTCCAAGACGATCAACATCGAAGACGGGACGATCTTCGATTTTTATGCCCTGCCGTCGCAAGGCAAGCTCAGAACCAAGCTCAAGTCGCTGCCGAAAATGGCGATCCTGCGCGACCTGCCTTCCGTGCTTTTGTCACGCAAGCAGATGAGCGCGCGGACCGATCTGTCGGGGCGCAATCCCTATGTCAGCGGTTCGAGCCAGGAAGCGATCCAGCATCACTACGACATTTCGAATGCCTTCTACCGGCTCTTCCTCGACGAGCGCATGGTCTACAGCTGCGGCTACTTCAAGGATTTCGCCAACGGCATCGACCAGGCGCAGGCCGATAAACTCGACCATATCTGCCGCAAGCTCCGACTGAAGCCTGGCGAACGACTGCTCGACATCGGTTGTGGCTGGGGCGCCATGCTGATCCATGCAGCGAAGAATTACGGCGTCGTCGGCCATGGCGTCTCGCTGTCGCAGGCCCAGACCGACCTCGCCCGCGAACGAATCCGCGCCGAGGGGCTGGAGGACCGCATCACCATCGAGATCAAATCCTATGCCGAACTCACCGGCAGCTTCGACAAGATATCGTCAATCGGCATGTTCGAGCATCTGGGTATCGCCAATCACGCCACCTACTTTTCCACCGTCCACCGGCTGCTGAAGCCGGGCGGCATCTATCTGCATCACGCCATCACCAGGCGCAGCAAGGGCGACATCAAGAAGACCCTGCGCAAGGGGCCGGAGTACAAGGCGCTGCTCAAATACATCTTCCCCGGCGGCGAGCTCGACACGATCGGCATGACAACAGGCAATCTCGAGGCGCACGGTTTTCTCGTCTACGATGTCGAGAATTTGCGCGAGCATTATGCCCGCACTTGCAGGCTGTGGGCGGAGCGGCTGCAGGCCCGCTTCGATGAGGCAATCGCCGAGGTGGGCGAGGCCAGGGCGCGGCTGTGGCTGCTCTACCTGGCCGGCTGTTCGATCACCTTCGAGCGCGCCTCGGCGCAGATTTTCCAGACCGTCGTCACAAAGCGCGCGCGTGGCCCAAGCGGCCTGCCGCTGACGCGGGCTGATCTGTATCGATAGCTTACACGAAGCGCATCGTGTCGCCGACCTCAATGCCAGCCGGCCGGTCGACCGTGCAATAGACGCCGAGATTGTGCGCGTTGTGGCGGACCAGATTGCGCAGGATGCCAGGATCGTTGTCGAAGCCCTCCTGGGCGATGATGGTGAAGCCGCAGCGGCGGCATGGTTCGGAAATGGTCAGCAGGAAATCGCCGATGGCCAGCTTGCGGCCGATCCATTCCGTCTCCGGGAACGAGCCTTCGACCGACGCCATGTCGACGACGATGTTGGGGCGGAAGCGGCGCGGGTCGGCGGTGCCTTCCGGATGCAACGCTTTCAGGCGTGCCAGCGAGGCGGTGGTCAACAGATGGATGGGCGCCTTGCGGTAGCGCTCCGCGGTCAGCGGCCCGGAACAGTCAGGCCCGGCATTCTCGCGGCGAAACGGCCGGATCGAAGCCTCGAAGCCGAGATAGGCCGACACCGCGCGGTCGCTCTCGATACCTGGCGCGGCCAGCCAGCCGCCGTCCGGGATGGCGATCTCAAGTTCGCGGGCCGGCGACAGCCGGGTGCGAATGCGCGGCACCTTATGCCATTTCGCATCGCGATCCGGTCGTGCGATTTCGTTGTCCGACGTATCGACGAGGCCGAACATGCGGTCGCCGTCGATGCTTTCCGAACCGACAAGGATCGCATCGAGCCGTTCGCCGGCGAGCGAACTCGCCGGATAGCGCCAAAGCTCGGTGACGGAACCCACTACGGTCTTGCTTTGCATCAAGCCTTCTTGTTCTGCCGGTTGGCGATCAGGTCGTCGACGACGGCCGGGTCGGCCAGCGTCGAGGTGTCACCCAGGGCGGCAAAATCGTCCTCGGCGATCTTGCGCAGGATGCGGCGCATGATCTTGCCGGAACGCGTCTTCGGCAGGCCCGGCGCGAACTGGATCTTGTCGGGCGAGGCGATGGCGCCGATCTCCTTGCGGACATGGGCAATCAGCTCCTTGCGCAGCTCTTCGGTCGGCTGCTCGCCGGCCATCAGCGTGACGTAGCAGTAGATGCCCTGGCCCTTGATATCGTGCGGATAGCCGACGACGGCGGCTTCCGAAACCTTGTCGTGGCTGACCAGTGCGGATTCGACCTCGGCCGTGCCCATGCGATGGCCGGAGACGTTTATGACGTCGTCGACGCGGCCGGTGATCCAGTAATAGCCGTCGGCGTCACGGCGGCAGCCGTCGCCGGTGAAGTATTTGCCCTTGTAGGTCGAAAAATAGGTCTGCACGAAGCGGTCGTGGTCGCCATAGACGGTGCGCATCTGGCCCGGCCAGGAATCGGTGATGCACAGATTGCCGTCGGCAGCCCCTTCCAGCACCTTGCCCTCGCCGTCGACCAGCTGCGGCTTGACGCCGAAGAAGGGCCGCGTCGCCGAACCCGCCTTGAGGTCGGTGGCGCCGGGCAGCGGCGTGATCAGGATGCCGCCGGTCTCGGTCTGCCACCAGGTGTCGACGATCGGCACCTTGCCGTTGCCGACGATGTTGAAATACCACTCCCAGGCTTCCGGATTGATCGGCTCGCCGACCGAACCCAGCACGCGCAGCGACTTGCGCGACGTCTTCTTCACTTGCGCATCGCCGGCGCCCATCAGCGCGCGCAATGCCGTCGGCGCGGTGTAGAAGATATTGACCTTGTGCTTGTCGATGACTTCCCAGAAGCGCGACTGCGACGGGTAGTTCGGCACGCCTTCGAACATCAGCGTGGTGGCGCCGTTGGCGAGCGGGCCGTAGACGATGTAGCTGTGGCCGGTGACCCAGCCGACATCGGCGGTGCACCAGTAGATGTCGCCGTCATGGTAGTCGAAGACATATTGGTGCGTCATCGAGACGTAGACGAGATAGCCGGCCGTGGTGTGCAGCACGCCCTTCGGCTTGCCGGTCGAGCCCGACGTGTAGAGGATGAACAGCGGGTCCTCGGCCTTCATCTTCTCGGGCTTGCATTCGGCTTTCACCGTCGCGACCTCGTCGTGGTACCAGACGTCGCGACCCTGCACCCAGCCGGTCTTGCCGCCGGTGCGGCGCACGACCACCACCTTTTCGACTTTCGTTCCGGCTTTCGCGGCGATCTCGATCGCCTTGTCGGTGTTTTCCTTCAAAGGGATCGGCTTGCCGCCGCGCAGGCCTTCATCAGCCGTGATGACGAAGGTCGACTTGCAGTCGTCGATGCGGCCGGCCAGCGCATCCGGCGAGAAACCGCCGAAGACGATCGAATGGACGGCGCCGATACGCGTGCAGGCCAGCATCGCATAGGCGGCTTCCGGGATCATCGGCATGTAGATGGTGACTCGATCACCTTTCTTGACGCCGTGTTTCTTCATCACATTGGCGAGCCGGCAGACATGCTCGTAGAGCTCGTTATAGGTGACCTTCTTGTCGTCGTAGGGATTGTCGCCTTCCCAGATGATGGCGGTCTGGTTGCCGCGCTTCTTCAGGTGCCGGTCGATGCAGTTGTAGGAAACGTTGGTCAGTCCGTCCTCGAACCATTTGATCGAGACCTTGCCATCGAAGGAGGTGTTCTTGACCTTGCTGAAGGGCTTGAACCAGTCGATGCGCTTGCCGTGCTTGCCCCAGAACTTGTCCGGGCTCTTGATGCTGTCGGCATACCATTTCAGGTAGGTGTCATTGTCGATCAGCGCGTTTTTCTTCCACGCCGGCTGGACGCGATGGACATGAACCTCGGACATTCCTGACTTTCCTCCCGAACCAATCGCCGGCTTGAAATGTCGGCGGGATCGCGGCGACACGGCCGCGAATTCGCGGCATTATTACCAGTTCCGCCGTTACGGCAACATTAGACGTTGGATTCGCGCGGCGGGATGCCGCAGGTAGCTTCTCCGAGGCTGTCAGCACTCGGAGGGGTGCGCTGCTAACTGCATGTTTTCGCATGCTAAAGCCGGTTCAGATGAAGAAAAAATCAATAGACGGTTAATCAGCGGCGCGCACAATTGGCCATGGGAGGACAGGCGAATCAACCTGGGGACCGCAATGCGCGACCATGCCGAAATGGACCTGATGCTCAAAGGCTATGGCTTGACCACGGCCAAGATTCTTTATCACTTTCCCGATCATCCGCATCTGCTGCAGAGCTTCATCTGGCAGGACTACGATCTGGCGCCGAAGTTTCCGGTGCTGATCAAGTTCATCGAATTCTGGAAGGCCAAGCTGGACGGGCCGCTGCATTCGATCAGCTACACCCACCAGAAGCTGATCGCGCCGAATGAATGGCGCAAGGTGGATGGGGAGTTTGTGCTGCACTAGGGGCGAGTTTCGCAGCAACGGCTTCTTGAGGTCGGCATTCTACGACGCCCCCCTCTGTCCTGCCGGACATCTCCCCCTCAAGTGGGGAGATTGGCAGCTCCACCGACAACGCCGCCCCTTGTTACGCCTGCGATTGGCAAAAGTCGCCGCGACATCCGATCTCCCCCCTTGAGGGGGAGATGGCCGGCAGGCCAGAGGGGGGGCGCTGGCCCGCGAACCTTGCGCCATGACGGCCCGATGCGCTCAAACAGCCGGCGGGTTCAACCGGGCAAAGCCTTCCTGCCGCCGATACGGGAAGTACGGGTAGGGCGCGGTGACTTCGCTCGCCGTGTCGAGCTTTTTCATCTGCTCCGGCGTCAGGGTCCAGCCGACGGCGCCGAGGTTCTGGCGCAGCTGTTCCTCGTTGCGGGCGCCGATGATGACCGACGACACGGTCGGGCGCTGCAGGAGCCAGTTGATGGCGATCTGCGGCACGGTCTTGCCGGTTTCCTCGGCCACGGCATCCAAGGCATCCATAACCCGGTAGAGATGCTCGTCCTCGACCGGCGGTCCGAAGCTCGCGGTGTCGTGCAGCCGGCTCTGTTCCGGCAAGGGCTGACCACGGCGGATCTTGCCGGTCAGGCGGCCCCAGCCAAGCGGGCTCCACACCAGCGCGCCGACGCCCTGGTCGAGGCCGAGCGGCATCAGCTCCCATTCATAGTCGCGGCCGACCAGCGAATAGTAGACCTGATGGGCAATATAGCGTGGATAGCCTTGGCCGTCTGCTTGCGCCAACGACTTCATCACTTGCCAGCCGGAGAAATTGGAGACGCCGACATAGCGCAGCTTGCCGGCGCGCACGAGTTCGTCCAGCGTCGACAGAACCTCCTCGATCGGCGTGCCGGCGTCGAAGGCATGCAGTTGCAACAGGTCGATGTAATCGGTGCCGAGACGCTTCAGCGCGGCATCCACGGATCTGATCAGCCGCGAACGCGAGGAGCCGTAGTCGGCCGGCCCATCGCCCATCGGCAGCGAGGTCTTGGTCGAGATCAGCACAGCATCGCGGCGGCCTTTTATGGCTTCGCCAAGCACCTGTTCCGAAGCGCCGTTCGAATAGACGTCGGCGGTGTCGAACAAATTGACGCCAGCCTCCAGGCAGATGTCGATCAGCCGCCGCGCTTCCTTGGCGTCGCTGCTGCCCCAGGCGCCGAACAGCGGGCCGGAACCGCCAAAGGTGCCCGCGCCGAATGAGAGTGCAGGCACTTTCAGGCCCGATGCACCGAGACGTCGATAGTCCATTTTTTTGCTCCTGTTGGTGTGAAATGAAGGTGCCGGAAGCGGGTTTGCCCAGCGTGGTCACGACCGGATGGAGGCTGGTGCGCCGAGCGCCGGGGTGCGATCGAGACGCAGCGCTAGGCCCGCTACGCCGAGCGCCGTGAGCGGCAGCAGGGCAGCGACCCAGGTCAGTGCACCCAGGCCAAGCCCATGGGCAATGACCGCACCACCAAGCCAGGCACCTGCCGCATTGCCGAGATTGAAAGCGGCGATGTTGAAGGACGAGGCGAGGCTCTGGCCCGCACCTTGCGCCTTGTCCAGCACCCACATCTGCAGCGGCGCCACGGTGGCAAAGGCCGCGGCACCGAGCAGGCCGACATAGATCACGGCCATCACCTGGCTGTGGATGGCGAAGGTCATGGTGGCAAGCACCAGGGCCAGCACCACGAGACTGCCCAGCACGGCCGGCACCAGCCAGCGGTCGGCGACCTTGCCGCCAAGCAAATTGCCGGCAATGAGGCCGCCACCGAAGACGAGCAGGATCGGCGATACGGCCGCTTCCCTGAAGCCGCTGATCTCGGTCAGCAACGGAGCGATATAGGTGAAGACGGCGAAAACACCGGCATAGCCGAGCACCGTGGTGGCGAGGCCGAGCAGGACGGGGGTGCGGCGTAAAACGGCGAGATCGGCGCGCAGGTCGCTCTTTTCGGGTGCCGTCCGGCTGCGTGGCACCAGAACCAGGATGACGGCGAAGGCCGCCACACCGACCAATGTCACCGCCCAGAAGGTCGCCCGCCAGCCAAAGGCCTGGCCGAGCCAGGTGCCGAAGGGCACGCCGAGGATGTTGGCGATGGTCAGGCCGGTGAACATCAGCGCAATCGCCGAGGCCTTCCTGTTGGGTGCGACCAGTCCGGTGGCGACGACAGAGCCGACGCCGAAGAAGGTGCCGTGGGCAAAGGCGGTGATGATGCGGGCGCCCATCAGCGTCCAGTAGTCCGGTGCCAACGCACAGGCGAGATTGCCAAGCGTGAAGATCGCCATCAGCGCAAGAAGCACGGTCTTGCGTGGCCAGTTGCCGGTGGCGATGGTCAGCAAGGGCGCGCCGATGACGACGCCAAGCGCATAGCCCGAAATGAGCTGGCCGGCGGCCGAGATCGAAACGCCGAGATCCTTGCTGACATCAAGCAGCAGACCCATGATGACGAATTCGGTGACGCCGATGCCGAAGGCACCGGCGGCAAGCGCATAAAGAGCAAGAGGCATGGCAGTTTCCACTTCGATGGCGAAGAGCGCCGTCCCGCGCCCCGACTCCTGAGATCGTGCTTCCCTGTATTGTGAACCAGACTTGCCTTGGGCACATTTTCTGTGAAATAGATTCACAAATGGCCAGGTCCGACATCAATCGCTCCGGCGAGATCGAAGTTTTCGTGCGGGTCGTCGAGGAAGGCAGTTTTTCCTCCGCGGCACGCGCGTTGCGCATGACGCCTTCGGCGGTGAGCAAGCTGATCGCGCGGCTGGAGGCCCGGCTTGGCGCGCGGCTGGTCAGTCGTTCGACGCGAAAGCTGCAACTGACGCCGGAAGGCACAGCATTCTACGAGAGCGGCCTGCGCATCCTCGCCGACATGGCAGCGGCCGAGCAGGAGGCCGCCGCGGGTGCTTCACCGCGCGGACGCTTGCGCGTCAACAGCTACGTGCCCTTCGGGGTGCATCGGCTGATCCCGCTTCTGCCCCGGTTCCTGGAACGCTACCCCGAGATTTCGGTCGATCTGGTGCTGACTGACAGCGTCATCGACCTGATGGCGGAACGCGCCGACGTCGCCATCCGTGCCGGGCCGCTGAGTGAGTCACGGCTGGTGGCGCGCAAGCTGGGGCAAAGCCCTGTGGTCGTCGTTGCAGCACCTTCCTACCTCGAAACGCAGGGCATGCCGCTGACACCAGCCGATCTCGACACGCACAACCGCATGGGCTTCGGGTTCGTCAGGCATGTCGATGGTTGGCCGTTCCTCGACGCGGAAGGCCGCGCCATAATGGTTTCGATCACCGGCAACACGCTGGTCAGCGATGGTGAGGCGATGCGGCTCATGGCGCTGGCGGGCGCAGGCATCGCCCGGCTGGCGAGCTGGCATGTGGCGAAAGACATCGCGGCCGGCAGGCTGGTGCCGCTGCTGGAGGCATTCAATCCGGGCGACGAGGAGCCGACCCACGCCGTCTATGTCGGCCAGGGCCGGCATCTGCCGGCGCGGGTGCGTGCCTTTCTGGATTTTCTGGGCGAGAGCGTCCGGCTGAGTTGACATCCCGGGAGCCACGGGCTCCCGGGATGTCAACTGCGCTATGCTTTCGGCGTGAACGGCGCCGGGCGGCGGCCCGCTGCCTGGCGCTCCAGCATCCAGCCGGGATATTCGGACGGCAGGGCGCTGACCTCGTCGAGACGAACCAGATCGTCGGTGTCGAGCTTCACTTCAGTGGCGGCAAGGTTCTGCTCCAACTGCTCCATGCGGCTGGCGCCGATGATGACGCTCATCACGAAGGGCTTGGCCAGGACATAGCCGAGCGCCACCGTGGCGACGCTCACATCATGCTTTTTGGCGATTTGGCGCATGACGGCAACGGCCGCCCAGGCACGGTCCTCATTGACCGGCGGGAAGTTGAAGGAGGCGCGGCGGCCTTCGCCATTGCCGGGTGCGCCGGGGCCGTATTTGCCGGAGAGCAGACCGCCGGCCATCGGCGACCACACCATCAGGCCGAGCTTCTCCTCATTGAGCAGCGGCACGATCTCGCGCTCGAGATCGCGGCCGGCGATCGAATAGTAGGACTGCACGGTCTCGAAACGGGCAAAGCCCTTGCGCTCGGCGATGCCGAGCGCCTTGGCGATGCGCCATGCAGCCCAGTTCGAGACGCCGACATATCGCACCTTGCCACTGGCAACCAGATCGTCGAGCGCCCGCAGCGTTTCGTCGATCGGCGTCACGGTGTCGGTGCCGTGCAACTGATAGAGATCGATATGGTCGAGTTGCAGCCGCTCCAAGCTGGCATCGACCGAGTCCATGATGTGGCCGCGTGACGAGCCGCGCTGGTTGGGGCCTTCGCCCATCGCGCCATGCGCCTTGGTGGCGATGACCACGTTCTGCCTGTTGACCTTGAGATCCCGGAGCGACTGGCCGAGCAACCGTTCGGATTCGCCAAAGGAGTAGACGTCGGCCGTATCGAAGAAATTGACGCCGGCGGCGAGCGAATGGGCAACGATCTCGTTGACGCCCTTCTGGTCGAGGCTGGCGATCAGGCCCCATTGGGCATTCTGGCCGGCGGCGCCGAAGGTCATGGTGCCGAGGCACAGTTCAGAGACGAACATCCCCGTATTTCCAAGCTGGTTGTAACGCATGGTGGCGGCTCCAGAGAGTTTGTGATGACGCAAAGCAAATAGGAACGGTACGTTTCGTTTCCAGTCTTGGAGCAACGGGCCTGTCGATCTGGCCTAAAGGCCGTTGCCTGTCAGCGGCTGCCGAAGATCGCCGAGCCGACCCGGACGCTGGTGGCACCGAAGGCGATTGCTGTTTCGTAGTCGCCGGACATGCCCATCGACAGTCTGGCGACGCCAGCTTCCTTGCTGAGCTTCTCCAGCAAGGCGAAGTGGGGGCCGGGGTTCTCGTCGGCCGGCGGGATGCACATCAGGCCTTCGATGGCGAGGCCATGCACATCGTGGCAGCGGGCGACGAAGGCCACCGCCTCCCGGGGCTCGATGCCGGCTTTCTGTGGCTCGGAACCGGTGTTGACCTGGACGTAGAGTTTTGGTGCCCGGCCCTGCCTGGTAATCTCCTTGGCCAGTTCGGCCGCGATCTTCTCACGATCGACCGTCTCGATGACGTCGAACAGCGCCACCGCCTCCTTAGCCTTGTTGGATTGCAGCGGGCCGATCAGATGCAGTTCGATGTCGGGAAATGCGTCCTTCAAATCAGGCCATTTGGCTTGCGCCTCCTGCACCCGGTTCTCGCCGAAGACGCGCTGGCCGGCCTCGATGACCGGGCGGATGTCGGCAGTGTCAAAGGTCTTTGAGACCGCGACCAGCGTCACGGCGCCGGCTTCGCGGCCGGCCTCGCGTTCGGCGGCGGCGATCTTCGCCTTGACCGCGAAAAATTGCTGAACGGCGTCACCCATATGCAAATCCTGCTGTTTTGACCGGCGTTTTTGTCAGACGCGGTACCCATATGGTTGACGGGTTTGCCAAACCATGGTGAACACCCGGACCACATTCCCTGAACTGCCGAGCCATCGCCCGCAGTTCGCGCATGCTTTTAAGTGAAAAACGTCCCATGGCAACCGAACGATACAATCCGCGCGCGTCCGAGCCCAAATGGCAGAAGGCCTGGGACGCCAAGAAGCTGTTCGAAGCGCACAATGACGATCCGCGCCCGAAATACTACGTGCTGGAGATGTTCCCCTATCCGTCGGGGCGCATCCATATCGGTCATACCCGCAATTACACGATGGGCGACGTGGTGGCGCGCTACAAGCGGGCCAAGGGTTTCAACGTGCTGCATCCGATGGGCTGGGACGCCTTCGGCATGCCGGCCGAAAACGCGGCGATGCAAAACAAGGTCCACCCCAAGGAATGGACCTACCAGAACATCGCCACCATGCGCGAACAGCTCAAGGTCATGGGGCTGTCACTGGACTGGGCGCGCGAATTCGCCACCTGTGACGTCGACTATTACCACCGCCAGCAGATGCTGTTCCTCGACTTCGTCGAGAAGGGGCTGGTGACGCGCAAATCCTCCAAGGTCAACTGGGATCCGGAGGACATGACGGTGCTTGCCAACGAGCAGGTCATCGACGGGCGCGGCTGGCGCTCGGGCGCGCTGGTCGAACAACGCGAACTGACGCAGTGGTTCTTCAAGATCACCGACTTCGCCCAGGATCTGCTGGATTCGCTCGACGGCCTCGACGAATGGCCGGAAAAAGTGAAGCTGATGCAGCAGAACTGGATCGGCCGCTCGGAAGGCCTGCTGATCCGTTGGCCTCTGGCCGACGCCTCTGATGGCGAGCATGAGCTGGAAGTCTATACGACAAGGCCCGACACCATCTTCGGCGCTTCCTTCATGGCTGTCGCCGCCGATCATCCGTTGGCCAAGAAGGCCGCTGCGCACAATCCGGCGCTGGCGAAGTTCATCGAGGATATCGGCCATATGGGCACCTCGGTGGCGGCGCTGGAGACGGCTGAGAAGAAGGGTTTTGACACCGGCATCCGCGTCGTCCATCCGTTTGACGACAACTGGACGCTGCCTGTCTATGTCGCCAATTTCGTGCTGATGGAATACGGCACCGGCGCTATCTTCGGCTGCCCGTCCGGCGACCAGCGCGACCTCGACTTCGCCAACAAATACGGCCTGCCGGTGATGCCGGTGGTGATGCCGGAAGGCGAGAATCCGGCGACGTTCCAGATCATCGATGAAGCCTATGTCGATGACGGCGTTATGATCAATTCGCGCTTTCTCGACGGCATGAAGCCGGTTCAGGCTTTCGACGAGGTCGCCAAACTGCTGGAGCAGAAGACCATCGGCAACCGGCCGATGGCCGAGCGCAAGGTGAATTTCCGCCTGCGCGACTGGGGCATTTCGCGCCAGCGCTACTGGGGCTGCCCGATCCCGATGATCCATTGCAAGGCTTGCGGCGTGGTGCCGGTGCCGAAGGCGGACCTGCCGGTGAAGCTGCCCGACGATGTCGATTTCGATCGCCCGGGCAATCCGCTCGACCGCCATCCGACATGGCGCCATGTGAAATGTCCGCAATGCGGCAGGGATGCGCGGCGCGAAACCGACACGATGGACACATTCGTCGATTCGTCGTGGTACTTTGCCCGCTTCACCGCGCCGTGGGCGCATGAACCGACCGATCCCAAGGCGGCCAACGAATGGTTGCCCGTCGACCAGTATATTGGCGGGATCGAGCACGCGATCCTGCATCTGCTCTATTCGCGCTTCTTCACCCGCGCCATGCGCGAGGCCGGCCATGTCGATCTGGCCGAGCCGTTCAAGGGCCTGTTCACGCAAGGCATGGTGGTGCACGAAACCTATCGCGTCGGCTCGGCGTCGAATGGCCGCTGGCTGGCGCCCACCGAAGTTCGGCTGGAGGATGTCGACGGCAAGCGCAGCGCCATCGACATCGCCACCGGCGAGGCCGTCACCATCGGTCCGCTGGAAAAGATGTCGAAATCGAAGAAGAACACGGTGAGCCCGGAAGACATCACCGATGGCTACGGCGCCGACACGGCGCGCTGGTTCATGCTGTCGGATTCGCCGCCCGAGCGCGATGTCGAATGGACCGACGATGGCGCCGCCGGTGCGCATCGCTTCATCCAGCGCATCTGGCGCCTGGTGTCGACGGCGGCCGAAACACTGGCCGGCATCAAGCCCTTAGCGGCCAGCAGCGGCGAGGCCGCTGTGGTTTCCAAGGCCGCGCACAAGATACTCAAGGCGGTCGGTGAGGATATCGAGAAGCTCGCCTTCAACCGCGCCATCGCCCGCATTTATGAACTGGCCAACGCGCTGACCACGCCGCTCAACGACGTGGCCGAAGGCAAGGCCGATGCAGCGCTGAAAGGCGCCTGCCGGCAGGCCGTGGAGATCCTCGTGCATCTGATCGCTCCGGTCATGCCGCATCTGGCCGAGGAGTGCTGGGAAACGCTCGGCGGCACCGATCTCGTCGCCGAACGGCCCTGGCCGGTCTTCGATCCGGCGCTGGTCGTCGACAACGAAGTCACCTATCCGGTACAGGTCAACGGCAAGAAGCGGGGGGATTTGACAATTGCCCGCGACGCGGACCAAGGTGCGGTCGAAAAAGCGGTATTGGCTCTCGACTTCGTGCAGAAAGCACTCGAAGGTAAGGCTCCGCGCAAGGTGATCATCGTGCCGCAGAGGATCGTCAATGTCGTTGCCTGATCGGGAAAAGACAGAGTTGAGCCATTTGCTGCGCCGCATGGCGCTTGCCGGCCTGATAGGGTCGCTCGCGCTTGTCTCGGCCTGCACGGTGCGGCCGCTCTATTCGAGCGCGCCGCTGTCGGGTTCGCAGGCCAGTGCCAGTGCCGAACTGGCGTCGATCGGCATCAAGCCGGTCAATACGCGTTACGGCCAACAGGTGCGCAACAATCTCATTTTCGGGTTTGGACGAGGCGCCGGCGAGCCGGCCTCGCCGGCCTATTCGCTCAATCTCGGCGTGACCGAAGCGGTCGAGTCCGCGGCACTTGTGCAGGTCGGAACCGACGAAGACGAGCCGACCGCCGGTTCCGTGACGCTGACCGGCAGCTATACGCTGGCCGATGCGAAGACCGGCGTGGTGATCGCATCCGGCAAGCGTTCGATCACCTCGTCCTTCGACAGGCCGCGTCAGGAATTCGCCGCATACCGGGCGCAGATCGACGCCGAGAATCGCGCTGCGCGAGAGCTGGCGGAAGCGCTGCAGCTGTCTATTGCCCAGGACCTTGTCCGGCACGGCAAGACCGGCTAGCGCACCTCATCGCTTCACGGAAACGGTCTGGCGCCCCGGGCATGATGGGATGATCGTGGGGTCATGACCAGATTCCCGAACAGAGCCAGATTCCTGAACAGAGATTGTCCGAAGATACCCATCGACCTGCTGCGGCACGGCGAGTAGATCCGCGCCGCCGGGAGGGTGCGGCGAGACGACGATCGTGCCGCGTCGCTCTCAGCCTGTCACGAAGATTTTGGCGCTCAGGATCGTCGGCGACCCATCCGGGAAGCAACTGTTAACCACTCGCTCCCTATTGCTCGGCAGACATTTCAGAGTGAGTCTTGAGAATGGAAGCCAAGCTTTTTTCCCGGGTCAATTTGTCGACGGCCGCATCGCCTGATGATCCCGAGGGGAAGCGCTCCGAGAGCATCGGCGACAGAGGCGGTCAGCGAAGTTCTTCCGCGGCAGGCGACCTTGATCGTCCGGCTCGCAAGGAGACGGCCGGCCGGCAGCCCGCCACACGCCAGGCCGGCTATTCCGCGCCGGTGGTCGACCTCGGCGGCAACAAGCGGCCCTATATGGAGCCGAGGGGTGGCTCGGACGATACGCCTTCGAAAATCGGCGATATCGAGAGCCCTGCCTGGCAGGAATATTTCTTCCTTGCACCCAATGTGCGTTTTACACGCACGCCGGACTATGAGGCCAGGAAGCATCGTCCACAGCACGAGCGTGTTGTCGAACACGCCGCGACGCGCCCGGCACAGCAAGCCGTTGCGCAACCCACGGTCGGCAGGGCGTCCTCCGCGCCCTCGCTCCTGGCATTGCCGGCGTCGGTGAAAAGCCCTGCTTCCCAGCCGCTGGCCGGCCACGCCACGCAAGGGCCACTGCCGCCGGCTGCTGCTTTTGTTGCCGCGGGGCGCGCCAGGGAGAAGGTGCCAGTCGTTGCGCCGGTGCCGCCGAGGACGGTCGCAACGGGACGGGCATCCGCGCGCGCGTCCGTTGCTCCGGGCGCCCCGACCAAAACGCCCACCTCCGAAGGGCTACGCTGGCCCTATCTTTCGGATCATGCCTTCTTCGAGGCTATGGCACCCCATCTGGTCGACGTTTCGCCCCCGGCCCGGCAAATCGGTTCAGCGTCGTCTGCGCCGCTCGCCGCAGCGCCAGTCACCACTATGCCGATCGACATCCGCCCGACGACAGGGACCGATGCCACCGCATTGTTTCGAGTCATCGACTGCCTGCCGGGCCAGGCCTTGAAGCCGTTGCCGGATGTTTGGCCGGCCAATTCGAACCAGGCCGTCGACCAACCTGACGTGCCGGCGAGCTATGCGCCGTCGCCGGTCCAGCCTGTCGCGATCTCCCCTGCCAAAAGCGATGCCGTTCCCGCGCCGGCCGCGCCAAATGTGGACGTTGCCGTCAGGGTCGCTGCCGCTCGCTCTCCGCGCTTGCCCGGGGCCGGAAAGATTGCGCCGTCAATCGCGGGCGATCCCTATGAGCTTCCCCCGGAAGAGCTCTTGCAGCAGCCGCCGGAGGGACAAGGTTTCTACATGTCGCAGGAGCGGCTCGAGCAGAATGCGGATCTCCTGGAAAGCGTGCTCGAAGACTTCGGTGTGCGCGGCGAGATCATTCATGTTCGCCCCGGTCCGGTCGTCACGCTCTATGAATTCGAGCCGGCGCCGGGCGTCAAATCTTCTCGCGTCATCGGGCTTGCCGACGATATCGCCCGCTCCATGTCGGCGATTTCGGCGCGCGTCGCCGTCGTGCCCGGCCGCAACGTCATCGGCATCGAGCTCCCGAACGAAACGCGCGAAACCGTCTATTTCCGGGAGCTGATCGAATCGGAGGGCTTCCGCAAGACCAGCTGCAAGCTGGCGCTTTGCTTGGGCAAGACGATCGGCGGCGAGCCGGTCATCGCCGAGCTGGCGAAGATGCCGCATTTGCTGGTGGCCGGAACCACCGGCTCCGGCAAGTCGGTCGCCATAAACACCATGATCCTGTCGTTGCTCTATCGGCTGAAGCCGGAAGAATGCCGGCTGATCATGGTCGATCCCAAGATGCTCGAACTCTCCGTCTATGACGGGATCCCGCATCTTCTGACGCCCGTCGTCACGGATCCCAAGAAAGCCGTCACCGCGCTCAAATGGGCCGTGCGCGAAATGGAGGATCGGTATCGCAAGATGGCGCGGCTCGGTGTGCGCAACATCGACGGCTACAACGAGCGCGCCGCTCAAGCCCGTGACAAGGGCGAAACCGTCGTCATGACCGTGCAGACCGGCTTCGAAAAGGGCACCGGCGAGCCGCTTTTCGAACAACAGGAAATAGACCTTGCGCCGATGCCCTACATCGTCGTCATCGTCGACGAGATGGCCGATCTGATGATGGTCGCCGGCAAGGAGATCGAAGGCGCGATCCAGCGGCTGGCGCAGATGGCGCGCGCCGCCGGCATTCACCTGATCATGGCGACGCAGCGGCCCTCGGTCGACGTCATCACCGGCACGATCAAGGCCAACTTCCCGACCCGGATTTCCTTCCAGGTGACATCGAAGATCGACAGCCGCACCATCCTGGGCGAGCAGGGCGCCGAGCAGTTGCTTGGCCAGGGCGACATGCTGCACATGATGGGTGGCGGGCGCATCTCGCGCGTGCACGGGCCGTTTGTTTCCGACGCGGAGGTCGAGCATGTGGTCGCGCATCTCAAGGCGCAGGGCCGCCCTGAATATCTGGAAACTGTGACGGCCGACGAGGATGAGGAAGAAATCGAAGAAGACCAGGGCGCGGTCTTCGACAAGGGATCCGTTGCAGCCGAAGACAGCGATGCCGTCTACGACGAGGCGGTCAAGGTGGTGGTGCGCGACAAGAAGTGCTCGACGTCCTACATCCAGCGCCGCCTCGGCATCGGCTACAACCGCGCCGCGTCGCTGGTCGAGCGTATGGAAAAAGAAGGCTTGGTCGGCACACCCAACCACGTCGGCAAACGCGAGATCATCATGGGCCGGCGCCAGGCAGCGAGCGCGCCCGACGATGGCGCGGATTGAGCGGCGGGCCGTTTGGAGTTCACATGAAAAAGGCCGGTTGCCCGGCCTTTTTCATTACAAGCGCATTGGCCTCAGCCGATCGCCAACTCAGCCGATCGACTGGCCGGTCTTGGCCCAGTCGGCGAGGAACTGTTCCAGGCCCTTGTCGGTCAGCGGGTGCTTGACCAGTGCCTTCAGCGTCGCCGGCGGCACGGTTACGACGTCGGCGCCGATCAGCGCCGCCTGCTTGACGTGATTCACGGTGCGCACCGAAGCAACGAGGATCTCGGTCTGGAAATCGTAATTGTCGTAGATCTGCCGGATCTCCTGGATCAGCTCCATGCCGTCGATGCCGATGTCGTCGATGCGGCCGACGAAAGGCGAGATGAACGAAGCGCCGGCCTTGGCCGCCAGCAGCGCCTGGTTGGCCGAAAAGCACAGGGTGACATTGACCAGGCGGTTCATCTCGGTGCGGATCGTCTTGCAGGCCTTGAGGCCGTCGAGCGTCAGCGGCACCTTGATGCAGACATTGTCGGCGATCTTGGCCAGAACCTTGGCCTGCTGCATCATCTCGGAATATTCGGTGGCGGTGACTTCAGCCGAGACCGGACCCTTGACGATGTTGCAGATCTCTTTGGTGACATCGGCGATCTTGCCGCCGGATTTGAGGATCAGCGACGGATTGGTGGTGACGCCGTCGAGCAGCCCCAGATCGTTCAGCTCACGGATGTCCTTGACGTCGGCGGTGTCGACAAAAAATTTCATGGCGGGTCTCCTGAAGATTTTCACGTGCATGTCATGCACATTCGTGGTCGGCCTTTGATCTAGACCAAAGTCAGGGCAAGGTCACGCCTCATGATCGAAGATTCGCCCTTTGTCGCAGCCGCACCGGTGCTGGTGCCGATGCCTGCCGAACGCCCCTACACCTATGCCGTGCCGGCCGGCATGCGCGTGGTGCCGGGCTCGATCGTGCGCGTGCCGCTCGGGCCGCGCCAGGTCGCCGGCATCGTCTGGGACGGCGCGGTCGAGAAAGTCGACGCGAAAAAGCTGCGCCCCATCGAACAGGTCTTCGACTGCCCACCGATCGACCGCGCGATGCGCCGTTTCGTCGACTGGGTGGCGCAATACACGCTGTCGCCTCCAGGCATGGTTGCGCGCATGCTGCTCAGGGCATCGGAGGCTTTCGACCCCGAACCGTGGATCGAGGGGCTGCAGCGCACGCTTCTCGCACCCGACAGGATGACGGGCGCCAGGCAGCGCGTGCTGGAGACGGCCGAAGGCGGGCTCGCCTGGACGCGATCCGGCCTTGCCCACGCCGCAGGCGTGTCGTCGACGGTGATCGACGGCCTGAGGGCACAAGGCGTGTTCGAGACGGTGATGATCCCGCCGCGCCCGGTGGTGGCCGCGCCCGATTCCAGCTACGCCATACCGGAACTGATGCCTGACCAGAGCGCTGCGGCGCAGATGTTGCGCGCCAATGTCGCAGCCGGCGTGTTCAACGTCGCGCTGCTCGACGGCGTCACCGGATCAGGCAAGACCGAGGTCTATTTCGAGGCGGTGGCGGCTGCGCTCGACCAAGGCAGGCAGGTGCTGATCCTGCTGCCGGAAATCGCGCTGACGCATGCCTTTCTCGAGCGCTTCCAGCAGCGCTTCGGCGCCAAGCCGGGCGAATGGCATTCCGACTTGCCGCCGCGGATGCGCGAGCGGGTTTGGCGGCAGGTGGCGGAAGGCGGCGTGCGGGTCGTCGCCGGTGCGCGTTCGGCGCTGTTCCTGCCGTTCAAGGAGCTCGGCCTGATCGTCGTCGACGAGGAGCATGACCCTGCCTACAAGCAGGAGGACCGCGTCTTCTACAATGCGCGCGACATGGCCGTGGTGCGCGGCCATATCGGCAGCTTTCCGGTGGTGCTGGCATCGGCGACGCCATCGGTCGAAAGCCGGGTCAATGCGAGCCAGGGTAAATACAACAGGGCCGTGCTCTCCGCTCGCTTCGCCGAGGCGGCGCTTCCGCATCTGAAGGCGGTCGACATGCGGCGCGCGCCGCCGGCGCGAGGCGGTTTCCTGTCGCCGGTGCTGCTCGACCAGATGCGCCAGACGCTGGAGAGGCAGGAGCAGTCGCTGCTGTTCCTCAACCGGCGCGGCTATGCGCCGCTGACGCTGTGCCGGGTCTGCGGTCATCGCTTCGGCTGCCCCGTCTGCTCGGCCTGGCTGGTCGAGCACCGTTTTCGCGGTCAGCTCGTCTGCCATCATTGCGGGCACAATGAGCGCCGCCCCGAAGCCTGCCCGGAATGCGGCACGCTCGATCATCTGGTCGCCTGCGGACCGGGCGTCGAGCGGATCGCCGAAGAGGTCGTTACGCATTTTCCCGACGCGCGCACCATCGTCTTGTCGTCGGACCTGATGGGCGGCGTGCGGCGGCTGCGGCTGGAGCTGGAGGCGATCGCCGATGGCGAGGCCGACATCGTCATCGGCACGCAGCTCGTCGCCAAGGGCCATAATTTTCCCAACATGACACTGGTCGGCGTCGTCGACGCCGATCTCGGACTTGCCAATGGCGATCCGCGCGCCGCCGAGCGCACGTTCCAGCTGCTCAGTCAGGTCACCGGCCGCGCCGGCCGCACCGGCAAGAAGAGCCTTGGCCTTTTGCAGACTTTTCAGCCCGACCACCCGGTGATGCGGGCGATCGTCTCCGGTGACGCCGAGGCCTTTTACGAGCGCGAGATTGCCGAGCGTGAACGCGCGGCCCTGCCACCCTTCGGCCGGCTGGCCGGCGTCATCGTCAGCGCGGTGACGCGAGCGGAAGCCGAGGGCCATGCACGCGGCCTGCGCCGCGCCGCGCCCGAGGCGACAGATTTGTTCGTGCTCGGCCCGGCGGAGGCGCCGTTGTCACTGCTCGGCGGCCGTCACCGGTTCCGTCTGCTGATCCAGGGCGAACGGCGCGCCGACATGCAGGGTTTCATCAGAGCCATGCTGGCCAATGGGCCGAAGCAGCGCGGTTCTGTCAGGGTGCAGGTCGACATCGACCCGCAGAGCTTTTTGTAAGGTCACGCTTTCAGCGATAAGTTGCCCGCAAGCGAGCGAGGAACGGAATATCATATGAAAACCCTTGGCCTTCTCGGCGGCATGAGCTGGGAATCCACCGCCATCTACTATCGCCTGCTCAACGAGATCGTGCGCGAGCGGCTGGGTGGGCTGCATTCGGCGAAACTGCTTCTGTGGTCGTTCGACTTCGCCGAGATCGCCGAGCGGCAGCATCATGGTGACTGGGATGGCGCCGGTGTGCTTCTCGTCGAAGCCGCACGCAAGCTCGAGGCCGGCGGCGCGGAGGGTCTGCTTTTGTGCACCAACACCATGCACAAACTGGCCGACCAAGTGCAGGCGTCGGTGTCGATCCCGCTGATCCACATAGCCGATGCCACCGCGGTGGCGGTCAAGCGCGCCGGCATGCAGCGTCCGGCGCTGCTGGCGACGCGCTTCACCATGGAGCAGGATTTCTACAAGGGCCGGCTCGCCGACAGATTTGGCTTGAACCCTGTCGTACCCGATAGTGCCGGGCGCGACATGGTCCATCGCGTCATCTACGACGAGTTGTGCCAGGGCATCGTCAAGGAGACTTCAAAGGCGGCCTATATCACCGAGACCGAGCGCCTGCGCCGCGAAGAGGCGGCCGACAGCGTCATCATGGGCTGCACCGAGATCACCATGCTCATAGGCCAGCTGGATTTCGACATTCCGGTCTTCGACACGACGCGCATTCATGCCGAGGCGGCTGTGGAATTCGCGCTCGGTTGATGTGCTTTTCCTAAAGTGCCGGGAGCCATCTGGCGTGGGGTTTTTCCTTCGCTAGAATGCCCGGAATTTCAAAACAGGCATTTCGAGGGGACAGTATGGATTTTGCGCTTCCATGGCCGACGAGCCAAGGCGAATGGCTGGCCTGGTCGAGCGCCGTCTTCACCGTGCTGCTCGGTCTTTTGTTCTTCCTGGCGCCGGGGCTCGCCTTTCGTGCCCTGCGCCTGCAGGTCAAGCCAGAGAAGGCTGCTGCGATCGCCGAGGGGCGCGGCAGGATGTCGGGCTTTTATCTCGGCGTCGGCCTGTGCTGTATCCTGCTGGCGCAGCCGCTGATCTACATGGCGCTCGGCTTTTCCTGGCTGTTCACCGCCTTCGGCCGGCTGCTGTCGATGATGTCGGATGGCGCCAACACGCCTTTCAATTGGGTTTCCATTGTGCTGGAATTGGTGCTGGCGGCGTTACCGCTCGCCTTTGCCTTCGGCTTTCTGCCTTGAATCGTTGGGTATTCCGCGATGGAAGACGGGTGACTTTCGCCGGATGCGACAATAGTGCCTGAAAACCATGCGGAACGACGCATTGCGGTCTTAAAATGCCTGTGCTAGACGGCAATCGACTTTCGGCCGGGGATAGCGGAAGCCGCGCCTCCGTGCTCGAAAAAATGCAGTAAGGTCAAAGATTTAGCCAGAGTTTTTGCTCGCGCCAACAATCTACGGCCTGTCAGACAAGAGAAAAGACGGTCCGTGGCTCAATCGTCATCGCCAATCTCAGGTGTCGCAGAACGCTATGCGGGTTCGCTGTTCGAACTCGCCCTGCAGGCAAATTCCGTGGCCAAGGTCGAAGCCGACCTCAACAGCTTCGAAGCCATGCTCGCGGGCAGCGCTGATCTCACCCGGCTGATCAACAGCCCGGTGTTCTCCAGCGAGGACCAGGCGAAGGCCATTGCGGCGATCGCCGACAAGGCCGGGATCACCGGCCTCACCGGAAATTTCCTGCGCGTCGTCGCCCGCAACCGCCGGCTGTTCGCCATTCCCGGTATGATCAGGGCGTTCCGCCAGATATCAGCCGAACATCGTGGCGAGACCGCTGCTGAAGTGACGTCGGCTCACGAGCTGACGGCTGCCCAGCAGACCGAACTCAAGGCGGCGCTGAAGAGTGTTGCCGGCAAGGACGTGGCCATCTCCGTCACCGTCGATCCGTCGCTGCTCGGCGGGCTGGTGGTCAAGATGGGCTCGCGCCAGATCGATACGTCGCTCAAAACCAAACTCAATTCGCTCAAGCTTGCACTGAAAGAGGTCGGCTGATGGACATCCGCGCCGCGGAAATTTCCGCAATTCTGAAAGACCAGATCAAGAATTTCGGCAAGGAGGCCGAGGTCTCCGAAGTCGGACAGGTGCTGTCCGTCGGTGACGGTATCGCCCGTGTCTACGGCCTCGACAATGTCCAGGCCGGCGAGATGGTCGAATTCCCCGGCGGCATCCGCGGCATGGCGCTCAACCTCGAAGCCGACAATGTCGGCGTCGTCATCTTCGGCGCCGACCGCGACATCAAGGAAGGCGACATCGTCAAGCGCACCGGCGCCATCGTCGACGTCCCCGTCGGCCCCGGCCTGCTCGGCCGCGTCGTCGACGCGCTCGGCAATCCGATCGACGGCAAGGGCCCGATCAAGGCAGTCGAGCGCAAGCGCGTCGACGTCAAGGCGCCCGGCATCATCCCGCGCAAATCGGTGAACGAGCCGATGTCAACCGGCCTCAAGGCCATCGATGCGCTGATCCCGGTCGGCCGCGGCCAGCGCGAGCTGGTCATCGGCGATCGCCAGACCGGCAAGACCGCCATCATCCTCGACACGATGCTCAACCAGAAATCGGTGCACGACAACGGCCCCGAGAAGGAAAAGCTCTACTGCGTCTATGTCGCCGTCGGCCAGAAGCGCTCGACCGTCGCGCAGTTCGTCAAGGTGCTGGAAGAGCGCGGCGCGCTCGAATACTCGATCATCGTCGCCGCCACCGCTTCCGATCCGGCACCGATGCAGTTCCTGGCGCCGTTCGCCGGCGCCACCATGGGCGAATATTTCCGCGACAATGGCATGCACGCGCTGATCAGCTATGACGATCTGTCGAAGCAGGCCGTCGCCTATCGCCAGATGTCGCTGCTGCTGCGCCGCCCTCCGGGCCGCGAAGCCTATCCGGGCGACGTCTTCTATCTGCACTCGCGCCTGCTCGAGCGCGCCGCCAAGCTCAACGACGATCTGGGTGGTGGCTCGCTGACCGCCCTGCCGATCATCGAGACACAGGCCAACGACGTGTCGGCCTACATCCCGACCAACGTGATCTCGATCACCGATGGCCAGATCTTCCTCGAAACCAACCTGTTCTTCCAGGGCATCCGTCCCGCGGTGAACGTCGGTCTGTCGGTCAGCCGCGTCGGCTCGGCCGCGCAGATTAAGGCGATGAAGCAGGTTGCCGGCTCGATCAAGGGCGAGCTCGCGCAGTACCGCGAAATGGCGGCCTTCGCGCAGTTCGGCTCGGATCTCGACGCCGCCACGCAGCGCCTGCTCAACCGCGGATCGCGCCTGACCGAACTCCTGAAGCAGCCGCAGTTCTCGCCGCTGAAGACGGAAGAGCAGGTCGCGGTGATCTTCGCCGGCGTCAACGGCTATCTCGACAAGCTGCCGGTCAACCAGGTCGGCAAGTTCGAGCATGGCCTGCTCAGCCACATGCGTTCGGCAGGCAAGGACGTCCTCGATGCCATCCGCAAGGAAAAGGCGCTGTCGGACGATCTGCGCGCCAAGCTGAAGGCCGAGATCGACGCTTTCGCCAAGACCTTCGCCTGAGCGAATTGCAAGACGGGATCAGGTTTGAAGCATGCCTTCATTAAAAGACCTTCGTAACCGTATCGCCTCGGTCAAGGCGACGCAGAAGATCACCAAGGCGATGCAGATGGTCGCCGCGGCGAAGCTGCGCCGTGCGCAAGAGGCCGCGGAAGCGGCGCGCCCTTATTCGGAGCGCATGGGTTCCGTTCTGGCCAACATCACCCAGGCAATCGGCGGCGGCGGCGATGCCCCGGCGCTGATGACCGGCACAGGCAAGGACGACGTGCATCTGCTCGTCGTCTGCACCGCCGAGCGCGGCCTGTGCGGCGGCTTCAATTCGCAGATCGCCCGCCTTGCCCGCGACCACATCCGCAAGCTTTTGGCGGACGGCAAGCAGGTCAAGATCATCTGCGTCGGCAAGAAGGGTTTCGACATCCTGCGCCGCGACTATGCCTCGATGATCATAGACCGCGTCGACCTGCGCGAGGTCAAGACACTCGGCTTCGTCAATGCCGATGCGATCGCCAAGAAGGTCATCCACCTCTTCAATGAGGGCGGCTTCGACATCTGCACGCTGTTTTATTCGCAGTTCAAGTCGGTGATCAGCCAGATCCCGACCGCGCAGCAGATCATTCCAGCGGGCGTTGCTTCGGCTCCGGCCGAGGCGATCGATGGCGGCAACGCTGTCTATGAATATGAGCCGGAGCCGGGCGAAATCCTCTCTGACCTCATTCCGCGCAACATCTCCGTGCAGGTTTTCCGGGCGCTGCTCGAAAACGTGGCCGGCGAAATGGGTGCCAAGATGAGCGCCATGGACAATGCGACGCGCAACGCCGGCGACATGATCAACAAGCTGTCGATCACCTATAACCGCCAGCGGCAGGCGCAGATCACCAAGGAACTGATCGAAATCATTTCGGGCGCCGAGGCGCTCTAGGCGCGGTTCGCGGGGTTTTCGCCCGCGACCGGACCGCGTGAGAAACAAAGGACGAAAAAGGGTAAAGACGAAGGCGAAA
>NZ_RZQL01000431.1 GCF_003997935.1 Mesorhizobium sp. M7A.F.Ca.US.006.01.1.1
CTGCGTGCTGATCCCGGTGATGTTCTATATCAACGCCACGCTGGGCTGGATGGTGCTTGCCTGCGCGGGCGTGATTATGTTGATCATCTTCGCCTTTCTCGCGCCGTTGCGCCGCCGCTACCAGCAAGTGGTCGATGCCGAGACCTGGAAGGCGGCGGCGCTCGGCGAAACCGTCGTCGGCATCAAGACGGTGAAGGCGCTCGGTCTCGAACCGCAACGCAGGGCGCTTTGGGACGAGCGGGTGGCGGAAGCGGGCAGGGCGCGCCTTGCCTTCGGGCAGCTTGCCAACTGGCCGCAAACGCTTGTCACGCCAATCGAGCGTGCGATGGTCCTCGGCACCATGCTGATCGGAGCTTATCTGGCGATGAGCGACACGTCTGGCTACATGGTCGGCAGCTTGTTCGCATTCATGATGATCGCCCAACGCGTCGCACAGCCTCTCGTCGGTCTTGCTCGACTGGTCGAGGACTTCGAGGAGGTAGGGGCGGCAATCAGCGAGGCAGGATCCGTCCTCAACCGACCCCTGGAAAGCAGTTCGAATTCCACAGGCCTGAGGCCGAAGCTCGTTGGCGAGATCAGTTTCCGTGATCTGACCTTCACCTACATCGGCACCAACACGCCAGCGCTTGACCGGGTCAACTTCGACATTCCAGCAGGGACGATGTTCGGCATCGTCGGGCGCAGCGGTTCAGGGAAATCGACAATTGCGCGGCTTCTGCAGGGGATCAATCGCGATTACAGCGGTTTTCTCAAGCTGGATGGCGTCGACCTCAAGGAAATCAACCTGCGTCACCTTCGCCAGGGGCTCGGCGTGGTCCTCCAGGACAATTTCCTTTTCCGCGGGTCCATTCGAGACAACATCATCGCCGGGCGCCCCGGCCTGACCCTTTCCGACGCCATGCGAGCCGCTCACCTTGCCGGCGCCGAAGAATTCATCGAACGCATGCCCAACGGCTATGACACCTATATTGAGGAAGGTTCGCCCAACCTGTCGGGTGGTCAAAAGCAGCGGCTGGCGATTGCGCGCGCGCTCATCCACGATCCGACCGTCATGATCCTTGACGAGGCGACCAGCGCGCTTGACCCGGAGAGCGAGGCGGTGGTCAGCGCCAATCTCATGCGCATCGCCAGGGGCCGCACGATGATTATTGTTTCGCACCGGCTTTCCTCGCTGACCGAATGCGACCAGATCCTGGTCATGGATCAGGGCCAGGTCCTCGATGTCGCGCCGCATGCGACCCTGCTCGAACGATGTGCGCTCTACCGCCAGCTTTGGATGCAGCAGAACCGGCATCTTGACAATCGCCAAGCTCGTCTGGCCGCTGTGCCGCCGAGACTTGTGTGAGCATCGGCTTCGGGGCGCCCATGAGCAGCATCACCCATTCCAGTCTTCCCGTCCGGCGCCGGACAGAGCCGAGCGATCCGACGATGCCGGTTATCCTGGAATTCCAATGGCCGTCGACGGCCATCGCCAATGCGCCCGTCCCACGAATGGCGCGCGGCATGGTCTGGATCATCTCAAGCATGGTCGTTGCCCTGATAACGCTCTCAGGGCTCATACCGGTCGATCAGGTCGTCTCCACCAGAGGGCTCGTGGTGTCGCAATCGCCAAATATTCTGGTGCAGCCGCTCGAGACGGCGATCGTCCGCTCGATCGAGGTGCGCGAAGGACAGCGCGTGCGAGCCGGTCAAACGCTTGCTCGCCTCGACGCGACCTTCGCCTCCGCTGACCTTGCTGCGCTGACGACACAGGTCTCGACACTTGAAGCCGAAGTGGCCCGTTTGAAAGCGGAAGCCGACGGAAAGCCCTTCAGCTATGACGGTCTGGACCCGAGTTGGACCCTGCAGGCATCGATCTTCGATCGTCGAAAAGCTGTCTACGACGCCAAGCTGTCGAGTTTTGACCGGCAGAGCGATGAACTCAGTTCCGTGATCTCGCGTTCCCGGTCCGATGCTGACGGCTACCGCCAGCGACTGGCCGTCGCGGCTTCGATCGAACGGATGCGCAAGCAACTGGAAGCAAGACAGGTGGGCAGCCGCCTCAATACGCTTCTGGCCGAGGACAACTGGGCAGAGATGTCCCGGGCGCTCGGCAACGCCGAGCAGACATCGGAAGCTGCCAAGCGACAACAGGCGACGGTGGCCGCCGACCGCGATGGCTACATCCAGAGCTGGCGCGCGGAAGTCTCGCAAGGCCTGTCGGAGGCGGGCTCGCGTATGTCCGATGCCCGTGAGCTTCTCAACAAGGCAAAGCTGCGTAAACAGTTGGTTGAGCTGAAAAGCGATGCAAACGCCATCGTTCAGTCAGTGGCGAAGGTTTCCGTCGGGTCGATCCTGCAATCGGGTGACCGGCTGATGACCCTGGTGCCGGACGACGCGGTGCTTGAAATCGAAACGAACATTGTCGGCCGTAGCAGTGGGTTCGTCCAGGTCGGTGACCCCGTGGCCATCAAGTTCGACACCTTTCCATATTCGCAATATGGCCTCGCGCATGGCACTGTGCGCACGGTGAGCCCGGATTCCTTCTCGGCCCGGGAACAGGCGCGCGACCCGAACAGCTCGTTGGCCATGCTGCCCCCGGACGCTGACCTGTTTTACCGCACGCAGATTTCCATCGACGAGGTCGCCCTCCATGGCGTGCCCGCAAGTTTCACGATCGTCCCTGGCATGCCGGTAACCGCTGACGTCAAGGTCGGCCGCCGTACCGTGCTCAAGTATATTCTCGGCGCCATACTCCCCCTAGGCCAAGAAGCGATGAGGGAGCCATAGGCTCGGGCGCCGTGCGCGACAAACGGAGGTATGCGTTCTCGCATCGATGGCAATCCTTGACCGCCTGACTGC
>NZ_RZQL01000432.1 GCF_003997935.1 Mesorhizobium sp. M7A.F.Ca.US.006.01.1.1
GGTGGGGTCGCTGAGGCAGTGCTCGACGTCTTTTTCTATCGGAGCGCCTTTTAGTGTCGGCGCACGCCGGAGAGGACCCCACCCCCGGCCTGCGGCCGGACCCTCCCCTCAAGGGGGAGGGGATTACGCCAGCGTGCGCTCGACGATATCGCGCAGATCCGCCGACAGATTTTCGGCGCCGGCGATCGACAGCAGCGCTTCCCTGGCCTTGGCCTGCCGCAAAGGTTCGAGCGAACGCCAGGATCTGAGCGCTGTCGCCAGCCTTGCCGCCACTTGCGGGTTGCGCTTTTCAACCTCGAGCACAGTCTGGGCAAAGAACCAGTAGCCTTCGCCGTCAGCACGATGGAAGCCGGTCTGGTTGGCGCTGGAGAAGGTGCCGATCAGCGAGCGCACCCGGTTCGGATTGCCCATCGAGAAGGCCGGGTGGTTGGTCAGGGCCTTCACGGTGTCGACGGTTTGCGGCCCTGGAACGCTGGCCTGGATCTGGAACCATTTGTCCATGACCAACGGGTCGGACCCATAGGTCGTCCCGAAAGCCGCCAGCGCCTCCACCGCCTCGGGCGAACCGTGGTGACGATGCGCGAGCACGGCAAGTGCTGCCGCGCGGTCGGTCATGTTGGTCGCCGACTGGAAATGTCCGGCGGCGAGTGCCGCTCCGCCCGGCTGCAGCGACAGATAATCCAGCAAGGTGTTGCGCAAGGCGCGTCGTCCGGCGCTCGCCGCGTCGGGGCTGAACGCTTCTCTGTCGGCAAGGATGCGGTAGAGGCCCGAAAAAACGTCCCGGTTCGCAGTGCCGATCGCCAACGCCAGTGCCTCGCGAGCCGCATAGATGGCATCGGGATCGATGTTCCTGCCGATTTCGCGGGCAATGTCGGCTTCGCCGGGCAGGGCCAGCGCCAGCGCCCGATAGGCCGGCTCCAGGGCCTCGTCACCGGCGATGCTGCCGGCGAGTTCGATCAGCCGCGGCGCAAAGGCCGGCTGCTTGCCGCCGAGGATTTCGCGGAAGGCTGAGATCAATGCATCGGTCAGCAATGTGTTGAAGGCCTGCCAGCGCGAGAAGGCGTCGCTGTCATGGCGGGCAAGGAAGAACTGGTCGTCGGCTTTCTGTTCGACGGACAATGTCACCGGCGCCGAAAAGCCGCGGTTGAGCGACACGGCCGGGCGCTCGGTGATGCCTGAAAACCGCACCATGTGGCGGCGCTTGCGGATATGGATGACGCCGTCCTCGACGCTGGCGCCCTCGACGCCGCTATACGCCACGGGCTTGCCGCCGGCGCCGATCAGGCCGAAAGCGAGCGGGATGTGCATCAGCCGCTTGCGGCTTTCGGAGGGTGTCGGCGGCACCGACTGCTCGATTTCGAGCGTGAATTCTTGCGCCGCCGGATTGTGCGTCGAACTGATCGTCAGGTTCGGCGTTCCCGCCTGATGATACCAGAGCGCGAACTGCGACAGGTCGCGGCCGGACGCATCCTCGAACACCTTGATGAAATCCTCGATCGTCGCCGCGTCACCGTCGTGCCGCTCGAAATAGAGGTCCATGCCGGCGCGAAAGACGTCGGCACCGAGAATTGTGCGGATCATGCGCACCACTTCGGAGCCTTTCTCATAGACCGTCGCGGTGTAGAAATTGTTGATCTCGCGGTAGCGGCGCGGCCGCACCGGATGCGCCAGCGGGCCCTGGTCCTCGGGAAACTGGTGGGCGCGCAAGGTGCGCACTTCGGCGATGCGCTTGACCGCCCGCGAGCGCTGGTCGGCGGAGAATTCGTGGTCGCGGAAAACCGTCAGGCCTTCCTTCAGACAGAGCTGGAACCAATCGCGGCAAGTGATTCTGTTGCCTGTCCAATTGTGGAAATACTCATGCGCTATGATCGCCTCGATATTGGCGAAATCGGCGTCCGTCGCGGTCTCCCGGTCGGCCAGAACATATTTGTCGTTGAAGATGTTGAGGCCCTTGTTCTCCATCGCTCCCATGTTGAAGTCTGACACGGCGACGATGTTGAAGACGTCGAGATCGTATTCGCGGCCGAACGCCTCCTCGTCCCATTTCATCGACCGCTTCAGAGCATCCATCGCGTAGCCGGCCAGCTTCTCCTTGCCGGGCTCGACATAGATGCCGAGCTCGACCGTGCGGCCCGATAGCGTGACGAAACTGTCGGCAAGCTGGCCGAGATTGCCGGCCACCAGCGCGAACAGGTAAGATGGCTTGGGGAAAGGGTCGTGCCACACCGCATAGTGCCAGCCGTCGCCGAGGTCGCCTCTGTCGACCGGGTTGCCGTTGGACAGGAGCAGCGGCGCTTCGTCACGCATTGCCTCTATGCGCACCGTGTAGACGGACAGGATGTCGGGACGATCGAGGAAATAGGTGATGCGGCGAAAGCCCTCGGCTTCGCATTGCGTGCAGTAGACATGGCTCGAGCGGTAGAGGCCCATCAGGGCTTCGTTGCCCGCCGGCGCCACCTCGGTCTCGATGAGCAACTGGAAGCGACGCGTCGCCGGTGGCTTGAGGATGGTCAGCTGGTCAGCCGTCGCCAGCAGATCCGCCGGTTTCACCTTCTTGCCGTCGATCTCGATGCGCTTGAGCGTCAGCCCGTCGCCGTCGAGCACCAACGGAGCCGACGCGGAGACGCCGTCACGGCGCTCTATCGTGAGCACGGCGATGACACGCGTTGCGTCTGGCGAAAGGCGGAAGGTGAGGTCGGTTTGCGGAATGAGGTAGTCGTTGGGGCGATAGTCTTC
>NZ_RZQL01000433.1 GCF_003997935.1 Mesorhizobium sp. M7A.F.Ca.US.006.01.1.1
CACAAATCATAATCAGGAGACGGCAACGATCGTCTTCGGCCAGAGGGTTTGATGAGCGAGGCAACCAAACGGCAAGGGGAAACCCGCGCGCCGGTTTTGACGGCAAGAAATGTCGTCAGGCGGTTCGGCGGCCTTGTCGCCGTCAACGATGTCTCGTTTGATGTCAAAGCGGGAGAAATCCTCGGCCTGATCGGTCCCAACGGCGCCGGCAAGACAACGATGTTCGATCTGCTTGCCGGCAGCATATTGCCGACCAGCGGCGAGATCCTTCTCAACGGCACGCCTGTCTCGGGCGAAGCCGCGCATCTGCGCATCGGCCGTGGTCTTGGCCGCACCTTCCAGATCCCGCGGCCGCTGCCCAATCTGACGCTGATCGAAAACATCATGCTGGCGGCACAGGGCCAGGCCGGCGAAAAGCTGCTCGCCAACTTCGTCACGCCATGGCGGGTGGCGGCGCAGGAAAGGGCGGCCAGGACAAAGGCGCTTGAACTGCTGGAACTTGTCACCCTCACCCATCTCGCGCATGAGCCGGCGCGCGTGCTTTCCGGCGGTCAGCGCAAGCTGCTGGAACTCGCACGCGTCATGATGGCAGACCCGGCGATCATTCTGCTCGACGAACCTGCGGCCGGCGTCAACGCGACGCTGCTCGAAGTCATCATCGACCGTATCCACGATATCAACGCGCGCGGCATCACCTTCCTGCTGATCGAGCACAACATCGACATGGTGACGCGGCTTTGCCACCGTGTCCTCGTCATGGCGAGCGGCCAGCTGCTCAGCGAAGGCACGGCGGAAGAAGTCGCTCGCGACCCGCGCGTCATCGAGGCCTATCTCGGAGGCGCGGCATGAGCGAGACCGTTCTCGATGTCTGTGCCCTCGAAGCCGGTTACGAGCCCGGCGTGCCGATCGTGCGCGGCGCCTCGATCACCGTCGCCAAGGGTGAGATCGTCGTCGTCCTCGGCCCCAACGGCGCCGGCAAGTCGAGCTTCATCAAGGCCATCGCCGGTCTTGTCCCGATCACCGGCGGCTCGGTGTTTCTGGACGGCAAGGACATCACTGCCGCACCAGCCCACACAATGGTGCGGCTTGGGCTGGCCTTCGTGCCGCAGACCGAAAACATCTTCCCGCTGATGTCGGTCGAAGACAATCTGAAAGTCGCCTGCGGCATCCTCGAGCGGCGCGAAATTCCTGCCCGCATCGAGGAAATGTATGCAGCCTTTCCCGACCTCGTCCGCCAGCGCCGCACGGCCGCCGGCAATCTGTCGGGCGGGCAGCGGCAGATGCTCGCCGTCGCGCGTGCGCTGATCGTCCATCCCAAGGTGCTGGTGCTGGACGAGCCGTCGGCCGGCCTGTCGCCGAAGTTCGTCTCGATGGTGTTCGAGATGCTGGCCGGCATTCGCAAATCCGGCGTCACCATCCTGCTTGTCGAGCAGAACGCCAAGGCAGCGCTTGCCATCGGCGACCGCGCCTATGTGCTGGTCGAAGGCAGGGACCGGCACGAGGGTGTCGCTTCCGAACTGTGGAACGATCCGGTGGTGGCCGAACTCTATCTCGGCCAGCGCCCGCTCAAGTCCGGAGGAGGCGCGGCATGAGCCTGCAATTTGTCGTCGACGGGTTGCTGACGGGTTCGATGATCGGCCTCGGCGCCATCGGCGTGACGCTCACCTATTCGATCCTGCGCTTCTCGAACTTTGCCCATGGCGACTTCATGGCCTGGGGAACCTATGCGACGCTGGCCGTCGTCAGCGCCATCGGCGCGACATTCGGCAAGGTGGCGCCGATCGCGCCGCTGTCCTTCGGTTGGCCGCTGATTGTCGCGCTGGTCGCCGGCATGGTGTTCACCGCTTTGCTGGCGCTGCTGCTCGACAAGGTGCTGTTTTCGCGGCTTCGCTCGCAAGGCCAGGCGATCATCGTGGTGATGGCGAGCTTCGGTGCCTCGATGGCGCTGAGAAGCCTGCTCGAATTCACCTTCACCTCGCGGCCGACCTATTTCAGCCGGGCGATCCAGATCGCCATGCCGGTTGGCTTCGGTATCCGCATTACGCCCGACCAGATTGCGCTTTTGCTGCTGACCGCCGTGTTGGTGCTCGGCGTGCATCTGTTGATGACGCGCACGCAGACCGGCCGCTCGATGCAGGCGCTGAGCCAGAACGCGGCACTCGCCCGCATCGTCGGCATCGACGTCGCCAGCGTGGTGCGCGTCACCTGGATCATCGGCGGAGCGCTCGCTTGCGTGGCCGGCGTGATGATCGGCATTCTGGTCCAGATCCGCCCGTTCATGGGCTTCGACATGCTATTGCCGATGTTTGCCGCCGCCATTCTCGGCGGCATCGGCAGCATCCCCGGCGCCGTGCTCGGCGGCCTGATCATCGGGCTCGCCGAAGCCGGTGCCGTGCAGCTGATCGGCGCCGAGTGGCGCGCCGCCGTTTCCTTCATCATCCTGATGGCGGTGCTGTTCGTGCGGCCGATCGGCCTGTTTGGTGTGAGGGAACGCTGATGGACCTGCTCGGCTACGGCGCCTTCTTCCTGACCACCGCGCTGATCTTCTCGCTGGTCACGCTGGGGCTCAATTTGCAATGGGGCCTGACCGGGCTGTTCAATGTCGGCCTCGCCGGCTTCGTTGCCATCGGCGCCTACACATC
>NZ_RZQL01000434.1 GCF_003997935.1 Mesorhizobium sp. M7A.F.Ca.US.006.01.1.1
AGACAGGCCTATGGCGGGGCTTTCTACGCGCTGGCCGATTGCCACCAATTCGGGCTCGAATTCGGCAGAAGCCGAGTGCGCGATTTCGTCGATGCGGCAACGGCGCTGACGGACAGGCTCAAGGCTGAATTTCCGCTGTCGCATCCCGATCACGGCGACCTTGCCTTCCTCTACGGCACCATCCTGACCGATGGCCGCGACACGTTTTCCGCCGAGGTGACCAAAAACATCTGCGTCTTCGCCGAGGCCGAGGTCGACCGCTCGCCGACCGGCTCCGGCGTCACCGCAAGGCTGGCGGCCATGCATGCCAAGGGCGAGATCGCGATCGGACAGACGCGCACATTCGAAAGCATTGCCGGCTCGCGTTTTTCCGGAGCCGTGGTGCGGACGGCGAAGGCTGGCCCGCACGGGGCGATCATCGCCCGCGTCGGCGGCCGCGCCTATTATTCCGGGCGGGCGGAGTTTACCGTCGAAGCAGACGACGAGCTCGGATGCGGGTTCCTGTTGCGCTGACGAAAGTGCTCAGCCGCGTCTGCGGCGAGCCACTTCCCGCACCGAGATCGCCTTGTGCAGATGCACCATCATGGCGGCGGCGAACAGCGGCGTCAGCAGGTTGAGCAACGGCACGGCGAGGAAAGCCGCGATGAGCAGCCCGGCGAGAAACACTGTGCCGGCATAGTGCCTGCGCAAGGCCCTGGCCTCGTCTTCCCCGCGAAAGCGCATGGCGGCGAATTCGAAGAACTCGCGCCCGAGCAGATAGCCGTTGACGATGAAGAAGGCGGCTATGTTGACGCCCGGCACCAAGAGAAGCAGCAGCGCGACGATGTTGCCGAGAATGACGACACCGAGGAATCGCGCCGACAGCACCAGCGAGCGCAGCGCCGGCATGGCGCGGCCGGTCGGATCGCCGGGATAGTCGGTGCGCTCGACCACTTCGGCGATATCGTCGAGGAACAGGCCGGCGACAACGGCCGTCACCGGCGCGATGAGCAACGCCATGCCGAAGGCAAGCGCGATCGCCGCGATGATGCCGCCGAGCCACCCGGCCCAGGACGGCATGCCGGGCAACAACGTCTGCAGCCACGGCAGCGCCAGCCACTCGACGAGGCTGGTCAAGCCGAACCACAGAGCCACCAGCGCCAGCACGGTCAAGCCCAGCGTCTTGACGAACACGGCCCGAAATGGCGGCGAGAGCAGCTCGAGGGCCGCAGTGCGGGCAGCGTCGAAAATCACCTTGTCACATCCCGGTTAGCGGACGTCGCCTAAAAGGCGGATGCTTCCGAGATAAGCAGCGCAGGCCATGAGCACAAGCGGGCTGGTTCCTTGCTTTGACGCAATTCCCAAGGGGAAAGCGCTATGCGCTTTTCCCGGGAAAACCGCTTCACACTTTTCCTGGAATTGCTCTACCGCGCAAACGCCGGCTTTCGAATCGGGATGGTCATGGCAGCGACCCCGGCCACGACAAAACCCATGCCCAGCCATGCCGTCGAGCCCAGGCTTTCGCCGAGGAAAAGAGCGCCGATGCCGACGCCGATCGGCACGCGCAGATAGGCCTGCGAGGTGGTGCCGACCGAACCCAGCGTGTGGATGAGGCGGAAATAGATCACGAAGGCCAGCGCGGTGGAAAAGACCGACAGGCCGAGCAAGGCCAGGATCGACGCGGTCGAGGGTGCCAGCGTCCATGGCTGGTCGAACACCAGACTGAGGGGTACGAGGATGACGGCGCCGCACAGCATCGAACCGGCGGCCGGCAGCATCGGATCGAGGCCTTTGAAACCGCGGCCGAAAATGGCGGCCCCTGCGTAGCAGACCGTTGCGGCGACGATTGCCAGTTGCGCCCACAATTCATGACCGAGGCCACCCAGCGCCTGCGTGCCGATAATGAGGCAGATGCCGGCAATGCCGGCGCCCACACCGATCAGTTTGCGCAACGTGACCGGCTCGTGGCGGGTGATGAGCGCGGTCAAGAGGAAGGTGAAGATCGGTGAGGTCGCATTCAGGATGGTGGCGAGGCCGGCATCGACCGAGCGTTCGGCCGCGGCGATCAGGGTGAACGGAATAACGCTGTTGAGGCAGGCCTGGAAGGCGAAGCGGCGCCAGCTTGCCGCGTCGCCCGGCATGGCGAGCCCGCGCCAGCGGATGATGGCGAACAGGATACCGCCGGCGATTAGGGTGCGGGCGGCAATGAAGGTGACCGGCGGGATGGTTTCGACGCCGATCTTGATGAAGGGGTAGGAGGCGCCCCAGAGCACCGCCAGCACGACGAGCAGCGCAAGGTCGGTGGTCATGTCGTTCTTTGCAGGCTCGTTCATTGTCGACATGGCTCGCCTTCGAAACGGGATCGAGCCAAGCTTGTAGGCCGTGCGGCGATGAAATGCTTCGGCCACGGTCGAATTGTCATAGCGCCTCGCGGCTGATGCGCCTTTGCCTGTTCGGCCAAAGTTGCGTGTCACGCCCTAGGCAAACCGGTTTCAAATCGCTAGACCCGCGCCGGGCCGGCGTGGCAAGAAGCCGGCTCGGGTTTTTGGCGGAGATTTTGATGCCGGATTATGACGTGCTTTGCATCGGCAATGCCATTGTCGACATCATCGCCCAGTGCGACGAGGAATTCCTCGAGACCAACGGCATCATCAAGGG
>NZ_RZQL01000435.1 GCF_003997935.1 Mesorhizobium sp. M7A.F.Ca.US.006.01.1.1
CCCGTCAACGGGGTGATGACATCCACCTTCGGGCCACGCAAGCATCCAATTCTCGGCACCGTTCGCATCCACAAGGGCGTCGACTGGGCGGCTCCCGTTGGCACGCCGATCGCAGCCGCCTTCGATGGTGACATCACCTTCCAGGGCGATGGCGGCAGCTATGGCAATCTGGTGAAGATCTCGCACCCAAACGGGCGCGAGACGCGCTATGCGCATATGCTGAGATTTGCAATCGGGACCGGTGTCGGAACCAGGGTGAAAGCCGGCGATGTGATCGGCTATATCGGCACCACCGGCCTTTCGACCGGGCCCCACCTGCATTTCGAACTCTACCAGAATGGCGCAGCGATCGACCCACTCGGCACGGTCACCGCGGTCGCTTCCGACGATTCCGCGGTCGAGACGCTCACCGACCGTATCGTTCATGTCGAAAGCGGCGGCAGCGCTCGCGCCAAGAACCCAAATTCCTCAGCAACCGGTGCAGGGCAATTCATAAGCAAGACCTGGATCAGGATGATGAACACCTACCGCCCGGAACTTGCGCGCACGCTGTCGACAGCCGACCTGCTCGCACTGCGCTACGACGCCACGATCTCGCGTGAGATGGTTCGCAACCTGGCTCGCGAAGGCGAGGCCTATCTTCGGGAGCGTGGTCACCAGATTACGGCGGGCAGACTCTATCTCTGTCATTTCCTGGGAATGGAAGGCGCGCACCAGGTGCTGTCGGCCACAGGTTCGGCGCAACTGAGCGCCGTGCTGGGGTCGGCCGTCATCCAGGCCAACCCGTTTCTCACCGGCAAGACCGCCAGCTACGTCGTGGACTGGGCCGAAAGGAAAATGGGCCAGAAGCTGGGCCGCATGGCCACTGGCGCCGCCCAGCAGACAACGACCACGGAGGTCCGCCAGACGTCACCGGAGTTTGAAAAATACAAGCAGGCCGTCACCGCCGTCATAAGCTCAATTCAGAATACGCCTTGAACCACGCTCGCGCTGCTCTATCAGATGCTCACCCCTGTCCAAATTCCATCGGGTAGAACAATCTTCGCCCCATCCCAAGCTGCGGCGCAGCTTTGCGTGGCTATTGTGTCTTTATCCGCATTTCCACGCGGCGATTGAGCGGATCGTATGGGTTGGAACTGCGCGGGTTCTTTTCACCCATGCCGACCGCGTTGATGCGATCAGGCTCGATGCCGCTGGCCGTGAGGAAGGCGGCTACCGATTTCGCTCGTCGTTGCGACAGGCCTTCGTTGTGGTGCACCGTGCCGGTGGCATCGGTATAGCCTTCGACGACGAAGCTGAACGTGCTCAGCCGGTTGTCCTTCAGGGCTTTGGCGAACTCGTCGAGTTCAGCGCGCGCGGTGGCGTCAAGTTCGGCCGAATCCAAGCCGAAATTGATCAGCATGTCGAGGCCGGTTTTCACTGCCGACGCGTCATTGGACTTGCTTTTGCACTCCTCCGCGGAGCCAACACAAATCCCGCGGGACTTGCCGAGATCGGCCGCACCAGCAAAAAACTTCACGATGTCTTCCGATTTCTGAACGGGGTCGGCGGAAGCGTGGGTCGAGAAAAGCACGACCGCCAACACAAAAGCTGAACTGCTCCACTGCATAGCGGCTCCTCCTGGTTGAGTATTCCGATTTTCGATGTTGGGATCATAGCAAATTCGCAGGCAATTGTCTGTCTGCAATCGCCGGGGACGTGACAGTTATTGCCGCGTCACCGGTTGAGACTTGACCCGCGCCGCGCCTAAGGCTTGAGTGGCCAAGCTTCTCGATGAAAGCGTGGCGGTCATGGCCAATGGGCTCCGGTTCAAAACGGCAAGGGATCTTTTCGCGGCGTGTCCTGCTATTGCGCGGGACATGAGGAGCCTTCCAACCGACCAGCGCTCGATCGAGTTTTGCCGCGACCTTCTCGCAGGGCGCGTTCCCGAGGAAGCGGTTACATTTTGTGCCTACCTGCTTCCCGAGCGAGCCGCGGTCTGGTGGGCCCATGAATGCCTGAGCCACCTGGCCGACCTGTTGGATGAGACCGATCATCAGTTGCTCCCGCTGGTCCACAACTGGGTGGGCGAACCGGACAGTCTCCGCCACCAGGCGGCGCTCAGCACAGCCGGCGCGACGCCGCCAACAACGCCGGTCGGCTGGATTGCTCTGGCCGCGGGATGGCGTGACAATGGTTCGGCCAGGGCCGCGACGATGGCACCGGCGTTGCTGCCGTTTCCAGCCGCCCACGCAATCAATGCCGGGATTCTGGCCGGACTGGCGCGTGTCGCACTGGCTGACCGGTTCACCGTTCTTTCGGCATTTGTCGAAATGGGCATCCAGATGGCTGAGATCGAGGCCCTGAGCCAAGCAGCGGATGCGGATTAGAGCATTCGCCCGGCAGAAACCGATGGATGCCGTCATCATCCTGGCTTACTTACAGCCACCTTGCGCCCATTTTGCGAGCGCCACCTTGAAGCGCGTTCCAAGCGGATGTTGAAGCCGTAAGACAGACACGTCGTTGGCGGCGAAATTTTTCGACTGTTCACACAGCCGGGCCGCGTGCCATTCATGGCAACCGTCGCAGTGCTTTCCTTCCCATACCGACTTGTCGAGCCCCTCCACAG
>NZ_RZQL01000436.1 GCF_003997935.1 Mesorhizobium sp. M7A.F.Ca.US.006.01.1.1
GTCCTCTGAAGCGCACCGACTGCTCGCTGGTCTCCGACGGCGCCGCCGCCCTTATTCTTGCCGACACCGCCACGGCGCTGAAGATGCGCCGTGCCGTTGCCTTCCGCGCCAACGAGCATGTGCAGGATTTCCTGCCGATGTCGAAGCGCGACATCCTGACCTTCGAAGGCTGCGAGCAGGCCTGGAACCGGGCGCTGAAATCGGCCGGCGTGACGCTCGACGATCTGTCCTTCGTCGAAACGCATGACTGCTTCACCATTGCCGAACTGATCGAGTACGAGGCGATGGGCCTTGCCAAGCCGGGAGAGGGGGCGAAGCTGGCGCTGGACGGCACAACGGCCAAGGATGGTCGCCTGCCGGTCAATCCATCCGGCGGGCTGAAGGCTAAGGGCCATCCGATCGGCGCCACGGGCGTGTCCATGCATGTCTTGACCGCCATGCAGCTTGTCGGCGAGGCCGGCGGCATCCAGGTGCCGGGCGCAAAACTTGGCGGCATCTTCAATATGGGCGGTGCGGCGGTCGCCAACTACGTTTCCATTCTCGACCGGATCAGATAAACCGCCCGCATTTACGGGAGGGTTCATGACAAATCCGGTTCTGATCGAAGTGTTGCGCGGCGCGATCGTCGAGAGCGCGCATCGCGGCTCGGTCGCGGTCTTCGATGGCGACGGCAAGCCCGTCTGGGAGATCGGCGACACGGCCAAGCCGGTGTTTCCGCGCTCCGCCGTCAAGGCGATCCAGGCATTGCCGTTGGTCGAAAGCGGCGCTGCCGATGCCTATGGCTTCGGCAACCGCGAACTGGCGCTCGCCTGCGCCTCCCACTCGGGCGAGCCGGCCCATGTCGACCTTGCGCGATCCATGCTGGCCAAGGCTGGGCTGGACGGGTCAGCGCTCGAATGCGGCACGCATTGGCCGTCCAATCATGACGCCGAGATTGCGCTCGCTCGCGCCGGCGGGTCGCCGAACGCCTTGCACAACAATTGTTCCGGCAAGCATTCCGGCTTCCTCTGCACATGCGTCCACGCCGGCATTGCGCATCGCGGCTATGTCAAGCCGGGACACGGCCTCCAGGAGATGGTGCGCGACGCCATGCAGTCGGTCACGGGCGCTGTCCATGGCGCGGACCAGCGTGCCATCGATGGCTGTTCGATCCCAACCTATGCGGTGCCGCTCAGGAGCTTCGCGCTCGGCTTTGCCCGCATGGCCACGACATCAGGTTTTGGCCCAGAGCGAGCCAAGGCTGCAAAGCGGCTGCTTTCCGCCTGCATGGCCGAGCCCTTCTTCGTTGCCGGCAGCGGCCGCGAAGACGTCGCGTTGATGGAGGCCGCACCAGGGCGGATTTTCACCAAAGGCGGCGCCGAGGGCGTCCACTGTGCCGCAATTCCGGAACTTGGCCTCGGCATCGCGCTTAAATGCGATGATGGCGCCGGCCGCGCCGGCGAAGCCATGGTTGCCGCCGTCCTTGCCAAACTGTTGCGTACCGATGAGGTCTTGGCGGCGAAGCTGCTCGAATTGGCAAACACGCCCATCGAAAACCGCAACGGTGCCAAGGTCGGAGCGCTGAGGCCGACAGCAGCCCTCAACTGACGTGATTGCGCTCGACGGTCAGATGCGCGTAGCCGCTACCGTTTGACGAGGCGAGATCGCCTGTCGCGGGCTCCGCCCAGCGCTGGCCGACAACCGCACCGCTCAGCGCGCCGTCGATGACATTGTCGGAGATGACCGCCGTGCCCGCTCCCTCGACCACGGACACGACGATTCCGGTTCCGGCCTTGCGGATGATGTTGCCGGTGGCCACGACATTGCGCAGGTACGGGCCCCAGCCGATCTGCATGCCGTAGAGCGGCGCGTTCTCGATGACGTTGTTGGAAACGGTGGTGTCGGCCTCAACGCCGATGCCGACGCCAAATCCCGGCGAGTCGGCGGGGTAGGGGCCGCTGGTCGACAAATTGCGCACGATGTTGCCCGAGCAGACGCCCATGCGGCCGCCTTCGTTGAAATTGACGATCGAGATGCCGTTGGCGGCACCGTCGACGATGTTGTTGCTGATGATGGCGCCTTCGAACGAGAATTCGGAATAGACCGCCGTTTCGCCCGAGCGCGAGCAGGTGTTGCCCGATATTTGCAGGTTGCTGGCGCTGTTGGCCCGGATCGCCGAGAAGGCGCAGTCCGAGACGATGTTGCCCGAAACGACGACATTGCCGGCGCGAAAGGCATTGATGCCGTTGCCGTTCTGCCCGGTTCCGCCGCTGCGTGCCTGGATCCCTTGGACGCGGTTGCCGGTGATCATGGTGCCATCTTCGGCCATCTGCCAGCGGTGCACGAGGATGCCGCCATTGGCGCAATCGGAGACGGTGTTGCCCGTGATAGACAGCCCGCCAGCCTCGACCGAGTAAATGCCGGCATCGGCGGCGCCCGATATCTCGCTGCGCTCGACCCGGCCCGCCGCATGTTCCAGCGCCAGTCCGTTCTTGCCGCTGCCGGTGATCTGGCAATTGTCGATGGCGAGGTGCGCGATACGGCGCAGATCGAGCAGCCC
>NZ_RZQL01000437.1 GCF_003997935.1 Mesorhizobium sp. M7A.F.Ca.US.006.01.1.1
GCCCAAGGGCCCGCCAAAGGGTCCGCATTGCCGAAGCCGACCACTTGAACCGCCAGCAGGCGGCTTTGTCCCCACGGAGTTTTTCATGCTGACCATTTCGGCCGCAGAGGTCGACCATACGCTGACCTTTCCCGGACTGGTCGAGACGCTGCGCACGGCGTTTCGCGACGGCGCGGTGCAGCCGGTCAGGCACCACCATACGATCGAGCGGCCCGACGGCGCGGCCTCCACCCTGCTTTTGATGCCGGCCTGGACCGACCTCAACGCGGCCGGCACGTCGGCCGGCGGTCACGTCGGCGTCAAGATCGTCACTGTCTCGCCCGACAACAACGCCATCGGCAAGCCGGCGGTGATGGGGCTCTATCTCCTGCTCAACGGTGCCACCGGCGAACCTGAAGCCTTGATCGACGGCCAGCGGCTGACACAGTGGCGCACCGCCTGTGCTTCGGCGCTTGCGGCCTCCTATCTCGCCCGCGACGATGCCTCGCGGTTGCTGGTGGTCGGCGCCGGCGCGCTGTCGCCCTTCCTCGCCAAGGCGCACTCGGCCGTGCGGCCGATCAAGACCATCCGCATCTGGAACCGCACCCCGGACAATGCCGAGAAAGTCGCGGCCGATCTGCGCGCCGAAGGCTTCGCGGCCAGCGCCGCAAGCGATCTCGATGCCGAGCTTGCGCAGGCCGACATCGTCTCCTCGGCAACGATCACGACGACGCCGTTGGTCAAGGGCGCATTGTTGCGGCCAGGAACCCATGTCGACCTGGTCGGCGGCTTTACGCCGACGATGCGCGAGAGCGACGACGACGCGATCAGGCTTGCCCGCGTCTATGTCGACACCCGCGCCGGCGCCACCAAGGAAGCCGGCGACATCGTCCAACCGCTGGCCTCCGGCGTGCTGAAGCCGGAAGCCATCGTCGCCGATCTGCACGAATTGGCGCGCGGCCAGAAGAAGGGCCGCGAGAGCGCCGGTGAGATCACGCTGTTCAAGTCGGTCGGCGCGGCGCTCGAGGATCTTGCCGCCGGCATTGCCGTCTACAAGGCGCTCACGGCCTAGTTTACCGTTGCACCCATTTCGGCGCCCATCGCCTCGGCGATCACATGAAAATCGTGGTCGCCGATTTCAAAAAGGCCAAAGCGAAGCTGATAACCCCAGTTCGACCTGGCCACGGTGAAGTCCAGCCTGTCGAGCAGCGGCTTGATCGGCGCTTCCTCGGCCTTGGCCCACGTCACATCGCGGCGGAACGGCGTGAAGCCGGCGCCCATATCGCCCTGATAAGGCTCGCCTTCCCGCACGATGCCTATCGCCGTGAAAGCCTGCAAGCCATCTTTCTCGCCCAAAACAGTGGTCGGCGAGTAGTAGACGACGCCATCACCCGGCTTGACGCGACGCAGCGGTGCTGCCTTGCCGTGGTTGACCTGCATGAAGCCGCCCTGGCGGCCGCGCCGGACATGTTCGGCCGAGGCCACCGCGATCCAGTACGCGCTCATTTCTGTTCCCCATTGGCCTGTTCCCCATCGGACAGCCAGTAGACGCGCAGGCGATGATTGTCGGGATCGAGCGCGACAAAAGTACGGCCGAAATCCATGTCGGTCGGCGTCTGCAGGATCTTCAGCCCGCGCCCGGACCAGTCGGCATGGGCGGCATCGACCGCATCGGGCGTATCCAGCGCAAACACGATTTCGGCGCCACCGCCTGACGTGGCGGCTGCCGGCTCCACCGTATGGCGCGACCACAGGCCGAGCTTGAAGCCGGCATGGAGCACGAACAGCACGAAGGTCGGCGAACTTTCGACCGGCTCACGGCCAAGCAGCGCGCTGTAGAAGGCACCGCTCTCAAGCGGCTGGTCGACATAGAGGATGACGAAATTCGGGGTGGCCATATCTGCTCTCCAAGGCTCGGTGTTTCGACTTGGCGAACATAAGATAGGTTACTGTCAGATTATGGCAGCAGTCATCACGAACCACGCGGCTTGTCGAGCGTCGCCCGCCATTCCTTGAGCAGCGCCTGGCGACGACGCGGATAGCGCGTGTCTGTTGCTTGGAGTTCGGTGATGCGATCGGTGCGAAAATGCCGGAAATCGTGCCGCATCTCGCACCACGCCACCACCACCCGCACCTTGTCGAAGAAGCCCAGCGCAAATGGCCAAACGACACGCTCGGACGCGGCGCCGCCGGCGTCGCGGTAGAGAAAGCCAAGCTTGCGCTCGTTGCGGATGGCCTGCCGTACGACACCAAGGTCGATGCCCTCGGTGGCCGCGGCGGCAGGGCCGACCAACAGTGTGCTCGCGTCGAGATCCTCGCGCAGATCGTCCGGCAGCACGGCGGCGATCTTGGCCAACGCGTTGGCGGCGGCGGCTGAGAGACGCTGGTCCGGCTGCTTTGCGACCCAGCGCGAGCCGAGCACGATGGCTTCGATCTCCTCGTCGCTGAACATCAGCGGCGGCAGCATGAAGCCGGGCTTGAGCACATAACCCAGCCC
>NZ_RZQL01000438.1 GCF_003997935.1 Mesorhizobium sp. M7A.F.Ca.US.006.01.1.1
GTGCCGGCGTGCTGATCGGGGCGTTGATCGCCTTCGGCGAGGTCGCGCCGATCTTCGCCACGCTTGCCGCCGGCTCCGTCATCTATGGCCTCGGCAGGACCTTCTTCTTCACGCTGGAGATGCAGAACGTGCCACCTGATGCCGAGTGGTTTTCGCTGATCGGCCAAGGCCGCATCCTCGGCATTCCGGTGACGGTGGTGGCCTTTGCCGTGCTTTGCCTGGCCCTGCATCTGGTGCTCAGCCGCACGCGGTTCGGCTGGCAGATCTATGCCATGGGCAACAATCCGGCCGCGGCCAAGATCACCGGTATTCCCTATCGGCCGATGATCGTTGCGCAATATGCGATCAGCGCGCTGATTGCCTATGCCGCCGGACTGATCCTTGCCTCGTCGGCGTCGGCGATCAATGCCCGGCTTTTCAACTCGACGATGATCTATGACATCCTTTTGGTCGTGGTGTTGGGCGGCATCGGCCTGAACGGCGGTCACGGCAAAGTCCGCAACGTCATTTTGGGCACCGTCTTCGTCGGCATCCTTCTCAACGGCATGACGATCATGAACATCGACTACACGATCCAGAACCTCGTCAAGGGCGTGGTTCTGCTTCTGGCCATCGTCATCGATTCACTCGTCAACCCGCGTGACGAGCAGACATCCCAGCAAGGGGATCTCTGAGCACCAATTTTCAACGCCAAACTGCAATGGGAGGAAACCATGCGACTTCTGAAAACAACAAGATGGCTGGCCGCGGCCTGCATCGCCCTGGCAGGCATTGTCACCGCCAGCGCGCAGGACAAGGGCCTGGAAAATCCGCGCTCGACCACGTTCCACAAGACGCTTGAAGGCAAGAAGGTCGTCTTCCTGCCGCTGTCGATGGGCTTCGATCTGACCGAAGGCTGGGCCGCGGTGATGCGTCAGCAGGCCAAGCGCCTGAAATACAGTTTCGAGATCCGCGATCCGGCCTGGAGCACCGATGCCGGCACCAAGGCGCTGCAATCGCTGATCAGCGAAAAGCCAGACCTGATCGTCGCCCACAACCCCGACATCCAGTCCTACGCCCGGCTGCTGGCCCAGGCGCAGGCTGCCGGCATCAAGGTGGTGCAGATCAACCTGGAATCGAACACCCAGACCGATTCCTATGTCGGCGCCGACTGGACCGAGATCGGCGAGCAGGCGGCGCAAGCCGTGGTCGATAAGTGCAGCGCCGGCAAGGGCGCCTCGACCAAGGTCGCCATCGACACCGGCGTGCCGACGGCGGCATCTGATGTCTTTCAGCTCGACGGCATCTACCGAGTCCTGAACCAGCATCCCGACATCCAGGTCGTCTCGCAGCAGGCCACCGAATACAATCCCGAAAAGGCGCGCTCAATCATGGACACGGTGCTGCAGCAGCATCCGGACCTCTGCGGCGCCATCGGCATCTGGGACAACCAGGATACCGGCACGGCATCCGCCATCAAGCAGGCCGGCAAGAGCGACCAGGTCTTCCTCGTCACCAGCGGCGGCGGCAACAAGGTCGGCTGCGAGAACGTCGAGAAAGGCCTGTTCAATCTCTACATCAGCTACAACGTGCCGCTGCAGGGCGAAATCCTGAATGCCGAGATCGCACGGCTGCTGCTTTCCGACAGCCCAGCGGGCGAGACCAAGACGCTCTACTTCAACCCGCTCACCCAGATCACCAAGGCAAACGTCAATCCCCGAAATTGCTGGACCCTGGACGATTTGAAGTAGCGGACAACGGAACCGATGGCTGCCAGTGATACGCTTCTGCGACTGCGATACCGGTTGGTGCCGGATCGCCTGTTCGGAGAACTTCTGACCAAGAGCTGGATTGACAATGTCATTCCCGCCCTTGCGCTGGTGGCCACGGTTCTGGTCATGATCTCGGTCATTCCCGGCTTTCTGTCGGTCGGGACGTTCTCGGACCTTGCCCGCCAGGTGTCGGAGTTCGGCCTCGTCGCGCTGGCCCTGACGATCGTCATCCTGTCGGGCGGCATCGACCTCTCGGTCGGTTCGATGTTCGCGCTTTGCGTGCTGGCCGCCCTGGTGTCGATGAATGTGTTCGGCCTGCCGATCGGCGTGGCGTTGATGGCCACGCTCGCCACGGGAATTGCCTGCGGCCTGCTGAACGGCGTTCTGATCGGCTACCTCAGGCTGCGCGCCTTCATCACCACGCTGGTGACGCTGGTCATCTACCGGGCGCTCTACGACATCATCTTCCCGCGCCTGGCCAGCGCCATCGTCGGCTCGATGCCGGTCTCGCCGACATGGGACCTTATCGGCTTCGGTTCCTTCAACGGCGTACCGGTCTCGTTCATCATCTTCGTCATCATCGCCATTGGTGCGCACATCGTCCTCTCGCGGCTCAGGCCGGGCTGGCGTTTGCGCGCGGTCGGCGGTGCGCGCCGCTCCGCCTACAATGCCGGCATCAACGTCA
>NZ_RZQL01000439.1 GCF_003997935.1 Mesorhizobium sp. M7A.F.Ca.US.006.01.1.1
GTCAGGCGCACCGCGCTTGCCGAGCAGAAGATCGGCCAGGCCGAGCGTGACGCCATCAGCGAAGTCCGCGCCAGCGCCGTCGATATCGCCGTTGAGGCAGCGCGCGCGCTGCTTGCCGGCAAGATCGACGCCAAGGCCGATGCAGATCTGTTCAAGGCTTCGCTTGCGGACGTGAAGTCGAAGCTGAACTAGCTTTCGCATACGCCATACAATCGAAGCCGCCAGGGCAACCCGGCGGCTTTTTTGTTGCGGCGCTGATAATCTCCCCCCTCGAGGGGGAGATGTCGCCGAAGGCGACAGAGGGGGTCGGCTCTACTGGGCGCACGCCTTCTTGCAGCGAAGAAAAGGTCGGCGCTTCACGCGCGGCGACCCCCTCTGGCCTGCCGGCCATCTCCCCCTTGTGGGACTGTTGCAAAATTGGGTGGATATGATTCTCTGTTTTTGAAACGGGGATCGAGCGATGGCGACGAGGCCGAGCGGTCAGTTCAGTTTTGTGGAGGCCCTGCTGCCGCAGGGACTTGGTCGGAGCGGTCGCCTGGACCGGCTTTCGTCGCTGGTGAAGTGGTATCGCTTCGAGAAGATCCTGGCGCGGCTGCGCTCGCCGGCTGGACCAGGCCGGCCTGCCTACAATTCGCTGGTGATGTTCAAGGCACTTCTGTTGCAGTCCTTGTATGGACTGTCGGACAGCGAACTGGAGGAGGCGCTGGCCGATCGGCTGTCGTTCCGCCGCTTCGTTGGGCTGACGCTCGAGGAGACGGTTCCCGACCACACCACCCTCAACCGCTTTCGCAATCTTCTTGTGGAGGTTGGGCTTCTGGAGAAGCTGTTTGGCGAACTGGACCGGCAGTTGGACAAGGCCGGGCTGATCCTGCGGCGCGGCACGATGCTCGATGCCACGGTGATCGAGACGGCGGCGGCACGCCCACCCAGTGGAGCGGCGCACGAGGCGGGTCAGGCCGGCGATCCCGATGCCGGCTTTACACGTCGGCAGGGCAAGCCTGGCTCCTCCTATGGCTACAAGGCCCATGTTGGTGTCGATCAGGGCTCTGGCCTGATCCGCCGGGTGAGGACGACAGCGGCCAACGTCAACGATACGGTCGAGGCAGATCATCTGATCTGTGGCGACGAAGGCGCGGTGCTGGCGGATGCGGCCTATCACACCAAGGCGCGCGAGCTGTTGTTGAGGGAGCGCGGGATCAAGCCGCGACTGATGCGGCGGGCCAACAAGCATCATCCGCGCCTGCCAGCGCGGCTGAAACACTTCAACCGGCTGATCGCGCGGCAACGCTTTGCCGTCGAGACGACCTTTGCCACCTTGAAGAACCGCATGCGGCTTTGCGCCATCCGCTATCGCGGCCTGGCCAAGGCGGCAGCACAGATCCTCATCGCGGCCATCGCCTTCAACATGCGCCGCTGGGTGACGCTGGCGACCTGATCCAGGGCCGCATTGCGCCCGAAATCCGCCGAATACCTCAAACCCAAGCCAATCCGGCCCCAACCCCGCCTCGCAAGGCAACCCACATTGGCCTTGCCTTCTCTCCTTGCCCCAACAGCCCAATAACGCAACGGGCCCACAAGGGGGGAGATCAGCTATCCAATCCAGCAAAGCTCTCTTCTTCAACCACTTCAGCGCCACCCAGCCTGAACGGTGAAAACGATACGCGATGCAGCCGCGCCACCGGGCCATGCGCTTCGATCGCGGTGCGATGGCGAACCGTGGCGTAGCCCATATGAACTTCGAACCCGTAGCGGTCGTGGTGGTTGCCGCAGCCGCACATCATGCGGTCTCGCATCACCTTGGCGACGATCGAGGCGGCCGCGATCGACTGCGAACGCTGGTCGCCCTTGATCAGCGCGCGTCCTTCGCAGGGCAGCCCCGGTGGTACGTCGCGTCCGTCAGCGAGGGCGAGCTTCGGTCGGACCGACAGCCCGACCAGTGCGCGGCGCATGGCTTCCAGGCTTGCCTTGAGGATGTTGCTGCCGTCGATGCCCTCGGCGCTGATGGAGGCCATCGACACCGCCTGAGCGGAGCCGAGAATTCGCAGGAACAAGGCTTCACGCTGCAAATGGCTGAGGCGTTTGGAATCGTCGAGGCCGTCGGGAATGTTGGCGGGATCGAGCACCACGGCTGCCGCGACCACCGGCCCGGCCAGGGGGCCACGGCCTGCCTCGTCCATCCCGGCGACCGGCCACAGGCCCTCGGCCATCGCCTTCGTCTCGAAGGAGAAGTCGGGCTTCTCGATGATCTCAAAGAGAGGCGGAGAATCGGAACGCGCGCGAGCCATGTTGCGGCGAGGTTCGCATCGGCTCCGATTCTCCGCAAGTCCCTCCGGGTCGGGTGGGGCGCCGGACCGGGAGGGCACCGTCTGCAGGCCGGGGCAGGCCGGACGGGATTCTTGGTGCGCGACGGATCAACC